>JAVHPS010000490.1:0-19941 GCA_036170715.1 Rhodoferax sp. | reverse complement strand
TATGCCGGTTTAACGGCGGTGTGGGCGCAAACCCCGGCCGATGCACAGCGTTTGCGCAGCCTGGGGGCGAAGGTTCACGGCGTGTTGGGCAACCTCAAGTTTGATGCCACCCCCGATGCTGGACAACTTGGGCGCGGACAGGTTTGGCGCGCCCGGCTGGGCAAACCCGTCGTGATGTTGGCCAGCTCACGCGCCGGGGAAGAGTTGGCATTGCTCAAAATACTTAAAGAATTTGAGGCTATAGCCCTTTTAAAACAAGGGCAGTCAGCTATTGATTCGATAGTAAATCAGGTGCAATGGCTGATCGTGCCACGGCATCCACAGCGTTTTGATGAAGTCGCCGGGTTGATCGAAAACCATGGCTTTTCCGTGTCGCGGCGCAGCAGTTGGCTGACCGACGGCCCGCCACTTGCCATGGACACCGTTCACGCTGCGCCCCCCTGCATCTGGCTTGGCGACTCGCTGGGTGAGATGGCGCTGTATTACGGCCTGGCGGACGTGGCGTTGCTGGGGGGCAGTTTTGAGCCACTGGGGGGGCAAAACCTGATTGAAGCCGCGGCTTGCTCTTGCCCGGTGCTGATGGGCCCGCACACGTTCAACTTTGCCGATGCCGCCGAACAGGCGCTGCAAGTGGGCGCAGCGCAACGGGTGACAGACCTGGGACAGGCCGTGCAGTGTGCTTGCGACTTGCTTGCGTCGCCAGCGCATCTGGCGCACATGGTGCAGGCCAGCCAGTGTTTTTTCCAAACCCACCAGGGTGCAGCGCAGCGTACAGCGGTTGCAGTAGCAGGCTTGTTGCAGCAGACTGGTGGGCCAGGCGTTACTTCAGTAGCAACGCATTGACCGCATTCAAGTCGTCTTCTTGGAGTGAGCCATTGGCCTGGCGCAATTTCAGACCGCCCAAGAGCACGTCGTAACGCGCTTTGGCCAGTTTGGCTTTGGTGTCAAACAGCACGGTTTGGGCGTTGAGCACATCGATGTTGATGCGCACCCCCACCTGGTATCCCAGTTGGGTGGCCTCCAGCGCACTCTGGCTGGAGGCTTGCGCGGCTTCCAGCGCTTTGACTTGCCCCAAGCCCGATTGCACGCCAAAGAAAGCGCTGCGGGTGGCTTGGGCTACACCGCGTTGGGCAGCTTCCAGATCGCTGCGGGCTTTGTCTTCCAGGGCCAGCGTTTCCTTGATACGGTTTTGCGTGGCAAAACCGGCGAACAGCGGCAGGTTAAAGCTCAGGCCCACGGCAGCGACGTTGGTGCGGTAGTCCAGCGTGGTATTGCTGGAGCCATTGTTTTGCGTCAGGCTGTAGCTGCCGGTCAAATCCAGTGTCGGCTTGTGACCCGCTTGCGCTTTCTGGGTTTCCAGCTGTGCCACCGCCAGCGCCAGTTGGGCTTGCTTCACGCTGGGGTGATTTTGTTCTGCTTCAGTGACCCAGGTTGCTATATTATCAGGAGCTACTGATGCAATGATAACAGGGGCTGTAAGCTGTTTTGGCTCTGCATTTGCGTTGCCGGTGAGTTGGTTCAAAGCGAGTTTTTTAACGCGCAAGTCGTTCATGGCGGCAATTTCTTGTGCCAGCACCAGGTCAAACCGGGCTTGTGCCTCGCGGGTGTCGGTGATGGTGGCCGTACCCACTTCAAAGTTGCGTTTAGCGGCTGCCAGTTGCTCGGCAATGGCGGTTTTTTGCGCCTGCACAAAGGTCAAGCTGTCGGCCGAGGCCAGCACGTCAAAGTAGGCCTGGCTGACGCGCACGATCAAGTCCTGGTTGGCTGTTTGCAACTGGGCTTGAGCCATGTCGGCAGATTTTTTGCCTTGCTCGGCAGCCGCGGCATTGGCGGGGCGGTAGAGCGGCTGGCTGGCGCTGAGGGTGGCGCTTTGGTTGCCGTAGCTGCCGCGGTCAAACGCGGGTGTGTCGCTACCAATGCGGGTGCGGTTGACACCCAGCGCTAGGTTGGCGGCAGGCAGCAGGCCGGCTTGGGCTTGTTCGGCTTTGGATAAGTTGGCTTGGTACAACGCTTTGGCGGACTGGTAGGCCGCATCAAAGTGACGCGCAGCGTCGTACAAATCGGCCAGACTTTGGGCCTGCACCGGGAGTGCAAACGCGGCACTGAGGGCCAGAGCAAGGGGAAGGGGGCGCAGGTTGATCATGGTGTGCAGTGCGGGTTAGTGGCCAAAAAACAAGATCAAACGCGGGCTCAGTAGCGTGGCACGCTGGGGTCAACTTCAGCCGACCAGGCATTGATGCCGCCCGCCACATTTACCACGTGTTTGAAACCGTTTGCTTTCAGAAAATTGGCGACCTGCATGCTGCGCCCGCCGTGGTGGCAGAGGCAGGCCACGGGCTGGTCGGGGCTCAGTTCGGACAGCCGTGGCGGGATCACCCCCATGGGAATGGTGATGAGCTCAAAGCCATCGGGCTTGATGCGGGCTACGGCCAGTTCGGAGGGTTCACGCACATCCAGCACCACCGGGTTGCCGTGGCCGCGCACGGCCTCTAACCAGTCTTTGAGTTGCAGCGGGCGGATGTGTTGAACCATGATCAGAATTTAAAGGTGCTGGGTTGCGGAAAATTGGTCAAGCATGGGGCGTTGTCGTCCCACAGCTCCACGGCGTTGAAATCGGTTTGACTGGTGCGGGTAATGCGCTGTGCGTGCATGATGGGCTCGCGGCCCACAATGCCCACCAGGCGACCACCCACCTTGAGCAGGTTCAGCAGCGCCTGCGGCACTTCGACCAATGAGCCGCCCAGCACCACCACGTCAAACGGTGCGTCTGCGGGTGTGCCTTTGGCAGCGTCTGCCAGCCGCACTTCGGCGTTGTGGATGCCAGCGCGTTGCAGGTTGGCACGCGCCATCTCGGCCAGTTCAGGGTTGATTTCAAGCGCAATCACGCGTTGCGCTTGCTTGGCCATCAGCGCCACCATGTAGCCCGTGCCGGCACCAATTTCAAGCACTTTGTCGGTCGGCTGGAGGGCCGCATCTTGCACCAAACGGGCTTGCACACGCGGAGCCAACATGGTTTGACCACCGGGCAAGGGAATGGCCATGTCGGTGAAGGCCAGGGCCTTTTGCGCCAGGGGTACAAAGTCTTCGCGTTTGACCGTGGCCAGGAGTTCCAGCACGGCCGCGCTTTCGACGTTCCAGGGCCGGATTTGTTGCTCGATCATGTTGAAGCGGGCTTGTTCCACGTTTTGCAAGTTCATTTGGTACTCCAGGGGGTATGTTAACGGAATCTTTTAATTTTAGCTGGCAGGGTGGTCTAAAGCCTTTTTTTGCGCCGCAGCGGGAGCCGACTTGCGCCACAATTTGGCCAACCATTGCGCCAGATCATCCATGTAACAGTACACCACCGGCACCACCACCAGCGTCAGCAGCGACGAGGTGACCACGCCGCCAATCACCGCCTGCCCCATGGGCGCACGCATTTCAGAGCCCTCAGACAAGGCAAAAGCCAGCGGCACCATACCAAAAATCATGGCCAGTGTGGTCATCAAAATCGGGCGCAGGCGCACGCGCGCTGCGGTCATCAGCGCGTCGTGCCGGTTCATGCCGTCAGCGCGGGCGCGAATGGCAAAGTCCACCAGCAAAATGGCGTTTTTGGTCACCAAGCCCATCAACATCACCACACCGATGACCGAGAACATGGACAGGGTGGAGTTGAACAGCATCAACGCCAGCACGACACCAATCAGGGTCAAGGGCAGGGCGGTCATCAGCGCCAGCGGTTGCAAGAAGCTCTTGAACTGGCTGGCCAGCACCATGTAGATAAAGATCACGGCCATGGCCAGCGCTGACAAGGCGTAGCCAAAAGCCTCGGCCATGTCTTTGACCGAGCCGCTGAACTTGTAGCTGTAGCCCGGTGGCATGGCGATGCTGTCCATGGCCAGCTTGATGTCGGCCGACACCTCGCCGGCCGAGCGGCCCGACACGTTGCCGGTGATGGCCACCTCACGTGTCAAATCGCGCCGGTTGATCTGGTTGCTGCCGCTGGACTCCACCACTGTGGCCACCTGGTCGAGCCGCACCACGCGCGCACTGCCATCGGCCAGTTGTCCAACGGTAAAGGGCAGACCGGCCAGGTCTTGTGGCTGCGTGCGTGACTGGGGTGACAGGCGCACGTTCACGTCGTAGGTCTGGTCGTCTGGCGCACGCCAGTTGCCCACCGTTTGCCCGGCCACCAGGGTGCGCAGGCTGGTGCCGATTTGTGCCACGCTCAAGCCCAGGTCTGAGGCCACGTCGCGGCGCACCTGCACGTCCAGCGTCGGTTTGTCGGGTTTGAGGGTGGAGTCAATGTCAACCAGGCCCGCAATGGAGCGGATTTTTTCCAGTGCCAAGGTGTTCAGGCGCGCCAGTTCACCCATGTCCGCGCCCTGAATCGAAAACAGAATCTGCTTTTGTCCGCCCACCGGGTCGAGCAAACCGACGTGGGTAACGGTAATGCCGGGTACCTCACGCAGGCGTTGGCGCAGCACGGTGGACATGGCATCCACATTGCGCGTGCGCAAGTGCCGGTCGACCAGTCGGATGTAGATGCTGGCGTAAATTTTGCCTTGCGCGTTACCGGTGTTGATGGTGGTCAGGGTGTAGTTGACCTCAGGGAAGGAACGCAAAATGCCTTCCACCTGGCGTGCGCGCGCTTCGGTCACTTCCAGCGACGAGCCCACTGGCGTGTTGAAGGTGAGGTTGGTTTCCGAAAAGTCTGACTTGGGCACAAACTCGGTGCCTAGCAGGGGCACCAGCGCCAAAGAACTGACAAATATGCCCAGTGCCAGGGCCAGCGTAGCCAGTTTGTGGTCCAGCGCCCAGCGCAGAATACTTTGGTAAACATCGGCCAGCGCGTCGGTGCCCACGTCAAACAAGCGCGTGATGCGGCCGATGGTTTTGTCGTACCAGGTGCGTGGCGCGTGGTGCTGGCCGTGTGGCTCAATGCTGGGGTCGTGCCAGATGCTCGACAGCATCGGGTCGAGGGTAAAGCTGACAAACATCGAGATCAGCACCGCGGCCACAATCGTCAGGCCAAATTCATGAAAAAACTTGCCGATGATGCCGCCCATGAAACCAATCGGCAAAAACACCGCCACGATCGACAGCGTGGTGGCCAACACCGCCAGACCAATTTCACGCGTACCCTCCATGGCGGCATCGAACGCGCCCTTGCCCAACTGCACGTGGCGCACGATGTTTTCGCGCACCACAATGGCATCGTCAATCAACAGGCCAACGCACAAACTCAGCGCCATCATGGTGATCAGGTTGATGGTGAAGCCCAGCAGGTTCATGAGGAAAAACGTGCCAATCAGGGCAATCGGCAGTGTCAGGCCGGTGATCACGGTTGAGCGCCATGAGTTCAAGAACAAGAACACGATCAGGATGGTGAGCAACGCGCCCTCCAGCAGGGTTTGCCGCACGTTGGCCACCGACACCCGGATTTGTCGCGAACCGTCGGTGATGGACTGCAGCTTGATGCCCGGGGGCAGTTGCGTTTGCAACTCGGCCAAGGTTTTGTTCAGGCTGTCGACCACGCCAATGGTGTTTTCGTCTTGTGACTTTTGTACCGTCAGCAGCAGCGTGCGCTGGCCGTTGTACAGCGCCAGGTTTTCAATTTCCTGCTCACCATCCTGCACCTTGGCCACCTGGTCAAGACGCACCGGCGCGCCATTTTTGCGCGCAATGATGATGCGGCCAAAGTCCTCCGGGCGCTGCACCCGGGCCGCAATCTGGATGACCCGGTCTTGCGCGGCTGAGCGAATCGTGCCCACCGGGTAGTCCTGGTTTTCATTGCGCACCGCGTTGGCTACCTGCTCCGGGGTGATACCAAACGCTTCAAGCGCTTGCGGTTGCAGATAAATATTGATCTCGCGCTTGTTGCCGCCCACCAGCGTCACCGAGCCGACACCGCGCACGTTTTCCAGCCGCTTTTTCAGCGTTTGTTCGGCCCAGTTGGTGAGCTCCACGGCATTGAGTGCCACGCCTTGACGGGTATCGGGCAGCACGGCTACCGACCAGATGGCCCGGCTGCTGGGGTCAAAGCGCAACACCCTGGGTTCTTTGACCTCGGTGCGCAAAGTGGGGCGCAGGGCGGCCACTTTTTCGCGCACATCTTCGGCCGCTTTGCGGCCATCAATGTGCAGGGCGAATTCAATGATCACCACCGACTGCCCCTCGTACGAGCGCGAAGTCAAGGCGTTGATGCCGGCGATTGAATTAACCCCTTCTTCAATCTTTTTGGTGACTTCGCTCTCGATGATTTCGGGCGAGGCACCGGGGTAGTCGGTGCTGATCACCACCACCGGAAAATCCACATTGGGGAACTGGTCCACCTGCAAGCGCTGCATGGAAAACAGCCCCAACACCACCAGGGCCAGCATGACCATGGTGGCAAACACCGGGTTGTGAAGGCTAACGCGGGTGAACCACATCTATTGGGCTCCAGCCGTTGCTGGCGGTGTCTTGACCCGAGTGCCTGCGCGCAGGCTGCCGACGCTGCCGTCAAGCACCCGGCTGCCCTCTGGGATACCGCTCACTGCCACCATCGGGATGTTGTCTGCCGCACCGCGCACGCCCAGCGTCACGTTCACATGCAACACCTGGGTTTGACTCACCACTTGCACGTAGGGTTGGGGTTTGTCGGTGCGCACCGCGCTCAGCGGCAGTGCCAAGGTGGTCACTTCACCCACTTGCAAATTGCCTTGGGCAAACAGACCGTGGCGCACCTGTGCACCGGGTGCAATCGCCAGGTAGACCAACACCGCCCGGCTGCCCACAGTGGCAGCGGGGTTGATGCGCACGACCTTGGCGTTGATCGTCTCGGTGCTGCCGTCCAGTGTCAACTGTGCGGTTTGTCCGACCCGAACCTGGAGCGCGTCTGCCGCACTCAGACTGGCTTGCAGCTCCAGCTGGCGGTTGTCCACAATTTCCACCACGCGGGCTTCCACTGCCACACGTTCACCTGGCTGCACCAGGCGTTGTGAAACCTGTCCGCCAATCGGTGCGCGCAGCACGGTGTCGTCCAGCGACTTGAGCGCCAAGTCCGCACCTGACTGTGCCGCAGCGTAATTGGCCTGGGCCGCAGCCAAACTGGCCTGGGAAGTTTCCAGCGCGGTGTGGCTGATGAACCCTTGCGCCACCAGCGCCTGGTTGTTGCCAAAACTGCGCTGTGCAATGTCCACCTGCGCCTTGGCTGCGGCGGCTTGCTGGCGCGCCTGGCGTACCCGGGCATCGGACTCGGTGGGGTCAATGTGGGCCAGCACTTGGCCGGCTTGCACACTGTCACCTTCCTGTACGGTCAAACCGCGCAGTTCGCCCGGCACACGGGCCTTGACCCAAGCGGTGTGGACGGCGTTGATCGGGCCGGCCAAACGAATGGTTTGGGTCAGCCGCAGCGGTTTGACCTGCAGCAGCTCGCTGGCAGACAGTTCAATGCCGACTTCTGTTTTTTGCGCCGCTTGCTGTGCCTGCAGCGCCGCTTGCCGTGTTTTGCGGGCCAACAGCGTGCGGCCAATACCCGCAGCAAGCAAGGTCACGATCAGGCCTGTGGCAGCCCATTTCATCCAGGGTTTCATGCGGTTGTGGGCTCCGTAGACGCGGTTGGTGGCGTGGTGCAAAAGCCATGCAGCAGCATGTCGAGTTGCGCAGCCAGGTAGTGGTGTGGGTCAAGTTGCACGTGGTTGCCGCAGCAAGTGCCCAGGGAGTGCTGCCACATGGCCATGAACAACATGGGGGCCAGCACCAGCATGACACCATACTTCACATCCATGGGGCGGAATTCACCGCGTGTGATGCCGCGCTGCAAAATGCGCTCGATCAAGGTGTTGCCGGGTTGCATCACCTCGTGTTGGTAAAACTGAGCTAGTTCAGGGAAGTTTTGCGCCTCGCTCAGCATCAGCTTGGGGATGCCACTGGCTTTGGTCGAGCCAACCCGTTCCCACCAGCTGAACAGGCAGTAGCGCAGCATCTCTGGCGTGCTGCCTTCAAAGCGGTCAAATTCAGCGTTCCATTCGGCAAAACGCCCCGAAATGTTTTCGCGCACCACAGCTTTGAAGAGTTCCTCCTTGCTGGAGAAATACAAGAACAAAGTGCCTTTGGAGACCCCGGCGCGTTGCGCCACCTCTTCCACGCGGGTGGCGGCAAACCCTTTTTCTACAAACAAATCCAGCGCGGCCGACAGCAGCTCACCTGGGCGCGCTTTTTTGCGGCGCGAGCGCCGTGCCGCGTGATCGATGGGCGGTTGGAGTGAAGCGGTAGAACTGGGCATGAAATTAATGACTGGCGGGTTATTAATGTAAACCAACGCCTGCTGCATTGTCAATTGAAAGCGATCAGCACCCGTACCGCACAGGGGTAAATTTGTGCAAAGACCTGAGACCATCAGGTGTTGGCGGCTGGCGCTAGCATCGCGGCCAACACATTCCTGTTTTTGTTACACCCTTGGAGTTCGAACATGAACACATCGTTGCAAACCCTGACCCTTGGTGGTGGTTGTTTTTGGTGCCTTGATGCCGTGTATGTGCGCGTCAAAGGGGTGGCGCGTGTGGAGTCTGGTTACGCCAATGGCCACACTCTGCAGCCAACGTATGAGCAGGTGTGCAGTGGCCAAACCGGGCACGCTGAGGTGGTCAAACTGGTGTATGACCCGCAGCAAATCAGCACGCGTGAACTGCTGGAAATTTTCTTTGTGATTCACGACCCCACCACGCGCAATGCCCAGGGCCATGACCATGGCACGCAGTACCGCAGTGGCATTTATTTCAGCACCCCAGAGCAGCAACAAGTGGCGCTGTCGGTGGTGGAAGAACTCACCCACAGCGGGGTGTATGCACAGCCCATCGTCACTGAAGTGCTGCCGCTGGCCCATTACTGGCCCGCCGACGCATATCACCAGGATTTTTTTGCACGTAACCCGACACAGGGTTACTGCATGGCTGTGGCTGCACCCAAAGTGGCCAAGTTTCGCAAGACGTTTGCACGGTTGGTGCGCGATTGAGTTTCAAGCGGGTTGCCTCAGCGTCGTGCCTTGGGCTGCTTTGTCGCTGGTTTGGCTTTGCGGGCAATGGCCACTGCTTGCGCAGGTGTGGCGGGCGCATCCAGCGATTCGGTCAGCTGACGTGCCAGCGTGATGACGCGCTCGGGGTCTGCGCCCAGCGTGCCCATCAAAAACTCGATGATCTCCGAGCGCGGGTTGGCCAGAGTTGGCTCGATCATCATCACCGCGGCAGCTACTGCCAAGGCACTTTCGCGGCTGGGTTGATCGGGCAACAGTTGTGGCAGTGCATTGAGCGCCTCCACGGGGGCTACGGCAGTGATGCGCGCCTGCGCTTTCAGCAGGGCACTCCAGTTGGTCGGTTTTGTTCCGGTTCGGGTGCTGGAAGGCAGTTGGGCCAGCAACCGTGCCAGTCGCAAACTGCGGCGTTCAAAGGCCCCCACCGACACCATACCGGCCAGCACGATGCGGCACACGGCTGCGGGGAAACCGCCTTCGGTGATGTGCGTCAAAGCCGATTCACGCAAGGTTTGCAGGTCATCCAATGCCCGTGTGCGGGCGCTGTCGACATCCGGCACATCGGGTTTGAACACGGCTCCCAGGCCCTGTGCGCCAAACAGCTGGCGGGTGATTTGCACGGTGGCTGCGTCGCGTTGGTCGCGGTACAAGTTCAGACTGGCGCTGATGTGTGCCGCCACGGTTTTCTCAAGCTGGCGCAGTGGGTTGTCGCTACCCACCTGCACACGCTGCTTGCGTGCCAAATTGGCTTGGCTACGAATAAAACCCGCCAGCGCGAACTGGTCAGAAAAAAGCTGGCGCTGTAGCCGCATCGGGTTGAGCTTGCCCAGGGCATCGCCCATCTGACGCGTTGCCATCAGTTTGACCCAGGGCCGGAGCCAGGTTTTGTACAGGTTGGCGTTGAGTTCAGACAGTTTGCTGATGCTGGAAAACAGAGCCTCTTCGTTGCGCCCTTCAGGGTTCAGTGCTGCAATGTCGGCCATGGTGCGGTGCTCGTAATGCACCGTGTAAGCACCGGGCTCAAGCTGATCCCAGCGCTGTGCATCCAGCCCGGCCTTGTCTTTGAGTTTCATTTCATACAGACCCGGCGGCAGGCTCTCGATCACGTCCAAGGAGGTCACCAGTTGGTCGTGCTCTTTACGTGCCACGTCACCGCCAACAAAAATGCCCAGGTGTCCCACACTCTCATGCAGCACATAGACGATGGTGCGTCCGGCCGCCGCAATGGCACGTTCGTCACCCCAGGTGTCGATGATCCAGTTCAGCGCCTGAGGCGGTGGCGTGATGTTGTCGCCCCAGCTGGCAAACACCAGCACCGGCGCCGTGATGTGGCGCAGGTTGATGGCCTGATCGCCCAGCGTGACCGTGCCGCGCGCCAGTTTGTTGCCCACAAACAGGTTTTCCACAATGCCTTCAATTTCGGCCCCGGTCATGCGGAAAAAACCGCCCCACCAACGTTCAAACTCCAGAAAGCGTGCGGCCTCTGTGTCCACCTGGCTCCACAGGTTGTAGTACTTGTTCCACCAGGTGTTGGCCGGGTTGAGTTTTTCAAAATTCTCCACCAGATGCACGCCATCAAAGCGGTCGCCGCCCAGGTCGCTGGTTAAGCTGGCCAGCCACGAACCGCCCAGCGTTGCACCTGCGTAGCGCATCGGGTTAAGGGTTGAGCTGCCAGCCCAGTACGACACGGGTGCGCCCATGATCATCAGCGGGCCAAAGAGTTCGGGGCGCGTGGCGTTGAGCATCAGCATCGCCCAGCCGGCTTGGCAATTGCCAATGACCACCGGGCGGGCGTGGCACTGTGGGTGGCGGGCGATCACGGCTTCAAGAAACCGGGCCTCGGCGTGCATCACCGTTTGCAAGGTTTGACCGTTTTCGGGCTCGGGGCGAAAGGCTACAAAGTAAACCGTGTGCCCGGCGCGCATGGCCATGCCAACTTCAGAGTCCTGCTTAAACCCGCCAATGCCGGGGCCGTGCCCGGCACGCGGGTCTACTACCACCACCGGGCGTGCCTGCGGGTCAACCGGCAGGTTGGACGGTGGCACCAGGCGCAGCAGAGCGTAGTTGCAGGGTTCGGTCAGGTCGTGTCCGTCCAGCACCACTTCGTGTTCAAAATCAAGCAGTGGCGGCGTGCCCTGGTTCAGATGTTCCAGGTAGTTGTTGCCACGGTCAAGCAAGGTGTCCAGAAACAGAAACGTGCGCTGCATGGCATCGGTCAGGTAGTCGCTGGCCATGTTGATGTCAATCGGTTTTACTGGCGTGTGGGCTGGGGTTGTCATGGCGTTCATCATAAAACACGTGGGTCAAGCGGGCCTGACTGCCATAATCAAATTCAACTCATATTGACAAGCACTGCCATGCAACTCCAAAGCCTGATCGACCAACCCGGCAAATTGCCCACCATCCCGAAAGTTGCCCAGCAACTGATTGCCAGTTTCAGCTCGGATGAGGTGTCGGTGACGGAGATCGCCAGCCAGCTCGCCGCTGACCCGGCCTTGAGCGCCAAGTTGTTGCGCTTGGCCAATTCGGCTTATTTTCACGTGTCGCGCAGCATCGGCACGGTCGAGTCGGCGCTGCAGATGCTGGGCTTTGTGATGGTGCGCAATCTGGTGCTGGGCAACAGCGTGGCCGGGGCCTTCAAACACGTGCCAGGTATCGACCTGCAGCAGTTCTGGCGCTACAACCTTTACACCGCGTGTTCAGCGCGCTGGCTGGCGCAGCGGGCAGATTTCAACGCTGATCTGGTTTTTACACTGGGTCTGATGCACGGCATTGGTCAGCTTCAAATGCATGCCGTGATGCCACAGGCCATGGCACCACTGGACCAGCAGATGAATGTGCTGGACGCAGGACGCGCCGAGCTTGAGCAGCAGACGTTTGGTTTTGACCACCTGCAGGTGTCGGCGGAATTGGCACGCCTGTGGAATTTTCCGCAGCCCCTGATTGATGCCTTGCGCCAGGTGGCGCAGCCCCTGGCCGAACCCGAGTTTTCAGAGGCAGCGGCCTGGGTTCACATGGGAGCCTGGCGGGCGCGCGCCGAGGTGCTGGGTTTGAGCAACGAGGCGCAAGCCGCGAGTTACCCAGTGGACGTGGGCCACCAACTGCAGCTGGATTCGGGGTGGATCGGTGCGCTTGCCAACCACCTGCCGCAAGACGAATCCACCTTGATGCCGTCGCTGCCCGAGCTCACCGAAGGGCTGGCGGCCATGTTTGAATAGTTTAGGGTATTTTAGGGCTATAGCCCTTATATAATATCGCTATATAGCTATATTATAAATAGCAAAAATAATCAATTCAAACGCATTCCGACCACCAGTTGCGTCAGGTTGTACTGCATCATCTTGAGGTAAGTCGATGCCGGGCCATGGGCATCCGACAAGGCATCTGAATACAACGTGGCTCCGACATGCACCCCCGCGTCTTTGCTTAGCTGCTTGATCAGTTTCGGGTTGCTCATGTTCTCGATGAACACGGCCTTGATCTGCTCGCGCTTGATCTGGCGGATCAGCTCGGCCACGTGTTTGGCGCTGGGTTCTGCGTCGGTGCTGACACCTTCCGGGGCCAACAAGGTGATGCCATAACGCGCGCCCAGGTAGCCAAAGGCATCGTGCGAAGTGATGACCTTGCGCTTGACCGGCGCAATGGCATCGAACTGCGCCTTGGCTTGCGCGTCAAAATCTTTGAGCTGCTTGGCGTAAGCCGCCGCGTTGGCTTGGTAAGTGGCGGCACCGCTGGGGTCGGCCTTGGTTAGGCCGACAGCAATGTTGGCCACATACTGCACCACGTTGAGCGGGTTTTGCCAGGCGTGGGGATCGGTCGCGGCACGGCCCTGGTCGTGACCAGGTTCAGCGGCCCTCTGAAGCGGTTTCACGCCTCTGGAAGCCACCACGGTCTCACCTTGGTAGCCAGCGGAATTGGCCAGCTTTTGTGCCCACGGCTCAAAACTCAGGCCATTGAGCACAAACACGCGTGCGCCCAGCACGGCTTTGGCATCCGCTGGGCTGGGGGTGAATTCGTGCGCGTCAGCGTCCGGCCCGGCCAGGGTGGTGACCTTGACCCTGTCGCCACCCACGACCTGAACCAGATCGCCCAAAATGCTGAACGAGGCCACCACGGAGATGGGGCCTGCAGCGTTGGCTTGTGTGGTAAAGAAGCCGCTGGCTGCCAGTGCAGACAGGGCAAAGAGTTGGAGTGTTGTACGTTTCATGGGTTTTCTTGTCGGTGCTTAAAAAACTAAGCCACCCGGTGTGGGCGTTTCAAGATTTGTGGCAACCAGCCGCCGGGCGACACCAGCAGCGAGAGCCCGTACAGCACCCCAGCGCAGCCGATGATGGTGGGGCCGCTGGGCGTGTCCAGGTGGTACGACAGCAGTAGCCCGCTGATGCCGGCCAGAGCCGCTTGCGCGCTGGCGTTGAGCAGTTGCGCGGCAAGGCTTTCATGCCAGAGCCGCGCGGATACCGCAGGCAACATCATCAGCCCCACGGCCATCAGCGTGCCCAGGGTCTGAAACCCGGCCACCAGGTTCACCACCACCAGCATCAAGAACAACTGTTGCCAGAGCCAGGGGCGACTGCCGCTGCCGGCGCTTGAGGCGGCCAAAAAAACCGGGTCAAAGCTCTCCAGCACCAGCCCCCGGTACAGCGCTGCCAAAGCGATCAGGCTGACGCTGGCCACACTGGCCACCAGCAGCAGCCCCGGCGCATCGACCCCGAGCGCGCTGCCAAACAAAATGTGCAACAAATCCAGCTGGCTGCCCTGGCGCGAGATCAGCGTCACGCCCACGGCCAACGCCAACAGGTACAGAGCTGCCAAGCTGGCATCTTCTTTCAGGTGCGTGGCACGGCTCACCACACCTGCCAGCGCCGCCACCAGCAGGCCTGCCGCCACACCGCCCAGCGCCATGGCCGGCAGCGATAAACCAAACAACATAAAGGCCAACGCCACACCGGGCAACACCGCGTGGCTCAGGGCATCGCCCAAAAGACTCATGCGCCGCAGTGTCAAAAACACGCCCAGTGGTGCCGCGCTACCGGACAGCGCCAGCGTGGCTACCAGTGCGCGGCGCATGAAGGCAAATTCGGCGAACGGTGCTACAGCCAAGTCCCACAGTGTTTGTAGTGCGGTGCTCATGCGCGCTGCCCTGTGGCCTCGTCAGTGTGGCAAATCTCCGCCGTGTCGTCCCAGGCTTCAGCCAGGGCGCGGGCGCGCTGCAAATTCGCTTGGGTCAGCACTTGGGCAGTGGGGCCCCAGGCGACCAGTTCACGTGCCAGCAACACGGTTTGGTCAAAGTGCGTTTGCACCTGCACGTCGTCATGTAGCACCGCAATCACTGTGCGGCCTTGGGCCTGCCATTGGTGGATCAAGTCCAGCAGGGCGGTGGTGGTGCGCGAATCCATGGCGTTGAAAGGCTCATCGAGCAAGATCAGGTCAGCATCCTGCATCAGCAACCGGGCAAACAACACACGCTGAAATTGCCCGCTTGACAGCGACCCCACGGCGCGGCCCTCAAAACCCTCCAGCCCGACGTTGTGAATGGCGGCTTCGGCCTGCGCCAGCAGGGGGGTACTGATGCCGCCCCAGGCTCCAACCTGGCTCCAACAGCCCAACAGCACGCAGTCGCGCACCTGTAGCGGGAAGCTGCGGTCAATTTCGGTGAGCTGGGGCAGGTAGGCGATGCGGCTGCGCGGGGTGTCGGTGTGTACGCAGCCACCCGCGGGTTTGACCAAGCCCATGATGCTTTTGAGCAGCGTACTTTTGCCCGAGCCGTTGGGGCCAATTACGGCGGTCAGTGCACCGGCCACAAACTGGCCGCTGATGTGGTGCAGGGCCGGATGTTGGCGGTAGCTCACCGTCAGATTCTCCACGCTCACCATGGGGCGACTCCTTCGTTGGCCCACCACACCGCCAGCCACAGCAGCAGCACCAGCGGCAATACCACCAGTACACGCTGCCAGGCTGGCCAGGACAGCACACTGCGCGTTACCCGGGGCGGGGGTGGTATTGGGCGGGGCGGGGGTGCGTGATGAGGGTGGGATGACATGACAGAGACAAATTTCGATGACTAATGCAACTCAATTGCGGTATAGTTTATCGCAATCCAGTTGCATTAATTTGTTAACGCAACTGAATTGCAGTTATTTTTTTTCGAAGGATGTATCACCCATGGCTTCTTCCGCTTTGGCCGTTGCGCCAGACCCGATGGATGCGCTGTTATCGGCCCACGGCCTGCGGCGCACCGCGGTTGCGCGGCGGGTGTTGGCCTGGTTTTTGGCGCACCCTGATACCAGCTACACCCATGCCCAACTGCAGGCGGCGTTGCAAGACGGCGCGGCGCTGGATCGGGTCACGCTGTACCGCCTGATTGACCGTTTGACGCAGGTCGGCTTGCTGTTGTGTCGGGTTGACAGCCAACGGGTGCGTCGCTACCAGGCCATGCCTGAAAGCGTCAAGGCCATGCCCCACTTCGAGTGTCAAAATTGTCACCGTGACAGCCCGTTGTCGGGCCAATTGCAGGGTAATGGATTGGACCTGGAACTGGCGGCACAAAGCGCGCTGCAAGCCCTGCAAGCGCTGGGTTACCAGGGGCTGAGCCTGGACATGGCCGTGCGCGGGGTGTGTGCCGACTGTGCCAGCGCGGTTGAGAAAGCACCAGCGCGGCGTGAAACCGGCAAGTTTTCCAAAGTTGGCAAGACCAGGCCAAAAGTCGTGCGGCAGTGAAAAATGCGCTTGTATCAGTCTGATGTTTCCTTAACATTTGATATATATCAGACTTTGTACGGTGTTGCTATTGCATAGTTCAGGGTAACTGTATTGGGCAGTTGCTGTCGTCCACAAATTTTGGGGTTTGCATCATGAAAGCATTAAGCGATCTTTTTTCTACTGATTACGGCATGATGAGCTTTATCGTCATTGCCGCCATTGTGGTCGCCTCTGTCGGGGCCTATGTGGTGCTGCAAAAGAAGATGGACGAGAGTGCGTCCAGCAGCAAAAAGTAGACACTTCAAATCTGCCAAACCGACGGTCTCAAGGCCGCCGTGTGTTGCGCGCTCAAGCCACCTTGGTGTCAAGCATCAAGGTGGTTTTTGTTTGTGCGCGAAAATCGCGGCATCGTTACTTCTGGGCATGCTGTGAACAGTCCCGTCTTTTCGGCCTTGCTGCCGGTTGTCTTGCTGATTGCTATTGGATTCATAGCTGGTAGAGCAGGTTTTATAAGGGCGGAGGCCACAAAAGACTTGTCAAATCTGGTATTCATGGTGCTCACACCGGCGTTGCTGTTTCGCACCATGAGCACGGTGCACATAGAACAGCTCAACTTCAAGCCCGTGGCCATGTATTTTGTCGCAGCGCTGCTGCTGTTTGGCGCGGTGCTGCTCTACCAAGGTGTCAGCCGCCGCTCCGCCGTGCTGGCGTTGGCCTGCACGTTCAGCAACACCGTCATGATCGGCATTCCGCTGATTGGCCTGGCTTACGGGCAAGCCGGGTTGGTGACTTTGTTTACCCTGATTTCGGTGCATGCGCTGGTGCTGCTGACGCTGGCCACCATCGTGCTGGAAATGGTGGCCGCGCGCGAGGAACGCCAAGCCGGCCACGGCAGCCAGCGTCACATGGCGCTGACGGTGCTCTCCGCCATCAAGGGCGGCATCATCCACCCGGTGCCGCTGCCCATCATGGTGGGGCTCTTGTTTGCGCAAACTGGTCTGGTGCTGCCCGAGGTGGTGGACAAACCGCTGCACTTGCTGGGCAACGCCTTTGGTCCGGTGGCGCTGGTGCTGGTGGGGGTGACATTGACCCAGGTGCAGATTGGTGCGCACCTGAAAAGCGCACTCGGCATCAGCGTGCTGAAAAATCTGGCCTTACCTGCCTTGATGGCTGCACTGGGGCTGGGTTTGGGCATGTCGGGGCTGCACTTGTCGGTGATGATCGTCGCCGCCGCCTTGCCGATGGGGGCCAATGTGTTTTTGTTTGCCCAGCGCTACGAGGTGGCACAAGACCTGGTGACGGCCAGCATGGCCGTGTCCACGGTGCTGGGCTTGATCAGCATCACCTTGGTCATGGCGTTGGTGGGCTGGCTGGGTTGATATGGTCTGGATCAGGGGGCTAGTCGCTCCCTTATCCATAGCGGTTCAAACTCATTATTAAAGGGCTGCAGGCGGTATTGAAGCCTGTCGTGCAAACGGCTTTTGCGCCCTTGCCAGAACTGCCAGGTATCGGGCCGCAGGCGGTAGCCACCCCAGTGTGTTGGGCGTGGTGGGTTGAGTAAAAATTGTGCGCCGTAGCGGGCGGCGTTTGCCACCAGCACACCGCGGCCACTGATCACCTGGCTTTGTGGGCTGGCCCAGGCTCCAATGCGGCTGTCCAGTGGGCGGCTGTGGAAGTAGGCATCGCTTTCTTCGTTGCTGACTTTTTCCACCACGCCCTCAATGCGCACCACACGCTCGAGTTCAACCCAATGGAATTGCAGCGCGGCATAAGGGTTGCCAGCCAGTTCGTGGCCTTTGCGGCTGTTGTAATTGGTGTACCAGACGATGCCGTGCGTATCAAAACCCTTGATCAGCACCACGCGCGTGCTGGGGCGCAGGTTGCTGCCGACGGTGGCCAAGGTCATGGCGTTGGGTTCGGGCACTTCGGCGGCGATGGCTTCGTCCAGCCATTGTGAAAATTGTTGCAGCGGGTCGGCGTGCGAGGCCTCTTCATTGAGTTCGGCACGCTCGTAACTTTTGCGAAGGTCGGCAATGTTTTTCATGCTTTCAGTATAGAGACCTGGGGAGCCCCTGAGCGCAAGGGTCATCTTGCGTTGTGAATGCCATCAAGCCTCCAGCCCTGCCACCAGGTGGTCAATCCATACCCGCAGTTTGGCGGCCAGAAAACGGTTGGGTGGGTACAGCAGCCAGGCGGTGCCGGCGTAATAGGTCAGGTGCTCCCAATCTTGCAGCACGGGCATCAGTGTTCCGGAGGCCAGACTGGCGTGGGCGGTAAATTCCGGCAGGCTGGCGATGCCCAAGGATTGCAATGCGCCCTCCAGCCGCACTTCGCTGTGGTTGGCGATATAGCGGCCCGTGACTTTGACGCTGACTTCTTCGTCATTGCGGCCAAAACGCCAGTTCCGATCCTGTTCGTTTTCGCCCAGGTAGATGCAACTGTGCTGCGCCAGATCGCGTGGGTGGATGGGTGTGCCGTGCTCGGCTAGGTAGGCGGGGCTGGCACACACCAGGTGGCGGATACGCTTCAGTGGTCGGCCTGCCAGGCCGGGGGGTGGCGCGTCGGTGATGCGTATGGCCAGGTCAATGGCTTCTTCAAACAAATCCACCGTGCGGTCGGTGATGATCAGCTGCACGTTTACCTCAGGGTACTGATGCAAAAAGCTTGGCATCAGCGGGTGCACCACCATGCGACCAATGGCTTTGGGCATGCTGACCCGCACCAGGCCGCGTGGGGTGGCGGTGTGGGTATCGCTCAGCGCCAGCACCTCACGCGCCGCAGCCACCATGCTCTGGCAGCGTGAATAGGCGGCGCGGCCAGCTTCGGTCAGGCTTAGTTTGCGGGTGGTGCGCAGCAGCAGTTGCACCCGTAATACCCCCTCCAGCCTGGCGATTTGCCTGCTGACGGCTGACGGTGTCAGCCCCAGTTGGCGGGCTGCTGCAGAGAAGCTGCCCGTATCTACCACGCGGGTAAACACGGCCATGTCGGGCAAGCAATCGAGTTCTGTATTGATGCTCATGGCGCACAAGTTCTGTTCTGTATTGATGGATTATCACGCTGATAGATGAAATGGATAATTTTTCCTGAATCCAAATCTAAATCCAAATCCATGAATACCCTGACCCTGTCCCCATCCAAAAGCCTGCTTCGTTTATCAGACATCGCCCTGCTGCTGGTGGCAGTGGTCTGGGGCACCAGTTATGGCGTGGCCAAGGATGCGTTGGTTTTTTACCCGGTGCTTGGCTTTCTGGCGGTGCGTTTCATCCTGACTTTTGTGTTGCTGCTGCCCGCCCTGTGGCGCGCCAGTGCGCAGCAGCGTCGTGATGCTCTGCGTAGCGGCTTGCCTCTGGGGGGACTGATGCTGGGCATTTTTCTATGTGAAACCTTTGGCGTGGCCCATACCCAGGCCAGCAATGCAGCGTTTTTGATCAGTCTGTGTGTGGTCTTCACGCCGTTTTCCGAGTGGTGGCTATTGGGCCGCAGACCGGCGCAGGCGATGTTTGTGTTTGCCGGGCTGTCACTGTTGGGCGCGGCGCTGCTCAGTGGGGGACTGACCGGTACGCTGAGTCTGGGCGATGTGTTGATGCTGGCCGCAGCTGTGGTGCGCGCCATCACCGTCTGCCAGACCAGCAAGCTAATGCGGCACAGCAGTGCACCGGCGCTGGCGCTGACGGCCGTTCAGTCGGCGGTGATCGGTTTTGGCAGCCTGTTGTTGGCGCTGTGTCTGCCTGGGGGCTTGCCACCGCTGCCCGTGGTCAGTGCGTTCTGGCAGGCCAGTGTGTATTTGATACTGGGCTGTACCGTGTTTGCTTTTTTTGCGCAAAACTGGGCCCTCCAACACAGCTCGCCCAGCCGGGTGGCCCTGCTGACCAGCAGCGAGCCTGCCTTCGGCGCACTGTTTGCGGTGCTTTGGTTGGGGGAGTCGCTCAGCACCAGCGGCTGGGTGGGGGGCGGGTTGATTGTGTTGGCGGCGTTGTGGACGACGCTGCGGCGTGGGTGATTCGCCATATTCTGAAAACCGTTTTATCCAAAGTGCTGGTTCATGCTGCCACGATCGGGATTCTGGTCTGCATGCCAAGTTGGCAGTAGATGTTCAAATTTGATAGCAAATTGACAAGTAATTATATGGGCTATAAGGTTATTTTGTATATTTTTTCCCTTGGGCATTTGCCCATCAAACGGGCCAGATTATTTTGATTCTGTTCAGCTTCGGTTCATGCATGCAGGCACACACTGCAGGCCATATCAAC
>JAVHPS010000489.1:0-4391 GCA_036170715.1 Rhodoferax sp. | reverse complement strand
TTTCGTAGCCGCCCACAATCACCATGATCAGCAGGTTGGAGATCATCACCACGTCAATCAGCGCCAGCAGTACCAGCATGATCACGGTTTCATTCAGGTGCGTGATGGGGGCATCGGTCACATAGCCAATGCTTTCCACCAGCGCGGCCAGTGCGGTCTGGCTGCCAAAAGCAGCTTCCAGCAAGTGCAGCAATTCGACCAGGAAGTGGTACACATACACGCCTTGCGCCGCAATCAATCCGAGGTAAAGGGGCAACTGGAGCCAGCGGCTGGCAAAAATCAGGCGTGGAATCGGGCGCAGGGCAGGGCTTTTTTCAGGCGTGGAAGATGACATCGGAGAGTTTGAGTATGAAAGGCAAAAAGGTCATTTTACGGGCGCAGATGCCAGCGCCCTTGGTCAGCGCAGTGGCAGTCAGTGGCGTGTAAGTGCCAACCGTGACATTAACGGGCGAATTTTATTTAACTAGAGGAGACCTACCCGTGACTACACCCACAACAGCTGTTGAATCCATGCTGGTTGAAAACCGCGTTTTCCCGCCAAGCGAAGCCACTGTCAAGGCGGCCCGCATCCAGGGTATGGAAGGCTACAACGCCCTGTGCGCTGAAGCCGAAAAAGATTTTGAAGGCTTCTGGGCCCGTCTGGCACGTGAAAACGTGGTCTGGAGCAAACCCTTTACCAAAACATTGGACGAAACCAATGCGCCGTTTTACAAGTGGTTTGAAGACGGCGAGCTCAATGCCTCTGCCAACTGCCTTGACAAGCACATGGGCACCCCGACCGAGAACAAGACCGCTGTGATTTTTGAAGCCGACGGCGGCGAAGTCACCAAAACCACCTACAAGGAACTGCTGGCCAAGGTGTGCCAGTTTGCCAATGCCCTGAAGGCACACGGCATCCAAAAAGGTGACCGTGTTCTGATTTACATGCCCATGGGCGTGGAAGGCGTGGTGGCCATGCAGGCTTGCGCCCGCATTGGGGCCATTCACAGCGTGGTGTTTGGTGGTTTTTCAGCCAAGGCACTGCAAGACCGCATCATGGATGCCGGTGCGGTGGCGGTGGTCACGGCCAATTTCCAATTGCGCGGCGGCAAAGAACTCCCCCTGAAAGCCATCGTCGACGAAGGCCTGGGCCTGGGTGGCTGCGACAGTATCAAGACCGTTTTTGTGTTTGAGCGCACCCCGTCCAAATGCAACATGGTGGCGGGCCGTGATGTCACGTTCACGCAAGCCCTGGCTGGTCAAAGCACGACTTGCGCACCGGTCATGGTGGGTGCAGAGCACCCGCTGTTCATTTTGTTCACTTCAGGTTCCACCGGCAAACCCAAGGGTGTGCAACATTCCACCGGCGGCTTTTTGCTGTGGGCCAAGCTGACCATGGAATGGACTTTTGACTTGAAACCGAGCGACGTGTTCTGGTGCACGGCTGACATCGGCTGGATTACCGGTCACTCGTACGTGGCTTATGGCCCGCTGGCAGCAGGTGCGACTCAAATCATTTTTGAAGGCATCCCGACCTACCCTAACGCAGGTCGTTTCTGGCAGATGATCGAGCGCCACAAGTGCAGTATTTTCTACACCGCACCCACCGCTATCCGGGCCTTGATCAAATCGGCTGAAACCGATCCCAAGGTGCATCCGGACCGCTCCGACCTGTCGAGTCTGCGCATTCTGGGCACGGTGGGCGAGCCCATCAACCCGGAAGCCTGGATGTGGTACTACAAGCACATTGGCCATGAAAAATGCCCGATTGTCGACACCTTCTGGCAAACCGAATCGGGCGGCCACATGATCACGCCGCTGCCAGGCGCTACACCGCTGGTGCCGGGTTCGTGCACGTTGCCGCTGCCGGGCATCATGGCTGCCATCGTGGACGAAGTCGGTCATGACGTACCCAATGGTGCTGGCGGTTTGCTGGTGGTCAAACGCCCCTGGCCGTCGATGATTCGCACTGTGTGGGGCGATCCTGAACGCTTCAAATCGGGCTATTTCCCGGCAGAACTGGGCGGCAAATACTACCTGGCCGGTGACGGTGCCGTGCGCAGTGCAGATCGCGGTTATTTCCGCATTACCGGTCGCATTGACGATGTGCTGAACGTGTCGGGTCACCGCATGGGGACGATGGAAATTGAGTCGGCGTTGGTAGCCAAGACCGACTTGGTGGCTGAAGCCGCTGTGGTGGGCCGCCCGGACGACTTGACGGGCGAGGCCATTGTGGCGTTTGTGGTGCTGAAACGTGCCGTGCCCACCGGTGACGAGGCCAAGCAAATTGCCAAGGACTTGCGCGACTGGGTGGCCAAAGAGATCGGCCCGATTGCCAAGCCCAAAGACATTCGTTTTGGTGAGAACTTGCCCAAAACGCGTTCTGGCAAGATCATGCGCCGCCTGTTGCGCTCGCTGGCCAAGGGCGAAGACATCACCCAGGACACCTCCACGCTGGAAAATCCGGCCATTTTGAATCAGTTGGGTCAAACCTACTGATGCTACTAAAAGTATAGCTAATAGCCCCTGTATGCTAAGGGCTACAAGCTATTTTTATTTGCAAAAATGGTCGATCCGAAAGACCAAAAAAAAAGCCCGCTTATGCGGGCTTTTTGTGCACTTGATGCGTGCCAGGCGTATTGGTTTATTTTTGTGACAGCACCCACTTCACCAGGGTTTCAGCCTCGGCCTGGGTGACTTGCGGGTTGGCGGGCATTGGGATGGCACCCCAAGTGCCTGAGCCCCCCTTCATGACTTTGCTGGCCAATTTGGCGGTGACATCCTGGCCGGCATATTTTTTTGCAACTTCTTTGTAAGCGGGGCCCACCACTTTTTTGTCGACTGCATGGCAAGCCAGGCAATTCTTCTTTTGTGCCAGGGCTTGATCTGCCAACACCGGAGCAGTCATGAAAGCAGCGGCCAGCAAGGCAAATACGGTTCGTTTCATTGTTTTGTCCTTTAAAGAAGTCGGTTAGAGTTGCTGTAACGCGATTGTAGGTTGCAGGGTTGACACACCATGATCAGCCCGCATGATTGGAGACAGTGCATGTATTTGCTTGGTTTGGGTCTGATTTTGCTGGTGTTGAAATATGCTGAGATGGGGCCAGTGGCAACCTGGCCTTGGTGGGTGATTGCCATCCCTTTCGGCTTGGCGGTGGTGTGGTGGGTGTGGGCTGACAACTCGGGTTACACCAAGCGCAAAGCCATGGAGCTTGAAGACAAGCGTCGCGCCGACCGGCGCGATCGCACCAAGCAGGCACTGGATGCCAACTACCAGAAGAACCGCAAGCGTTGAGCACAGCCATGGGTTAGAGGGGGCTGGGCCATAATCACAGCCCACGCAACGCGCGCGTTTTTATTCAACCTTTGACGCTCCCACATCATGCCTATTTATCGCTCTAAAACCACCACTGCCGGCCGCAACATGGCGGGGGCCCGTTCACTCTGGCGTGCCACGGGCATGAAAGATGGTGACTTTGACAAACCGATCATTGCGGTGGTCAACTCTTTTACCCAGTTTGTGCCCGGCCATGTGCACCTGAAAGACCTGGGCCAGTTGGTGGCGCGCGAGATTGAAGCCGCTGGTGGCGTGGCCAAAGAATTCAACACCATTGCGGTGGACGACGGCATTGCCATGGGGCACGACGGCATGCTCTACAGCCTGCCCAGCCGCGACATCATTGCCGACAGCGTGGAATACATGGTCAACGCCCATTGTGCCGATGCCATGGTGTGCATCAGCAACTGCGACAAGATCACCCCCGGCATGCTGATGGCCGCCATGCGCCTCAACATTCCGGTGGTGTTTGTCTCGGGTGGCCCCATGGAAGCGGGCAAAACCAAACTCAGCGTGTTCAAGCTTGACCTGGTCGATGCCATGGTGATGGCCGCTGACGACAAAGTGTCTGATGCCGATGTGGCTGAAGTCGAGCGCAGTGCTTGCCCTACCTGCGGCTCATGCTCAGGCATGTTCACCGCCAATTCCATGAACTGCCTGACCGAAGCGCTGGGCTTGTCCCTGCCTGGCAACGGCACGGTGGTGGCCACCCACGCTGACCGCGAACAACTGTTCAAACGCGCCGGGCATTTGATTGTGGACTTGTGCAAGCGCTATTACGAGCAAGACGATGCCACCGTGCTGCCACGCGCCATCGGCTTCAAAGCCTTTGAGAACGCCATCACGCTTGACATTGCCATGGGCGGCTCGACCAACACCATCTTGCACATTCTGGCGGTAGCACAAGAGGCGGGCATTGACTTCACCATGGCCGACATTGACCGCGTTTCGCGCAGCGTGCCGCAGCTGTGCAAAGTGGCGCCCAACACACCCAAATTTCACCTAGAAGACGTGCACCGCGCTGGCGGCATCATGGCCATTTTGGGTGAGCTCGACCGCGCCGGCAAGCTGCACA
>JAVHPS010000488.1:0-20059 GCA_036170715.1 Rhodoferax sp. | reverse complement strand
AAAAAGCGCGCTGGCCGAGTCTGGATGTGGACCGGGCTGAGGGCTGCATCCGCTCCAGTGCCAATGCCTATTCCCAAGAAGGCGGTCTGGCGGTGCTGGTGGGCAACATTGCCCTGAACGGCTGCGTGGTCAAAACCGCTGGCGTGGATGAATCTTTGCTGGTGTTTGAGGGCCCGGCCTATGTGACCGAATCGCAAGACGAAGCGGTGGCCGACATTCTGGGCGACAAGGTCAAGGCCGGAGACGTGGTCATCGTGCGCTACGAGGGGCCTAAAGGCGGCCCGGGTATGCAAGAAATGCTCTACCCGACCAGCTACATCAAATCCAAAGGGCTGGGCAAAGCGTGCGCGCTGCTGACCGATGGCCGCTTCTCGGGCGGCACGTCAGGCCTGTCGATTGGTCATGCCTCACCTGAAGCGGCTGGTGGTGGCGCGATTGGCTTGATTCGCCAAGGCGATCGCATCCGCATTGACATTCCCAACCGTGCCATCAACGTGCTGGTGTCAGAAGATGAGCTGGCGCGGCGGCGTGCCGCGCAGGACGCACTTGGCTGGAAGCCTGCCAAACCACGCCCACGCAAGGTATCTGCGGCGCTCAAGGCCTATGCCAAGCTGGTGATGTCGGCCGACAAGGGTGCAGTGCGCGACGTGTCGTTGCTGGAAGACTGATGCTGCTTCACCCACAAATCAACCCGGTGGCGCTGCAACTGGGGCCGGTTGCGGTGCACTGGTATGGTCTGACGTATTTGGCCGCGTTTGGCTTGTTCATGTGGTTGGGAAGCTTGCGGCTGCGCCATTTGCCGTTTGCTGCGTTGACCGGTGCGCAAGCCTGGAGCCGACGTGACGTGGAAGACATTCTGTTCATGGGTGTCATGGGCGTGGTGCTGGGCGGGCGTATCGGTTATTGCCTGTTTTACAAGCCGCTGTATTACGCCGCGCATCCGCTGGAAGTATTTGCCGTGTGGCAAGGAGGCATGAGTTTTCATGGTGGCATGTTGGGGGTGGTGGTGGCCATGTTTTGGTTTGCCCATACACGCGGCAAGCCGATGCTGCAGGTGGCTGATTTTGTTGCCCCATGCGTGCCCACCGGGCTGGCGGCTGGGCGCATTGGCAACTTCATCAATGGCGAGTTGTGGGGGCGACTGGCCAGCCCGGACTTACCGTGGGGCATGGTGTTTCGTGGGGCCGGGGACATGCCGCGGCATCCGTCACAGATTTACCAGTTTTTGCTGGAAGGGTTGTTGCTGTTTGTGCTGTTGTGGCTGTACGCCCGCAAGCCACGGGCGCGGGGGCAGGTGGCGGCGGCATTCTTGTTTGGCTACGGGGTGTTTCGGTTCACGGCAGAATTTTTCCGCGAACCCGATGCGCACCTGGGGCTGCTGAGCTTGGGCATGAGCATGGGCCAGTGGCTGTGCGTGCCTATGATTCTGGGCGGTGCAGGGCTGTGGCTGTGGGCCCGTGCACAGCCCCAAAGTTATCAGAAAAATTAGCCTCTGGCCCTTATGTAATAAGCGCAAGCAGCTCTTTATTTTGAAGCATTCAATCAACCCATTTACGGTCCGAAACCGGCATGCCTGCGCGCGTCATTTATCGCTTTGACGAGGGCGTGGCACACGTCACCCTGAGTTACCCCAAACGCTTCAATGCCATGAGCCGCGCCATGTGGCGCGAGTTGCGTGCTGTGTTTGAGCAAATTCAATCCAGCACGGACGTTCGCTGTGTTTTACTGTCGGGACACGGTGACCATTTTTGTGCGGGTGGGGATATTTCTGAATACGCCAATTTTCGCTTCCAGGAGGCCAGCCTGCGCGACTTTCACGAGCAGGATGTGTGGGGCGCACTCAACGCCATGCGGTGCTGCGACGTGCCCGTGGTGGCCCAAATTGCTGGCAACTGCATGGGGGCCGGGGTTGAGCTGGCCAGCTGCTGTGACATTCGCCTGAGTGCCGAATCAGCCCAGTTTGGCGCGCCCATTGCACGCCTTGGTTTTCCCATGGCTCCGCGTGAGGCCGCTCTGGTAGCGGGGGCGGTGGGCGATGTCACGGCGCGCCAGATGTTGCTTGAAGCCGCCGTGTTCAGTGCCCCTGCGATGTTGCAGCGCGGTTTTTTGAGCCGCGTGGTGGCTGACGTGGACTTGACCACACAAGCACAGGCCACGGTGCAGCGCATCTGCCAGCTCGCACCCCAGGCGGCACGCCTGAACAAGCAAACACTTCGTGCATTAAATACACCGTTGGCCCTAGATAATAAAGGGCTATTTGCTATAAAAAAAGAAGCAAATAATGCACTGGATCAACTGCTTGAACGTGCCTACGATTATGCCGACAGCGCCGAACAGCGCGAAGGTATCAGTGCCTTTCTGGAAAAACGCCCACCCCGGTTTTAACTTTTACTTGCCCATTTGCCATGTCAGTCCCGTTTTGTCCCAACGCCAACTTGTATGCGCACTTGCGCCAAGCCTTCCCATCTGATCTGAAAGCGTGTGCCATTGAGACCGATGCGGGCCAGTTCTACGTCTGGGATGACCTCGATCGTGGTACGGCGATGCTGGCGAATTTTTTGCAATCGCTGGACTTGCCCATGGGCTCGCGCGTCGCAGTGCAAGTGGACAAATCGGTTGAAGCGCTGATGTTGTACCTGGCGACTTTGCGTGCTGGTTATGTGTTTTTGCCACTGAACACGGCCTATCAAAGCGCTGAAATTGACTATTTTCTGGGTAACGCCGAGCCCGCGGTGGTGGTGTGCAGCACGGCTAACTTTGGCTGGGTCAGCCAATTGGCTTTCAAGGCGGGCACGCGCTGGGTGTTCACCCTGAACGACGACCGCACCGGCTCGCTGCTGGAGCGTGCGGCACATGCCGCTGATCAACACCAGGTGGCCGTCAAGCAGGCCGATGATGTGGCGGTGATTATTTACACCAGTGGCACCACGGGCCGCTCCAAAGGGGCCATGTTGACGCACGGCAATCTGCTCAGCAATGCGCTGGTGTTGCAAAAATACTGGGGGTGGCGCAGCGCTGGCGAGGGCGGCGATGTTCTCATTCACGCCTTGCCGATCTTTCATGTGCATGGCTTGTTTGTAGCGATTCATGGGGCGCTGATCAATGGTAGCAAGATGATCTGGCTGGCCAAGTTTGAGCCCAAGACCGTGTTGCGTTACCTGCCCCAGGCCAGCGTGTTCATGGGCGTGCCAACCCTGTACGTGCGCCTGCTCAATGAACCGGGGTTGACACCCGAAGTGGCTGGGCACATGCGGCTGTTTATTTCAGGCTCGGCTCCACTGCTGCTGGACACTTTCAAGGCCTGGCAGACGCGCACCGGGCACACGATTCTGGAGCGTTATGGCATGAGCGAGACCCTTATGCTGACTTCGAACCCGTATCGCGGCGGGCGCAACGGGGGCACGGTGGGTTACCCATTGCCAGGGGTGAGTTTGCGGGTGGTGGACGGGCAGGGCGCGGCGGTGTCCTGTGGCACGATCGGCGACATTCAGGTCAAAGGCCCGAATGTGTTTGCCGGTTACTGGCGCATGCCGGAGAAAACTGCAGAAGAATTCACCGCAGATGGTTTTTTCAAAACCGGGGATGTGGGCAAAGTCGATGCGCAGGGCTATGTGACGATTGTCGGGCGCAGCAAAGATCTGATCATCAGCGGTGGTTACAACGTTTACCCGGCCGAGTTGGAGAGTTTCATCAACGATTTGCCTGGGGTGGCGGAGAGTGCGGTGGTGGGCGTGCCGCATGCTGATTTTGGTGAGGTGGGGGTGGCAGTGGTGGTGTCCCGGCCCGGGGTGGAGCTGGATGGGAAACACATTCTGGATCAGCTCAAGGCCACGTTGGCTAACTACAAGGTGCCCAAGCAGTGCCATGTGGTGGCCGAGTTGCCGCGCAATACCATGGGCAAGGTGCAAAAAAATCTGTTGCGCCAACAGTACCATGTGGCCTGATGTGCCAGGGATCGGGTGCGTAGCTTGACTTCAACTTTAAAAAACACAGCATGACCTACCGGGTTTTAATAGTTGACGATGTGGCGGCCAACCTGCGGCTGCTGGAGTCCATGATTAAACGCATGGCCGAATGTGAGACGATCACCTTTACAGACCCGCGGCAAGGGTTGGCATGGGCCAAAGATCATGAGGCTGATTTCATCATTGTGGATTACCAAATGCCTGACCTGAATGGCACGGAATTCATCACCCGGTTGCGAGCCATCCCTGGTCGGCACGATGTGCCAATATTGATGATCACGGCCAATGATCAGAAGCAGATTCGATACCGGGCCCTGGATGCAGGGGCCACTGACTTTTTGATCAAACCAATTGATTCAGTTGAATTCATGGCACGGGCCAACAACTTGCTGCAGTTGGGAGCCAGTCGCAAGGCGCTGGCCAATCGCGCCGATTGGCTGGCGCAAGAGGTGCGTAAAGCCACGTTTGAGATTGTTCAGCGTGAACGCGAAACGGTGGTGCGTCTGTCCAAGGCGGCTGAATACCGTGACCCGGAAACTGGGGCGCATATTTTGCGCATGGCCCATTATTCGGAATGCATTGCACACGCGCTTCATTTGCCTGTAGAACAGTGCAGTTTGCTGCTGGACGCTGCGCCCATGCACGACATTGGCAAGGTCGGCATTGCCGACCACATCTTGCTCAAACCAGGCCGGTTGACACCGCAAGAGTTTGAGGTCATGAAGTTGCATGCCAGTTATGGCTACGAAATCCTCAAGGAAAGTGCCTCCAGTGTGCTGCAGGCGGGCGCTGAAATTGCCCGTGCGCACCATGAAAAATTTGATGGTTCAGGTTACCCGGACGGACTTCAAGGCGAAGACATCCCGATTTTTAGCCGCATCGTGGCCGTGGCTGACGTGTTTGATGCATTGACCTCGGAGCGGCCCTACAAAAAAGCCTGGACTTTGGAGCGTGCGGCAGAGCACATCAAGGCCTGTTCGGGTACGCACTTTGATCCCCGTTGCGTGGACGCTTTTTTTGCCAATTGGAACAAAGTGCTGGAAATTCGTCAGCGCTTCAATGATGAAGCGCCAGACCCGGTTTGGGTTTCCACGCAATTGCTTGAAAAAATATAGCAAATAGCCCTTGTTTTAAAAGGGCCTCAGGCCGATTATCGAAGTACCAAGACCGGAATGTGGGAGTGTGTCAAGACTTGCTGGGTTTCACTGCCGAGCAGCAGGCGTTTGACACCACGGCGTCCATGCGATGCCATCACGATCAGATCGCATTTGTGTTTTTTGGCGGTGGCGATGACCGCATCGGATACCACGTCAGATTTGATCGTTAGCGCCCGGGTTTTAACCCCCTGCAGCTCGGCGGCTTTTTTGACTTCGTCCACCACGGCCTGGCCTTCGTCGGCCCATTGTTTTTCAATCCGGCCGATTTCGGCCGCCTGCAGTGCCAGCCCCCCTTCAAAATAGCTTTGCGGGTAGCGTGGGACGACTTTGAGTGCCACCAGACCGGCCCCAGTCAGCGCGGCCAAACTGATGGCACTGCTGACGGCTTTTTTTGACAAGGTTGAACCATCGGTAGCTACAAGAATTTTGTCGTACATGATTGCATCTCCTGCTGGTTGAAAGTTTCAGCATAACCTTACACTTGCCACTGTCCTTGATGCAGGTCAGTGCAAGTTGCATCTTTCACCCGTTTATGGTTCAAAAATGACATCCCGTTTGGAAAAAATCCCGACTCTCGATGTGACGGCATTGGTTGGCCAATCTCCCCTACAAGATGCCAATGCGGTCGCGTCGAGTGCGCTTGAAACATTGACTTTGCTCGATGATGAGCAGGAATGGCGTGTCTTTAGTCGTGCCGTGGCCAGTGCGCCGGGTTGTTGGGAATCGAATGTACTGATTGAAGGTATGCACTGCGCGGCTTGTGCGCTTTCGATTGAAGATGCCTTGAAAGTTGTGCCTGGTGTGATCAAGGCCGAGGTGAGTGCCGGCAGTCATCGGGCCAAGGTGGTTTGGTCGTCTGGTGCGGTGACCCCGTCGGGCTGGATGACGGCGGTTTCTCATGCCGGGTACAAGGCCTTGCCCGCCAACGATGCCTTTGCACGGGAACGTCGTCAGGCCTTGGCTCGAAAAGCGCTCTGGCGAATGATGGTGGCCGGTCTGTGCATGATGCAAGTCATGATGTATGCGTACCCGGCTTACACCGCGAACCCAGGTGATTTGTCGCTGGAGTTGGAGCAGCTGCTGCGCTGGGCTTCCTGGCTGTTGAGTTTGCCAGTGCTGTTGTTTTCTTGCGGGCCATTTTTCAGCAATGCCTGGCGTGACGTAATGCACTGGCGCATCAGCATGGATTTGCCCGTGGCGGTGGGCATGCTGATCACTTTTGCGGTGAGTTCGGCAGGCACCTTTGATCCCAAGGGTATGTTTGGAGCCCAGGTTTACTTTGATTCTTTCACCATGTTTGTGTTCTTTCTGCTGTTCGGACGCTGGCTTGAATTGCGCTTGCGTGACCGTACTGCAGGGGCACTTGAGGCGTTGATGAACCGCCTGCCTGACAGCGTGGACCGGCTCAAGACGGATGGCAGTTATGAACGCGTCCCGGTGCGACGGTTACAGGTGGGTGATGTCATTCGCGTGCGTCCAGCAGAGGCTTTTCCGGCAGATGGTGTCGTGCTTCAAGGTCAAACTTCGGTTGATGAATCGTTGCTGACAGGGGAGTCGCGCCCGATCTCACGTCAGGTGGGGGATGAGGTCATTTCTGGCAGCCACAACCTGTCTGCCATGGTACAGGTGCGGGTGGATCGCTTGGGTGAAGCCACCCGGTTTGCACAAATTGTCAGTTTGATGGAAAGTGCGTCCACCACCAAACCGCCCCTGGCGAAACTGGCTGACACCATTGCCAAACCGTTTTTACTGGGAGTTTTGCTGGCTGCGGGTCTGGCCTGTGCGTACTGGTGGCAATCTGATCCTGAAAAAGCCTTGATGGTGGCGGTGTCGGTGCTGGTGGTGACTTGCCCTTGTGCGCTTTCACTGGCAACGCCTGCAGCCATGTTGTCTGCCGCTGGGGCATTGGCCAAACGGGGCGTGTTGGTACGGCGGCTGGAAGCTTTTGAAGCCTTGGCGGCGGTGGATACTGTAATGTTTGATAAAACCGGTACGCTGACCCGTGATGCCATGGTGTTGGCGCAGATACGGACACGCGACGGCGTAGCAACGGTACAGGCCTTGGCCATGGCCGCGGCGCTGGCGCAATATTCTTTGCATCCCGCGTCGCAAGCTGTGGTGGCCGCTTTCAGACAAACCCCTGGGCCCGATGTGTGGCAAGCGGTTCAACTAGCTGAAACTGCAGGGCAGGGTGTAAGTGGATTGGTTTTTAAAGCGGATGAAAAAGAGGCTGGATCGTGGGTGAAACTCGGTTCCGCCCAGTTTTGCGGTGTGACCGAAGGGCCTAACCAGACGCTGCAGGTTCACATGAGTGACGCGCAGGGCTGGCTGGCCAGTTTTGAGTTCCAGGAAGACGTTCGCCCGGATGCAACTGAAACCGTCAATGCACTGCACCGCGAGGGCCTGCGTGTGCACCTGTTGTCTGGTGATGCCAGTGAATCTGCGCGCCGGGTGGCCGAAAAAGTAGGCATTACAGAGGCGCATGGTGCTTGTTCACCCCAGGCCAAACTTGATTTTTTGCGAGATGCGCAAGTTCAAGGGCATAAAGTTGCCGTGGTTGGCGATGGCTTGAATGATGGCCCGGTACTGGCCGGTGCACATGTGTCCTTTGCTTTTGGGCAAGCCGTGCCTTTGGCGCAAGCGCAAGCTGATTTTTTAGTGTCCAGCAGTCGGTTGACGCATGTGGTGGATGCCTTGCATTTATCCAGACGAACCTTGAATGTGGTGCGGCAAAATTTGTGGTGGGCTGCGGTATACAACGCCGTATGTGTGCCGTTGGCGGTTTTTGGCCTGCTGCCGGCCTGGCTGGCAGGGTTGGGGATGGCCAGCAGTTCTTTGCTGGTGGTATTGAATGCGTTGCGGCTTTCTCGTACGTTAGAACTTGATCGGAATCCATGATGGACATTCTTTATATGCTGGTGCCTTTGTCTGTGGTGTTGGTGTTTTTCATCATTGGCGGCATCTGGTGGGCTATTCACAGTGGTCAATTTGACGATGTTGAACAGGAAGGTGAGAGAATTCTTAAGGATTGATAAGGTTTTTTTAGACAATTTGATTTGTATCAAACGATTTACACTTTTTATTGTGGATACTCCACGACGTATAAACTCAAAAGAGGTGAGCATGGCATTTCCAAATACGCAGGCGACAACTTACAACGACAAAGTTGTAAGGCAGTTTGCCATCATGACGGTGGTGTGGGGTGTGGTGGGCATGCTGGTGGGTGTGATCATTGCCTCCCAGCTGGCTTGGCCAGAACTCAATTTAGGCATTTCTTTCCTGTCCTTTGGGCGACTGCGGCCACTGCACACCAATGCGGTTATTTTTGCCTTTGGTGGTTGTGCGTTGTTTGCTACGTCTTACTATGTTGTGCAGCGAACTTGTCAGGTGCGTTTGTTCAGTGACAAGCTGGCTGCATTCACATTCTGGGGTTGGCAGCTCATCATTTTGTCGGCCGCGCTGTCGTTGCCGCTTGGGTTTACCGCTGGCAAGGAATATGCCGAGTTGGAGTGGCCCATTGACGTTGCGATCACCTTGGTTTGGGTGGCCTACGCCATCAACTTTTTTGGCACCATTGGTACGCGCAAGGTCAAGCATATCTATGTCGCCAACTGGTTCTTTGGTGCGATGATTCTGGCCGTTGCCTTGTTGCATCTGGTGAACAGTGCCGAGATTCCTGCTGGCCCCATGAAGTCTTATTCAGCCTACGCAGGGGTTCAAGATGCCATGGTGCAATGGTGGTATGGGCACAATGCGGTGGGTTTCTTTTTGACGGCTGGTTTCTTGGGCATGATGTATTACTTCATTCCGAAGCAAGCGGGTCGTCCGGTTTATTCATACCGCCTGTCGATTGTCCACTTCTGGGCGCTGATCTTCACTTACATGTGGGCGGGGCCGCACCACTTGCACTACACCGCATTGCCTGACTGGACTCAGTCTATCGGCATGGTATTTTCTTTGATTCTGCTGGCACCAAGCTGGGGCGGCATGATCAACGGCATCATGACCTTATCTGGCGCATGGCACAAACTCCGTGATGACCCGATCCTGCGATTCCTGATCGTGTCCTTGTCTTTTTACGGTATGTCTACCTTTGAAGGCCCCATGATGGCCATCAAAACAGTGAATGCTTTGTCGCATTACACTGATTGGACGGTGGGCCACGTGCACTCTGGTGCTTTGGGCTGGGTTGGCTTGGTCACCATGGGTTCTATGTACTACTTGATTCCGCGGCTGTTTGGCCAGAAGTCGATGTTTAGCGTCAAGGCCATTGAAGTTCACTTCTACATGGCCACAATTGGTATCGTGCTCTACATTGCTGCGCTGTGGATTGCCGGCGTGATGCAAGGCTTGATGTGGAGGTCTATCAACGCTGACGGTACTTTGACTTACACCTTTGTTGAATCCGTCAAAGCCAGCTACCCGTTCTATGTGTTGCGCCTGGCTGGGGGCTTGCTGTACCTGAGCGGCATGATCATCATGCTCTGGAACACCATCAAGACCGCCACGGCTGGTCGCTCGGTTACCGTCAATATTCCGGCGGTTGCTGCACACGCTTGAGGAAATAAATCATGTCTACATCCAATCAAAGCGGCGGCTTTTCGCATGCATCCATCGAAACCAACAATGGTTTGATGATTGCCTTGATGTTGTTTGTGTTGGTGTTCGGTGGCCTGGTTGAAATCGTGCCGCTGTTCTATCAAAAAACGACAACAGTACCTGCACCTGGACTCAAACCCTACAACGCACTTCAACTGGCTGGTCGTGACATTTATACCCGCGAAGGTTGCTACAACTGCCACTCGCAAATGATTCGTCCGTTCCGCGCCGAAACCCTGCGTTATGGTCCGTACTCTAAAGCCAACGAGTTTGTGTATGACCATCCCTTTCAGTGGGGCAGCAAGCGTACCGGCCCAGATTTACACCGTGTTGGGGGTAAATACAGCGATCAGTGGCAAATCACGCACTTGAACAATCCGCGCGATTTGGTACCCGAGTCGATCATGCCAGCGTACCCTTGGCTCAAGAGTACCCCTGTGAACGCGGCCACCATGCCCTCACACATGACAGCGTTGCGCAAAGTGGGCGTGCCTTACACCGATGCTGAAATTGCAGCCTCTGTGGAAGAACTCAAAGACAAGACCGAAATGGATGCCGTGGTGGCATACCTACAGGTTTTGGGAACTACATCAAAATAAACAGGAGACCTCCATGGAGTTTGATGTCAATTTCTTTCGCTCTGTGTCAACGTTGGTGAGCTTTTTGAGTTTTGTTGGAATCATTGTGTGGGCCTTCTCCCGCAAGAATGCCGCTGACTTTGACCAAGCTGCCAACTTGCCTTTTGAGCAAGATTGACCCTTTCACCTGATAGGAACTAAAAATGAGTGATTTCACAAGTAATTTTTGGGAAATTTATATTTCCGGCATTGCTTTGGTGGGCATTGTGGCCTGCTTGGTTTTGCTGATTGTGACTGGAAAAATCAAAGCAGCTACGGCGGCTGACAACACCACCGGGCACGTGTGGGACGGTGATCTGCGTGAAATGAACAACCCGCTGCCACGGTGGTGGAGTTACATGTTCGTTTTGACCATAATTTTTTCACTAGCTTACCTTGTGTTGTACCCGGGTCTTGGCAGCTACAAAGGCACTTTGGGCTGGAGTTCAGCCAAATTGCACGCCGATGAAGTTGCCAAAGGCAATGCTGAGATCGCACCGATTTATGCCAAATTCATGTCCATGAAACCTGAAGATGTGGCCAAGGATGCGCAAGCCATGGCCATTGGCGAGCGTTTATTTGGCAATAATTGTGCACAGTGCCATGCTTCTGACGCACGCGGCAATAAGGGTTTCCCGAACCTGACCGATGGCGACTGGTTGCATGGTGGAACGCCTGAGAAAATCAAGGAAACCATCACTGGCGGTCGTGTGGGCAACATGCCCCCTATGGCCGCTGCAGTGGGGTCAGCGGATGATGTCAAAAACGTGGCGCAATATGTGCTGAGTTTGTCGGGTAGTCCGCATGACTCTGCGCGTGCGGCATTAGGTCAAGAGAAATTTGCAATCTGTGCCGCATGCCATGGGCCTGACGGCAAAGGCATGCAAGCTGTTGGTTCCGCCAATTTGACCGACAAGATTTGGCTGCACGGGTTTGGTGAAAAAGCCATTCTTGAGATGGTCAACAATGGCAAGGTGAATGTCATGCCGGCGCAGGCTGGTCGCTTGACAGAAGCTCAGATTCACGTCTTGACTGCGTATATCTGGGGCTTGTCGAACAAGTAAAATTGCCCACTGCGTGCGAGAGACTTGACCGTCCGGCATGGGCGTTCAAGTCTTTTTTATTTCTTAATCAGGATGCGTTGTGACCTCACAAAAACCGACTGACCGCAAAGTTATTCCCATTCTTGCAGACGATGGTGACCACGAGACGATTGCGCTTTACGCCCCTGAAAAAAAGATATACCCGCGCAGCGTGGCAGGTTATTTTTCCAACATCCGTTGGGTCATGGTTTGGTTGACACAAATCATTTTTTACGGTCTTCCATGGCTCGAATGGGGACAACGGCAGGCAGTTCTTTTTGATTTGGGAACTCGACGTTTTTATCTCTTTGGGTTAGTGCTGTACCCGCAGGACCTGATTTATTTTGCCTCGCTCTTGATCATTTCGGCCTATGCACTTTTTTTGTTCACCGCAGTGGCCGGTCGTTTGTGGTGTGGTTATTCATGTCCACAAACCGTTTATACAGAAATTTTTCTGTGGATTGAAAAAAAGGTTTGTGGTGACCGATCTGCTCACATTCGCCATGATGCCGAACCCTGGTCAGTGAAAAAAGCGGCACGAAAAGGCCTCAAGCATTTTCTATGGATTACTTTTTCTTTGTGGACTGGTTTTACTTTCGTTGGTTATTTCACGCCGATTCAGGTTCTTGCGCAGGAGGTTTATCACGCAGATTTGGGTTCCTGGGAAGTGTTTTGGGTGTTTTTCTATGGCCTCGCCACCTATGGCAACGCCGGTTTTTTGCGTGAGCAAATCTGCAAGCACATGTGTCCCTATGCTAGGTTTCAAAGTGCCATGTTTGACAAGGACACCTTGGTGGTGGCGTATGACCAAGCGCGCGGTGAGCCGCGTGGGGCACGTTCACGCAAAGCAGATCCATTGGCACTTCATTTGGGGGCGTGTGTGGACTGCAATTTGTGTGTTCAGGTATGTCCAACCGGTATCGACATTCGAAATGGACTCCAATATGAATGCATCGGCTGTGGTGCTTGCGCTGATGTTTGTGACACGGTGATGGATAAATTGGGCTACGCGCCCGGGTTGATCAAATACGCCACTGAAAATTCCATGTTGAAGGGCTGGTCTAAGCAGCAAACATGGCATCGTGTGTTGCGTCCCCGGGTGTTGATTTATGCTGCGTTGTTGTTGGCAATTGTCATTGGCTTGGTTTTCAGTTTGAATCAACGAAAACCTTTCAAGGCTGATGTGGTTCGCGATCGAGGGGTGATGGCGCGCGTGGTCGATGGGGGGAAAATCGAGAATGTTTACCGCCTGCAAATCATGAACACGACCGAGACGGTTCAACACTATACCGTGTCAGTCTCTGGTTTGAATGGGCTTGAGGTGACATCAGACAACCATTTGGAGGTGGGGGCCGCACAAGGGCGTTGGATGGTCGTTCGAGCACTCTTGCCGGCGGATGCCGCTGAACCCGGCTCGCATAAAATCCAATTCCGCATTGAAGCTGTAGGTGCTGACGAACACGACACCGAAAAGTCAACGTTTATTGTTCCTACCAATTAAGAAAACTGTTATGACAGATGCATCAATTGACCACCATTTGCCGTGGTGGAAACATGGTTTTGTTTGGTTGGTTATTTCAGGGCCGCTGCTGGTAGTGATTGCAGGTTTTGTAACTTTTTACTTGGCGGCTAGTCATCCCAATGAGATCGTCACAGAGGCCAACCAGTCCCATAGAACCCAAGGGAAAAAATCTCAGGCAGATCACCCCTCAAGTCTTGGTGATGCGCCCGCCATGGTAGGTCGCAACCATGCAGCCACCGGTGTAGTCCCTGCCAATAAGTAAAAAACACCGTTCAACCCGACATTACTTCGGGTTGACGATGTCTTGCAGGGCTTCAGTGTTGAGTATGCGGACATGGCGTTGCTTGACCTCAACGACACCTTCGTCGACGAATTTTGAAAACGTACGGCTGATGGTTTCGAGCTTCAGACCCAGGAAACTGCCAATTTCTTCACGTGTCATGCGCAACACCAGTTCGGATTGTGAAAATCCTCTGGCATGAAGACGCTGCGCCAAATTCAGCAAAAATGCGGCCAGACGTTCCTCGGCGCGCATGCTGCCAAGCAACAGCATGACACCATGCTCACGCACAATTTCACGGCTCATGATTTTGTGCACATGGTGTTGCAGTGCATTCACTTCACGTGACAGGTCTTCGATTTGCGAAAAAGGCATGGCACAAATTTCTGCATCTTCCAGCGCAATGGCATCACAGGTATGGTGATCTTGCACAATGCCGTCCAGACCAATGATCTCGCCCGCCATTTGGAAACCAGTGACCTGATCGCGACCATCTTCGGAGGTGATGCTGGTTTTGAAAAAGCCAGTCCGGATGGCATACAGGTGGGTGAATCTTTCGCCGTTGTGAAACAGTGTTTCCCCACGTTTAACTTTGCGACGTGCACCAATGATGCTGTCGATCCGATCCAGTTCCTCGTGACTCAAACCAACAGGCATGCACAGTTCACGCATGTTGCAGTCTGAGCAGGCGATTTTGAAGGGTTCGTGATTCATGGGCGCGATTTTGACACTTTTTCCATCCTGACTCTGATTTATGTCAATTTTCGTTTTCCATTTGTTTGTTGATCAATGTCAAGAATTTATTTTCATTTGTTTGGCATAGTTCGATGCGTTTTGAAGGATATGTCATGATGGAAACCACTGCTGTACCTATTTCTGAAAGCCTGATTCGCCAATACGATGTTTCCGGGCCGCGCTACACGTCTTACCCGACTGCTGACCGCTTTGTAGAAGCATTCACTGCACACGATTACATCCAGGCTTTGGAGCAGCGACGCTCCGGTGTGGCTGCGCTGGCCGTGCCGTTGTCGTTGTATGTGCACATTCCGTTTTGCGAGTCACTGTGCTACTACTGCGCCTGCAACAAAATCATCACCAAACACCATGATCGTGCCGCCGCTTACATCAATTACCTAAGCCGCGAGGTGGATTTGCACGTCAAGCACATGGGCATCGGGCAAGCGGTGTCACAGCTGCATTTTGGTGGTGGTTCCCCCACGTTTTTATCGGATGATGAGTTGCGCGAAGTTATGGGCATGTTGCGTCGCAATTTCAAACTGCTCCCCAAAGGGGAATATTCGATTGAAATTGACCCGCGCACCATTGACGATGGTCGACTGGATGCACTGGCTGAAATGGGTTTTAACCGTTTGAGCTTTGGTGTACAGGATTTTGATCCTGCCGTCCAAAAAGCGGTGCATCGCGTTCAGCCTGCACAGCAAGTATTTGATTTGGTGCACGCGGCACGCGAACGTGGTTTTGAATCTATCAACGTCGACCTGATTTACGGTTTGCCTGAGCAGACACCTGAATCAGTCGATCGAACCATGGCACAAATCTCGATCCTTAAACCGGATCGGATCGCCTTGTATGCTTATGCACATCTGCCAGAACGCTTCAAGCCACAGCGTCGCATTTCTTCCACCGAGATTCCAACCGCTGCCTCCAAGGTGACGATGTTGTCACGCTCCATGGCGGCATTGATGGCCGCTGGCTATGTCTACATTGGCATGGATCACTTTGCCTTGCCGGATGATTCTTTGGCAGTTGCCAAGCGTCAGGGGCGTTTGCACCGCAATTTCCAGGGTTACAGCACCCAGCCTGATTGCGACATGGTTGGCTTGGGGGTATCGTCTATTGGGCGTGTGGGCTCCACTTACAGTCAAAACGCAAAAACCCTGGAAGAGTATTACGATTTTCTTGATCAAGGTCATTTCCCGGTTGTCAAAGGCCTGGCGTTGACCAAAGACGATTTACTGCGCCGCAGCGTCATCATGGCGCTGATGTGCCAAGGGCGTTTGTCGTATGAATCAATCGAATTGGCTTACTTGATCAAATTTAAAGATTACTTTGCCAAGGAAATGGAAGTCCTGAAAGGTCAAGTTGACGAAGGCTTGGTCGAGCTTGACGACAGTGGCATTCGGGTGACCTCAAAAGGGTGGTTCTTTGTTCGGGCAGTGGCCATGGTGTTTGACCACTATCTACAAATCGACCGTACCCGGGCGAAGTTTTCAAAGATCCTCTAAATTAGAGGAATGCAAACCACACTTGCCAGCACCGCATTTCTCATGGGCCTCGCTGGTGGGCCGCATTGCATCGCCATGTGTGGTGCAGCCTGTGCCGGCATTGGCCAAGCGGCTGGCAACGCCAAAACTTCAGCCATGTGGACGTTTCAGCTTGGGCGCTGTATCGGTTACGCAAGTTTAGGTGCATTGGCTGCTGCTTCCATGCAAGGGTTGGGCTGGTTGACGGTGCAATCTGCTGCGTTGCGACCCGTTTGGAGCATGTTCCATGTGGCCATGATGGTGCTGGGATTGGTGTTGTTGTGGCGAGCCCAACAGCCTGTCTGGATGGAACAGGCAGGGCGAACCATCTGGATGGGGGCCAAAAGTTTGGCACAGGGGCGAGGCCAAGGTGCCCCCTTGGTGATTGGCGTGCTCTGGGCTTTTTTACCCTGTGGTCTGCTCTATTCAGCCTTGTTGGTGGCCGGGCTGACAGGGCAAATGCTCGACGGGGCCTTGGTTATGGCGCTGTTTGCCTTGGGCACCAGTGTGTCGATGATGCTCGGGCCCTGGTTATGGCTGCGCCTCAAGGGCAATGATAACGGTGACTGGGGGGTGCGCCTGGCCGGATTGGCGCTGGCCGCCAGCTCGGCCTGGGCGCTGTGGATGGCTTATGCACACAACGCAGCCCCCTGGTGCGTGACACCTTGACGCGGTGGTGTGGATTGGCGCGGGGATAATTCCGTGTATGCCTTGTTCTCTACCCCTTCAGCCTTTGCGTTGGCGTGTGTCGGTTGCCCCAATGCTCGATTGGACCGATCGCCATTGCCGTTACTTTCACCGCTTGTTGTCCAAGCGCGCCCTTTTGTATACCGAGATGGTGACCACGGGTGCTCTGATGCATGGAGATGCAGCCCGTCACCTGGCCTTCAACCCGGATGAACATCCGGTTGCGCTTCAACTGGGCGGCAGTGAACCCACCGATTTGGCCCATTGCGCGCGCCTGGCGCAGCAGTGGGGCTATGACGAAGTCAACCTCAACTGCGGTTGCCCCAGCGAACGGGTGCAACGCGGCGCTTTTGGCGCGTGTTTGATGCAGGAGCCGGGTTTGGTAGCTGATGGGGTCAAAGCCATGGTTGACGCGGTGGATATCCCGGTCACGGTCAAACATCGTATTGGCATCGATCAGGTGGACAGTTATGACTTTGTGCGGGATTTTGTGGGTGAGGTCAACCGTGCGGGCTGTCAAACCTTCATTGTTCACGCCCGAAACGCCTGGTTAAAAGGGCTGAGCCCCAAAGATAACCGAGAAGTACCGCCCTTGCGGTACGAGCGTGTGTACCAACTTAAGCGGGATTTTCCGGGGCTCACGATCGTGCTCAATGGTGGTGTGACCACGTCAGAACAAGTGGCTCAGCATCTGGCGCAGGTGGATGGTGTCATGCTGGGGCGCGAGGCTTACCACAACCCATGGTGGTTGAGTCAATGGGATGCCCAGTTTTTTCCTGCTGATGCAGGCATTACCAGGGGCACGACACCGCCCACGCGCGAGTCGGTGGAAGCCGACATGGTGGTTTACATGCAGCAAGAACTTGCCAGCCATGGCACGCCCTGGCCATCGATTGCGCGCCACATGCTGGGCTTGCGTCATGGGTTGCCGGGCGCACGGCGGTGGCGACAAATTTGGAGTGATCACAAGCTCAAAATGCGCCCTGCCCATGAAGTGATGGCTCTGGCCCATGCGGATACAGCACCCTGAGAAGTTTGTCAGCGGGGTCAAGGGCGACCCACAGGGCGCAAAGGGGGCAAGTTATCATCAAGCTCCTGGCTCCTTTGCCTTCGCATCGGGTCTTTGATATGTTCAGATTTTTCACTTAATCAGACGTGCGTCTCAATTCCATCAAGCTCTCCGGGTTCAAATCGTTTGCCGAACCCACCAACTTTCTGCTGCCTGGCCAACTGGTTGGTGTGGTGGGCCCCAACGGTTGCGGCAAATCCAACATCATGGATGCAGTGCGCTGGGTGCTGGGCGAGTCCAAGGCCTCCGAATTGCGCGGTGAGTCCATGCAGGACGTGATTTTTAACGGCACGACCACCCGCAAACCCGCCAGTCGCGCCAGTGTGGAGCTGGTGTTTGACAATGACGACCACCGCGCCGGTGGCCAGTGGAGCCAGTTTGCTGAGATCGCCGTCAAGCGGGTGTTGACCCGCGACGGCAACAGCAGCTACTACATCAACAACCAGCCGGTGCGCCGCCGGGACGTGCAGGATGTTTTTCTGGGTACCGGGCTGGGGCCACGCGCCTACGCCATCATTGGCCAGGGCACCATCAGCCGCATCATTGAGAGCAAACCTGAAGAACTGCGCCTGTTTCTGGAAGAAGCCGCAGGCGTGTCCAAGTACAAAGAGCGTCGCCGTGAAACCGAAAACCGCTTAAGCGACACCCGCGAGAACCTGACCCGGGTGCAAGACATTCTGCGTGAGCTCAATGCCCATCTGGACAAGCTTGAAAAGCAGGCTGAAGTGGCGCAAAAATACCATGCGCTCACGGCCACGGCCACACTCAAGCAACAGCAACTCTGGTTTTTGAAGCGTGCCGAAGCGCAGGCAGATCAAACCCGTGTGCACACCGATTCTCTGGAAGCCGTCAACGCGCTGGAAGCCCGCATGGCCGACCTGCGCCACATCGAGTCCGAGTTGGAAACCGTACGCCAGGCCCATTACGCCGCTGGTGATCAGGTCAATCAGGCGCAAGGCAAGTTGTACGAGGCCAGTGCAGAAGTTGGTCGACTTGAAGCAGAAATACGTTTTGTGGTTGAGAGCTGTCAGCGGGTCGAGTTGCGCCTGCAAACCCTCAAAGAGCAGGCCAACGGCTGGATCACGCGCAGCCAGGATGCACAGGCTGAGCAGGAACAACTGGCTGAACTGGAGTTGGTGGGCGAGGAAAAAACAGAATTACTCGCGGCTCAGGTTGAAGAGCAGGCCCTGGCCTTGCCTGACCTGGAAGAAGCCCTGCGCCAAGCCCAGCGGGCTGCCAGCGAGCAGCGTGCGGGCGTGGCGCAAGTGCAGCAGCAACTGGGCGTGCTGGCGGCCGAACAGCGCAGCTTGGACGAGCAAACACGCCAGTTGGGAACGCGCCGGGAGCGACTGCTGGGCGACCGCAATGCGTTAACAGCCCCCGACGAACAACGTCTGATCAACCAGCAGCAGCAGTTGACCCAAGCCCAGGATGCCGAGCAGGAAGCCCAAGCCCGTCTGACTGATTTACAAGACAGCATGCCTGAGCTCGATGACAACCGCCGCGGCCACCAAAAGGCAGTCAATGCAGAGTCGGCCAAGCTGGCAGACTGGTCGGCGCGTCTGCAAGCACTCAAGACGCTGCAGGAAAAAGTCAAGACCGACGGCAAATTGCAACCTTGGTTGCAGCGCCAGGGCCTGGACCATTTGCCCGGCCTGTGGAGTCGGCTGCATGTTGAGCTAGGTTGGGAAAATGCGCTTGAAGCGGCTTTGCGTGAACGCATGGGGGCGCTGGAAGTCAGTCGTCTGGACTTGGTGCGTGCCTTTGCGCACGATGCGCCAGCAGCCAAACTGGCGTTTTACACCCCACCGTTGGCGGCCAGTGCGCTGCAGGGTCAAACCTTTCCCCGGCTGGCAGACTTGCTTGAAGTCAACGATGCCAGCCTGGGCGCGCTCCTCAATGATTGGTTACATGGCTGCTTCACGGCGGCCAGCCTTGAAGAGGCCATGGCCAGCCGTGAGCGCTTGCAGCCTGGCGAAGTCATTTACGTCAAAGCGGGTCATGCCGTGGGACGCTACAGCGTCAACTTTTACGCCCAAGATTCCGAACAAGCAGGGCTTTTGGCGCGCGCCCAAGAGATTGAAAACCTGGAGAAACAGCACCGCGCCCAGGTCTTGATCAGTGAAGAATCTCGCACGGCCTTGGCGCGTGCCGAAGCGGCCTATGCCGAGGTGTCGCAACGGCTGGTCAGCGCCCGCCGTGAAGCCACTGAAGCACAAAACCGCAGCCATGAACTGCAGGTGCAAACCCTGCGCCTGACACAACTGGCCGAGCAAGCCCGCAGCCGCAGCGCGCAGATTGATGCCGATCTGTCTGAGCTCGATGCCCAGCTGGAAGACTTGCAGATGCGCCGTGTTCAAGCCGAAGCCCGCTTTGAAGAGCTCGACATGCAGCTGGCCGACACCCAGGAACGCCATGCCCAGCTGGAAGACCACGTCATCCTGGCAGAGCGCAAACTGACTGAATGCCGCGAACAGCAACGCAGCCTGGAGCGCCAGGCACAAGAGGCTACCTTCACCTTGCGCAGCCTGAGCGCGCGCCGTGCAGAGTTGGCTCGTGCTATAGAAACGGCAGCGCAACAAGCAGATTCTGTAAGGGCTGAGACCCAAAGAGCCCAAGATGAATTGGCGCGTCTGAATGACGCAGCCGCACAGGGTGGCCTGCAGCAGGCGCTGGCTGCCAAGCTTGAACGTGAAAAAGACCTGGCGGCCCAGCGCAGCCAATACGACGACCTGAGCACCAAATTGCGTGCCAGCGACGAGCGCCGCTTGCAGCTTGAACGTGAATTGGATCCCTTGCGCGCGCGCATCACCGAAT
>JAVHPS010000487.1:0-4413 GCA_036170715.1 Rhodoferax sp. | reverse complement strand
GGCACCAGGCCGTCGGGGTTAAAGGCCTCACGCCCATCAGGGGTTTTAAGGGCCTGATCGACCACCGGGAACAGCGCCATCACCGGAATGCCCAGTTGCACGCATTCTTCCGCCACCGGCAGCAACAAGTCCAGACTCAGGCGCTCGACCCCCGGCATGGAGGTCACCACTTGACGCTGCTGGGAGCCATCCACCACAAACACTGGGTAAATGAAATCGTGTGCGCTCAAGGCGTATTCGCGCACCAGATTGCGGGTGAACGTGTCGCGGCGCAGACGGCGCGCGCGACCCATGGGGTAGGCGGCATAGGGGGTCATGGAGATGGTTTCCTTATCAAATGTTGGTCAGATATGACAATTTTTTAGCCTTCAGTTGAATAGCGCGCTATTTTTTGGTAAATTACGCCCCGAGCAGTTTACTGCTCCCCGCTTTTCCTCCCTGAGCGGGGCCTTGATGTGTGACAGCAAATAGGCTTCTACCCCAGCCATTGTGCTGGGGTTTTTTTTGCTTGGACATGCCCGCACTACCTGGATAACCCATGGCGACGCACAAAACTTCCGCCTGGCCGCTGGCGCTGGTTTATACCGGTTTGATCGTCTATGCCAGCCTGTATCCGTTTGCCAACTGGCGCGATCAAGGGGTAGAGCCGTGGTGGTTTCTGACGGCTGCCTTGCCCCGCTATTGGACTGGCTTTGATGTGGTGTCCAACTTGCTGGGTTATATGCCCCTGGGCTTTTTTCTGGCCTTGAGCGCCTTGCGCACCGGACACGCCATGTACGGGCTGCGCCTGCCCATTTCAGTGGCGGTGGTGTTGTCCCTGACGCTGGAAACCCTGCAGGTTTACCTGCCGCAGCGGGTGCCATCCAACTTGGATATGTTGCTGAACGTGGCAGGTGCAGGGCTGGGTGCCGGCTGCACCGGGTGGATGGAGCGACACGGTTGGTTGCAACGCTGGAGTCGCTTCAGAGCGCAATGGTTTGTGGAGGAGGCGCGCGGGGGCTTGGTGCTGTTGGCCTTGTGGCCCTTGGCACTGCTGTTTCCGGCGGTACTGCCGTTTGGTTTGGGACAGGTGATGGAGCGGCTGGAGTCGGTGTTGGGCCAGGCGCTTGAAGACACGCCCCTGATCGAATGGCTGCCCGTTCGCGACCTGGAGTTGCAGCCGATGCTGCCTGCTGTGGCGTGGTTGTGTGTTTGCCTGGGGGTGTTGATTCCCAGCTTGCTGGGGTATTGCATCATTCGCTCCAGTGCCCGGCGTGCGCTGTTTCTGGTTGCGCTGCTGGTGCTGGGTGTGGCGGTCACGGCGCTGAGCAACGCCTTGAGTTTTGGACCCGCTTATGCCTGGGTGTGGCTGAATCTGCCAGTGCAAGTGGCGCTGGCAACCGCCGCGCTGGCAGCTGGCGTTTTGCTGGGCGCACCACGGCGTGCCTGTGCCGCCCTGGCTTTGTTGGCGCTTGGCGTGGATTTGAGTCTGATCAACCAGAGCGCGGTAGGGCCCTATTTTGAACAGACCCTGTTTTCGTGGGAGCAGGGGCAATTCATCCGCTTTCACGGCTTGGCTCAGTGGCTGGGGTGGCTGTGGCCTTTTGCCACGCTGGTGTATGTGCTGGGGCTGCTGTGGGGCAAAACACTAAAAACCTAAAATCCTGCCCATGACTGAACCTACTTTTTCTCCCGCCACCGCGTCCGCAACGGGCGTGGCCATGCCCAGCTATTACCAGCGGCACATCTTTTTTTGTTTGAATGAACGCAAGAATGGTGAAGCTTGTTGCGCCCAGCACGACGCGCAGGCGGCTTTTGAGCGCTGCAAATCCCAGGTCAAGGCAGCCGGTCTGGACGGCCCCGGGCGCGTGCGGGTCAACAAAGCGGGCTGTCTGGACCGTTGCGCGGCCGGCCCGGTGGCGGTGGTTTACCCGGAAGCAGTGTGGTACAGCTATGTGGATGCCAGCGACATTGATGAAATTGTGGCTTCCCATTTGCAGCACGGCCAAGTGGTGCAGCGGCTGCTGACCCCGGCGCATCTGGGTCGATAAATTAGTGCGTTTTTGAGTTATAGCCCTTTTTATTAAAGGGTTCATAGCTATATATTTTGTAGCAATAAAACCATTGTCAGGCGGTATTGCCTGGCGCATCTCTTTATGAAAAAAATACTTGTATTGTTGGCCGCATGGGTGTGCGTGTCGGTATCCGCGCAAACGGTTCAGCCGCCTGAAATTGCCGCGCGCTCTTATTTGCTGCTGGATGTCACGGCCAACCAAATTCTGGCGGCCAAAGACATTGACGCACCGGTGGAGCCCGCTTCGCTGACCAAATTGATGACGGCCTACTTGGTGTTTGATGCGCTGCGCAGCAAAAAAATCGACCTCAAACAAACGCTGCCGGTGAGTGAGCGGGCTTGGAAGATGCCAGGCTCACGCATGTTCATTGACCCCAAAATGCAAGTTCCGGTGGAAGATTTGATCAAAGGCATGGTGGTGCAAAGTGGCAACGATGCCACCGTGGCCCTGGCCGAGGGGGTGGGTGGCTCGGTCGAGCGCTTCGTGCAATTGATGAACGACCAGGCCAAGGTGCTGGGCATGAACGCCACAGGGTACAAAAATCCGGAAGGCCTGACCGAGGCCGGTCACACCACCACGGCGCGTGACTTGAGCCTGTTGGCAACGCGCTTGCTGCAGGATTTTCCTGACTATGTGTCGTATTACGCCATTAAAAAATACCGCTATGCCGGTACACCGGCAGCCAACGACAGTAACCGCAATTTGTTGCTGTTTCGTGATCCCACGGTGGATGGTTTGAAAACAGGTCACACCGAAGCAGCAGGTTATTGCCTGATTGCCACGGCCAAACGTGACGTTCCAGGTTTGGGCAAGTCGGGCGCGGTGCTCGGGTCTGCTGCCGCATTGGGTCCACGCCGCTTGCTGTCGATTGTGTTGGGCGCGGCCAGCGAGGGCGCTCGCGCCAATGAGTCGCAAAAATTGTTGAATTGGGGTTACACCGCGTTTGAGGCCGTCAAGTTGTTTGAGGCCAACCAGGCCGTGGTTGCCCCCAAAGTCTGGAAAGGCAAGGAGGCGGCCGTCATGTTGGGGCAGCCGCATCCGATCGTCGTGACGGTTCCCATGGGTATGGGGGGCAAGTTGAGTACCGAGGTGCTGCGCACCGAGCCTTTGGTGGCCCCGTTTGTGAAGGGGCAAACACTTGGAACCCTCAAAATCAGCAATGCCGGACAAGTCTTGGCAGAGGTGCCACTGCTGGCGCTGCAAGGGGTTGAACAAGCCGGTTTATTCGGGCGGGCTTGGGACGCGGTGCGGCTTTGGATCAAATAAACCCCGGCCATAAATTGCATCTGGGAGCGTGACCTGATATAGTCATGAGCTTTTCGGAATTTCCGAAGAGATTCACGTTTTCGTCGTTTTTGTTTTTGAACGTTTAGGGACGTTTAGTTTTTTAGGAGGCTCTAGTGCCAACCATCAATCAGTTAATCCGTCAGGGGCGTGCGGTTGAAACCGTCAAGTCCAAGAGTCCTGCGATGGAAAATTCTCCACAACGCCGTGGTGTGTGCACCCGCGTTTACACCACGACCCCGAAAAAGCCCAACTCGGCTTTGCGTAAAGTTGCCAAAGTGCGCTTGACCAATGGGTTTGAGGTGATTTCGTACATTGGCGGTGAAGGTCACAACCTGCAGGAACACAGCGTGGTGCTGGTTCGCGGCGGTCGTGTCAAGGACTTGCCTGGTGTGCGCTACCACATCGTGCGTGGTTCGCTGGACTTGCAAGGCGTGAAAGATCGCAAGCAGTCGCGCTCCAAATACGGTGCAAAACGTCCCAAGGTCAAATAAGCTGCTGGTTCGTTTGAATTAAAAGGTGTTTGTTTGCTGCGTGGCGCAGGAAATGAACGTAGTGACCCACTGTTCGGGTCGAGTAAGTGAGAGTCTTATTGGTTAACTCTCGCGGTGTTTGAAAAAATGCCAACTGAAGCAATAGAGGTGAAATATGCCACGTCGTCGCGAAGTCCCTAAACGTGAAATCCTGCCGGATCCTAAATTCGGCAATGTTGAGCTGTCCAAATTCATGAACGTGATCATGGAAGGCGGCAAAAAAGCGGTTGCTGAGCGCATCATTTATGGTGCCCTGGAGCAAATCGAAAAGAAAAACCCAGGTAAGGACCCGGTTGAAGCCTTTACCTTGGCGATCAACAACGTCAAGCCACTGGTTGAAGTCAAATCCCGCCGTGTGGGTGGTGCCAACTACCAGGTGCCGGTTGAAGTGCGTCCGGTTCGTCGCTTGGCCTTGTCCATGCGCTGGATCAAGGAAGCAGCCCGTAAACGCGGTGAAAAATCCATGGCTCTGCGTTTGGCCAATGAGTTGATGGAAGCCACCGAAGGCCGTGGCGGTGCCATGAAGAAGCGCGATGAAGTTC
>JAVHPS010000486.1:0-4459 GCA_036170715.1 Rhodoferax sp. | reverse complement strand
GAGCAGCGGACTTTTAATCCGTTTGTCGTGGGTTCGATCCCCGCACATCCCACCAAATGCAAGGGCCTGTTCATGATCGAGCAGGCCCTTTTTTTATCTGATTTCAGCGGCTTAACAGCCCACGGTACAGCATATAGGCTGCAAGTAGGTACAGCACGCTGGCAAATATTTTCTTCAAACGTTTGACCGGCAGTTTGTGCGCTGCGGCCGCACCTAAAGGTGCTGTGGTGACGCTGCAGCTGGCAATGACCAGCAGGCCCGGGAGCCAGATATATCCTAATGAATAGGGTGGCAAATGATCGACGTGGCTGCCACTGATTGCGTACCCCAGCGCGTTTGAGATGGCAATTGGAAAACCCAACGCGGCAGAAGTTGCAACGGCATTGTGAATGGCTACATTGCACCACGTCAGAAATGGCACACTGATAAAACCACCCCCTGCACCCACCAGGCCAGACATAAAACCAATCAAACCACCAGCTCCCAGCAGACCCGTTTGCCCTGGAAGCTGGCGGGCTGCGGCTGGCTTTCTGTCCAAAAACATTTGAGTGGCTGAAAAACCAACAAACAAGCTGAACAGCAAGGCCAGGGAGGAGCCTTTTAAAACGGCAAAAATACCCATGCTGGCAATTGCCGCACCCAGGACGATCCCCGGTGCCAGGGTCTTGACGATGTCCCAGCGTATGGCTCCGCGTTGGTGGTGCGCACGCACACTGGAGATGGATGTGAACACAATGGTGGCCATGGATGTGGCAATGGCCATCTTGACAGCCAATTCGCTGTCGACATTTCTGGCCGACAACATGGCCGTAATGAAGGGCACCATGACCATGCCGCCACCAATGCCGAGCAGCCCTGCCAAAAAACCTGAGCACAAGCCCAGGGCAACCAGTTCAATGATCACTGAAAAGTCAAAAGGCATAGGGAGGAAGAAGAATGAAGATGTCTGCCACGCCACCAGACCGGCATCCTGAACCGGGGTTCAGGTGGGCGAGGTCAGTGCATGTTTTGGGTTCATCTAACGCGAGATGATCACGCTAACAGCAAAATGTTCCAAGCCCTGGCTCTATGAGCATTGGTTCAAGGAAATATAAAGCCCAATGAGCGCGGCAGACGCTGGTCATTGTAGATGTGTCAGCGCGCCATCTGCACGTAAATTTCGTTGGTCTTGATCATGCCAAGCTCCATTCGGGCTTTTTCTTCGATCATCTCCAACCCTTCTTTAAGGTCGCGCACCTCGGCTGCCAATTGATCGTTGACCAACTGTGCCTGGTGGTTGTTCAGGTTCTGTTCGGTGAGTTGCGCTCGCAACTGGGCCACATTGGACACGCTGCCACGCCCAAACCACAGCTGCCCGTGAAGAATCACAAACAGTGCAATCAGCGCGAACCCGACAGCGCGTTGCCCCATGATGACCTTAACGCAGGTTGTAGAAGGCGGCACGGCCTGGGTAGGTGGCGATGTCGCCCAGATCTTCTTCAATGCGCAACAACTGGTTGTATTTGGCCATGCGGTCGCTGCGGCTCAAAGAGCCGGTCTTGATTTGTCCGGCGTTGGTGCCCACGGCAATATCGGCAATGGTTGAATCTTCAGTCTCACCGCTGCGGTGGCTGATCACGGCGGTGTAGCCCGCTTTCTTGGCCATTTCGATGCAGGCAAAGGTCTCGGTCAGTGTGCCAATTTGGTTGATCTTGATCAGGATCGAGTTAGCAATGCCTTTGTCGATGCCTTCTTTGAAGATTTTGGTGTTGGTGACAAACAGGTCGTCACCAACAATCTGAACGTTCTTGCCCAATCGATCGGTCAAAATTTTCCAACCGTCCCAGTCGTTTTCAGCCATGCCGTCCTCGATGCTGATGATGGGGTATTTATCGACCCAGGCGGCCAACATATCCGTCCACTGCTGCGCATCCAGCACCAGACCTTCACCGGCCAAGTGGTATTTGTCGTCTTTGTAAAACTCGCTGGCGGCGCAGTCCAGACCAATGGCAATGTGCTCACCGGCCACAAAGCCTGCCTTGTCGATGGCTTGCAAAATGAGTTGGATCGCGGCTTCGTGGTTTTCAACGCTGGGCGTGAAGCCACCCTCGTCACCCACAGCCGTGCTCATGCCACGTTCGTCGATGATTTTCTTCAGGGCATGGAACACCTCAGCACCGTAGCGCAGTGCTTCACGAAAGCTCGGTGCACCCACCGGAATGATCATGAACTCTTGCAAGTCCAGGCTGTTGTTGGCGTGCGCACCGCCGTTGATGACGTTCATCATCGGCACGGGCAACTGCATGCCACCCATGCCACCGAAGTAGCGGTACAGGGGCAAGCCAGATTCTTCCGCTGCGGCGCGGGCCACAGCCATGGACACGGCCAGCATGGCGTTGGCACCCAGGCGGCTTTTGTTCTCGGTGCCGTCCAGATCAATCAGGGTTTTGTCCAGAAAGGCTTGCTCTGACGCATCCAGCCCGAGCACCGCCTCACTGATTTCTGTGTTGATGTGTTCTACCGCTTTGAGCACACCCTTGCCCAGGTAGCGGGTTTTGTCGCCGTCACGCAGTTCAATGGCTTCACGGCTGCCGGTGGAAGCACCGGACGGGACGGCAGCCCGCCCCATGGTGCCGGATTCCAGCAGCACATCACATTCCACCGTGGGGTTGCCACGGGAATCCAGAATCTCACGACCGACGATGTCAACAATTGCACTCATGCTTTTCTTTCAAAAAATACAAAAATAAAAAAGACAGGCATCAAACCCAGTGGCCATCATGCACGCCTTAACTGAAATTGTTCTCCAGCAAAGGGTTCTTTTTGGTTACGTAATCGAGCGCCATCAAAGTTTCCAACAAGGCTTGCATGTGCTTCAACGGCACGGCATTGGGGCCATCGCTCAGGGCTTTTGATGGGTCAGGATGGGTTTCCATGAACAACCCGGCCACACCCACGGCCACGGCGGCGCGTGCCAATACCGGCACCATCTCGCGCTGGCCACCGCTGCTGCTACCTTGACCGCCGGGTAGTTGCACCGAATGGGTGGCATCAAACACCACGGGTGCATGGGTGTCGCGCATGATGGCCAGGGAACGCATGTCACTTACCAGGTTGTTGTAGCCAAAACTGACACCGCGCTCACAGGCCATGAAGTTGTCCTCTGGAAGACCTTTTTCCCGTGCCGCAGCGCGCGCTTTGTCGATGACATTTTTCATGTCGCCGGGAGCCAGAAATTGCCCCTTTTTGATGTTGACCGGTTTACCTGACTGCGCCACGGCGCGAATGAAGTCGGTCTGCCGACACAAGAAGGCCGGGGTTTGCAACACGTCCACTACGCTGGCCACTTGCGCAATTTGGTCTTCAGAGTGGATGTCCGTCAGAATGGGCAGACCCAGCTCGCGTTTGACCTTGGCCAAAATTTCAAGCCCCTTGTCAATGCCAGGCCCCCTGAAGGTGCTGCCGCTGGAGCGGTTTGCCTTGTCAAAACTGCTTTTGAAAATGAACGGGATACCCAGGCCTTGTGTGATTTCTTTGAGTGTGCCTGCCGTATCCATTTGCAGCTGCTCCGACTCAATCACGCAGGGACCGGCAATCAGAAAAAACGGGCGCTGCAGCCCTATGTCAAATCCGCACAGTTTCATCAGGCCACCGCCTTCAGTGTGGTCGTTGTCGCTTGATGATCCAGCGCGGCACGAATGAATGCGTTGAACAGGGGGTGTCCCGCCCAGGGGGTGGATTTGAATTCAGGATGGAATTGAACACCCACAAACCAGGGGTGAACAGTCTGCGGCAATTCGACAATTTCTGTCAGATGTTCACGCTGCGTCAAGGCAGAAATAATCAAACCCGCTTGGCGCAGGGCCTCCAGAAAGTGCACATTGGCCTCATACCGGTGGCGATGCCGCTCGGTCACCACATCACCATAAATCTGGTGCGCCAGTGTGCCTTGGGTGACATCAGAGCTTTGTGCCCCCAGACGCATGGTGCCACCCAAGTCAGAGGTCTCATTGCGGACTTTGATAGTGCCGTCTTCGTCTTTCCACTCGGTAATCAGGGCAATCACCGGGTTGGGCGTGCCCAGGTCAAATTCGGTGCTGTTGGCGTTTTTGAGACCCGCCACATGGCGCGCAAATTCAATCGTAGCCACTTGCATGCCCAGACAAATACCCAAGTACGGCACCTTGTTTTCACGGGCAAATTGAGCCGCGCAAATTTTGCCTTCAACCCCGCGAATGCCAAACCCGCCCGGTACCAGCACCGCGTCAAATTTTGCCAGTTGCGCCACGTTGTCCTGGGTGATGGTTTCAGAGTCGATGTAGCTGATTTTGACGCGCACATGGTTCTTCATGCCAGCGTGGCGCAAGGCTTCATTGAGCGACTTGTAGCTGTCACTCAGTTCCACATATTTGCCCACCATGACAATGTTCACATCGCCTTGCGGATGCGCGGTTTCATACACCAGGTCGTCCCAGCGTTT
>JAVHPS010000485.1:0-4490 GCA_036170715.1 Rhodoferax sp. | reverse complement strand
TTTCCATGATGTTGGCGCGGTGCGCTTCCACCGTTTTGATGCTGATGCCCAGGTCATCGGCAATCTGCTTGTTGAGACGTCCGGCCACAATGCGTTCCAGTACTTGCGATTCGCGCAGCGTCAGGCGGGCCATCAGGGCATCCCGGTTGAGCGCATTCTGGTATTCGGCAAACGTGTCTTTGGCTTGTGCCAGCATGCGCTCGACCAAAGGCATCAGCTGCGATTCGGTGAACGGTTTCTGGATAAAGTCCATGGCCCCTTTTTTCATGGTGTCCACAGCCATCGGCACGTCGCCATGACCGGTGATGAACGCCAGCGGCAGGGGGGAGTTGTTTTCAGTCAGGCGATCCTGGAGTTCCAAGCCCGTCATTCCCTCCATGCGGATGTCCACAATCAGGCAGGCCACTTCGCGTGCATCAAAGCGGCTTAAAAAAGATTCGGCCGAATCAAAGCAACGCACCCGATAGTCTTGCCCCTCCAGCATCCATTGAAGGGAGTCACGCACGGCCTCGTCATCATCAACGACATAGACCGTACCTTTTTTGGGAATCAAACTCATGGCAAAACCTGCAATTGTGGTGGTTCAGTGCGCTTGACCAGCGCTGTCGGTAGCGGTTCTGCAATGGGTATCCAAAAGGTAAAGCAGCAACCGGTGACTATTCCTTCATTGTAGATGTTCTCGGCTTTCATTCGGCCCATGTGCGACTCGACGATGGAGCGGCATAAAGACAAGCCAATCCCCATGCCATCGACCTTGGTGGAGTAAAACGCTTCATACAAACGCATCATCACATCGGGTGCAATGCCCGGGCCGGTATCAGACACCATGAACTCGATCACGGTTTTGCCTTCCACCGGTTTCGGTGCCACGCGCAATTTGATCAACCGCTGCGCAGTTGGTTTTTGTGCGGCATCAATGGATTCGGCTGCGTTCTTGAGTAAATTCAGCAACACCTGTTCAATCAGAATCGGGTCGACCAGCAGGGGCGGAATATGGGGGGCCACGTACTGGGCCAGCCGCACATTGCGCCTGCGCAGCTCAATTTCAGCCAACTCCAGCGCTTCGGCCACCAGAGTGGTCACGCTGACCAGCGCCCGGTTGGGTTCGCTGCGTTTCACAAAAGAGCGAATGCGCTGAATGATCTGACCGGCCCGGCTGGCCTGACGGGCGGTTTTCTCCAGTGCGCCCAGCAACTCTTCTTCGTCAATTTGATGGGCTTTGATACGTGACACCATGCCGTTGCAGTAATTGTTGATGGCCGTCAGCGGTTGGTTGAGCTCGTGGGCCACACTGGAAGCCATCTCGCCCATGGTGATCAAACGACTGGAGGCCTGCGCGCGTTCTGCCTGTACTTCCGACTGTTCCTCAGCCAGTCGACGCACCGTGATGTCGGTGGCAATCACCATCTGCGCCAGGCGACCATCGACCCAACTCAGATAGCGCGTGCGCACCTCCAACCAGCGCCCCAGGCTACCAATATAAATTTCGGCACTTTCGGTTTCCTTCTCGGACAACTGGTCGGTTGGCAAACCGGCAAAGGCATCCACGGTGTCGCGGGTTTCGTCACTGGTGGCGGGTGTGGGCACACCGGCTTCGGCTACCAACTGAAGATGCCCTTGTGAGTGGGAACCAAACCACAAACGGTACAGTTTGTTGGCGAACAGCAATTCATCAGAGCCCAAAGGAGCCACTGAAATCGACGCATCCAGCGCCTCCAACACGGTGGTAAAGCGTTCATGCGATTCAGCCAGTTGTTCGCGCACGCGGTTGGGTTCGGTGATGTCTGTCATGGAGGTCATCCAACCGGTCTGGATACCAAAGGCATCAATCAGCGGCGACACGTACAAGCGCGCATCAATCAGTGTGTTGTCTTTGCGTTTGACGCGAAACTGAATCCCACTGGGCAAGATTTGTCCCGTCAGTTCTTCATGCAAGCGCTTTTTAAGTGTCTCTACATCTTCTTCTGGCCAATAAGGGTAGGGCGCACTTTGACCAATCAGCTCTGCCTCGCTCCATCCGGTCATGCGACAAAACGCATGGTTCACGTAGGTGATGCGGCCCTGCATGTCCAAAGCGCGCATGCCGGTGAGCATGGAGTTCTCCATGGCACGGCGAAAGGCGGTTTCCTGCACCAATGCGGCTTGGGCTTGCATGCGTCGTCGGGTGTGTCGCCAGTTGGCCAACAGCAGCCAGGCGGTGATGGCACTGAGCACCATCACCAGCCAAAACAAGGCATTGCCAATGACACCCAGCGAGGTTCGGTAAGCCAGCCCACGCACCGTCACACCATTGCCAATGGGTGAAAGCGGTAATTCATACGTGTTGATGGGCCCCGACCAGGGCAAGAGGGCTCGCTTGAGTTTGTTTTCAGACACTGTGGTTCCGGCCAGCAATTTGCCGTCGGTGTCGTGAAACGACATGGCGTATTTGGAAGCTATTTCATAGGGCACACCATAGCGGTAAATGGCATCAATCGAATACTCGGCCATCAAGTCGCCCTTGAAACTGCTTTTAACGCTCAAGGGCACATGCAGTTGCAGCATGGTGGCCATGTCTTTTTGCGCATGCGGTGTCGAGTAAACCGGCTGCAACAAGTCACGCACCAGTTGATAGCCTTCCAGTGTTTCACTGGTTTGCATCAAGGGCTTTAAAGTTTTTTTGCGCAGGGCTACAGCGCGGGCGGCATCAAAACTTTCGCGTACCCGCTGGTGCTCATCGATCCAGGTCAATTTTTCAAGCTCGGGGTACAGGTTGACCAGCGTTTCCGCACGGATCATGAACTCATTGCGGCTGATTTCCTTGCTTGAAATCTCCCGCGCAAAACGCATCAGCTGATCCTGGTGCTCCAGCAATCGAAGGCGCAAGCGCTGCTGCGCGTACTCGACATCGCGGTTGATGGCTTCCCGTTCACGCGTCACTTCTTCATAGCGCAAGTAGGCAAACACCGCCAGAATGGTTGCAAAAAACAACAGCACGGCAGCCAGCGGCGTGAGCATGGCAAAGCGGTCTTGCCGGGCCGGACTTTGATGCGACCACCAATGTTTCACATGGGCCGAAAGTGCATGGCCAAGGTTTGTAAAAGGCTTAAGGATTCGGGCTACCGTCATGCGCAAAGTGTAAAAGGTTTGACTGTCTTTAAATTTCACATAATGAATTATAAAAACACTATTTGAAATTTTAAGAATATGGTTATAAAATCTTTTTAGCCACAAACATGGCGAACTCACCTACGATCGATGAGCTAAATCAAACAGGAGACAAACATGTCAGCATCACCCGAGAGCCGCGTGGACAGCGTCGCGCCGGATCAAGACAGCCAGGAAACCCGCGAATGGATGGATGCTTTAAGCGCCGTCATTCAAAGCGAAGGCCCCGAGCGCGCCCACTTTTTGCTGGAGCAGTTGCTGGAACACGCACGCCAAAGCAGCATCGACATGCCGTTCTCGGCTAACACCGGCTACGTCAACACGCTGGAGCCCGACCAGGAAGAACGTTGCCCCGGCAACATCGAGATTGAAGAACGCCTGCGCGCCTACATGCGCTGGAACGCCATGGCGATGGTGGTCAAGGCCAACCGCCATCACCCCGAAGACGGCGGCGACCTGGGCGGCCACATTGGCAGCTTTGCCAGTCTGGCTCACATGTTTGGCGCGGGTTTCAACCACTTCTGGCACGCCGAGAGCGCCGACCACGGTGGTGATTGCATCTACATCCAGGGCCACGTCGCACCCGGTGTCTACGCCCGCGCTTACCTGGAAGGCCGTTTGACCGAAGAGCAGTTGCTTAACTTCCGCCAGGAAACCGGCGGCAAGGGTTTAAGCAGCTACCCACACCCGAAGCTGATGCCCGAGTTCTGGCAGTTCCCCACCGTGTCAATGGGCCTGGGCCCGCTGATGGCCATTTACCAAGCCCGCTTTTTGAAATACCTGCACGCGCGTGGCATTGCCAATACCGCCAACCGCAAGGTCTGGGTGTTTTGCGGCGACGGCGAGATGGATGAGGTGGAAAGTCTGGGCGCGATTGGTCTGGCCGCGCGCGAAAAGCTCGACAACCTGGTGTTTGTCATCAACTGCAACCTGCAACGCCTAGATGGACCGGTGCGCGGCAATGGCAAGATCATTCAGGAGCTGGAAGGTACCTTCCGCGGTGCCGGTTGGAACGTCATCAAGCTGCTGTGGGGCAGCAACTGGGATCCACTGCTGGCGCGCGACAAAGACGGTGCACTGAAAAAAGTCATGATGGACACGCTGGACGGCGACTACCAGGCCTTCAAGGCCAACGACGGCGCGTTTGTCCGCAAGAACTTCTTTGGCCGCTCACCCACCACCGCCAAAATGGTCGAAAAAATGAGCGACGACGACATCTGGCAACTGCGCCGTGGTGGCCACGACCCGCAAAAGGTTTACGCCGCCTACCACGCTGCCGTCAACCACACCGGCCAGCCCAGCGTGCTGCTGATCAAAACCGTCAAAGGCTTTGGCATGGGCAA
>JAVHPS010000484.1:0-4494 GCA_036170715.1 Rhodoferax sp. | reverse complement strand
GACCCCGATCTGATTCAACAGGGGTATGAACTGGGTCTGGCTTTGCACCAGCCCGCGTTAGCAGTGCTGGCGCTGCAGCGCGGCATTGCCGCCATGCCCGAGCGTGCGGCCGATGGCTGGCGGCTGTTGGGCGATCTGTACGCCTCGGCCGACCTGAAAGACGATGCCCAAGCGCGGCAAGCCTACCAAAACGCCCTGGCGCTGACCCCTGCCTACAAGCGCAGCGAATTGCTTGCACAAATCCCACCACGTTACCGGAGCGGCTTGTGAAGGCTGCACGGGTACGGAACTTGCATGATCTTTAGCTACGCCCTCTACTTTTGGATGCGTCCATGAACCGCCTTGCGCGCCCACTTTTCTGTGCCCCTGTGCACGCCCTGGTGCTGGGCTTGAGCTTGCTGCTGGCGGCCTGTGCCGAAGCGCCAAGCAACGTTGCCGCGGCCGATACCCCCCTGGGCCAGCGGGCGTTTCCGCCCGAACCGGCGCAGGCGCGATACCTGTTTGAGCGTGCGCTGTATGGCCGCCAAGACCTGGTGCCCGACCCCGCCGCCGACTGGACTGCACTGCTCTCGGGCCGGGGCCGTGGGCAAGACCAGCCAGCCCAAGGCCTGGCCCGGCCCCAAGCGCTGGCCGCTTTTCAGGGCCGGGTGTTTGTGGCCAACGCCATGGACGCGGCCATCAGCGTGTTTGACCTGCAGCAACGGCGTTTTTACAAAATTGGCGATCAGCAGTTCGGGGCTTTGCGTGCCCCGGTGGGCTTGAGCGTGAACCGCAACGGCGAGCTGTTTGTGGCCGACGCGCAAGCCCAGGCGGTACTGGTATTTGATGCCGCCGGGCACTATCTGCGCCGCATCGGCGGGCCGCAGTGGTTTGCCCGCTTGAACAACGTCACCGTAGACCCCAAAACCAGCCGCGTCTATGCCCTGGACTCCAGTGCGGCGGGTGCGCAGGTACGGGTCTTCAACGGTGTCGATGGCACGCATGTGTTTGACTTTGGTTACCCGGGCGAAGGCCCTGGCGCTGTGGGTCAAGCGCTGGACCTGGCCATAGGGCCGCAAGGACAACTGCTGGTGCTGGACGGCGGCCATTTGCGGGTGCAGGTGTTTGACGCTGAAGGGCACTACATCCGCAGCTTCGGCCGCCCCGGCAAGCAGCCGGGTGCATTTGCCCGCCCGAAAGAAATTGCCACCGATGCGCAAGGCAACGTCTATGTGGCCGACAGCACCCTGGCCCATGTACAGGTGTTCACCAGTCAGGGCGATTATTTGTACGCCATTGGCGTGCGCAGCCAGCTCGACGCACCAGGCCATTACCTGCTCAGCGGTGGACTGGCGCTGGACACCGATGGTCGGCTGCTAGTTGCCGACCCGTGGTACGGCAAGATTGAAATTTTCAGGCCGGTGCGCAGCGCCCCGGCCGCCCCTTGATGAGACGGCCCAGACCATGCACACCGCATCCGCAACACCCCCGGTTTTATTCCACCTGAAGTGGGTCGCCAAAATTGCCCTGCTGGTGGGCGTGGCCGCCACGGTGGGGCTGTTGTCGGCCATTTTCCTGATCACCGACGACAGCGGCATCGACTACGCCCATGTGATTGCCAGCCACAGCCTGACGCAGCGCAACCTGCAAGTGACGCTGCTGGTGTTTGGCCTGGTGCTGGTGCTGGTGGCTTGCGTGGCCACCTGGCTGATTGCCCTGTACAGCAGCTTTCGCATTGCCGGGCCGCTGTTTCGGTTTGCACAAAACCTCAAGGGCTTGCTGGACAACGCCTTGAGCATTCCCCTGGCCATCCGGCAAGGCGATTTGCTGCAAGCGCAATGGGCCCAGTTTGAGACCAGTCAGGCCCAAGTGCGCGCCCACTATGCCCAATTGCAGCAAGCCCTGCTGGCCACTGAGCAGGCCCTGCAACCCGACAGCAACCATACCGCCCTGACGCAGGCCCTGGCGCAACTCCAGGAGGTGGAGCAACATGCGCAACTCTAGCCGTTGGCTGCTGGCCCTGGCCGGTTTGCTGCTGGGCGTGGGCGGTTGGCTGTATGCGGCCTTGGGTGGCAAAGCGCACCTGATGGATCAACCCTGCAGCCACTGCCACGTGGGTGGCAACACGGTTGACCCAACACGTGCCGGGCGCTTGCTGGGTTCACAAGAAATGCTGTGCGGCATTTGCCATAAAAACGCCCGCCGCATGAGCCACCCGAGCGGTTTTCCTGCAACTGGCAAAACGCCTGCCGATCTGCCCCTGGACTGGAAAGGCGACCTGACCTGCAGCACCTGCCACGAGGTGCATGGCAACCAGCCCGGTTTGATGCGTGGCAACCAGCGCGGTAAAACGCTGTGCCTGGCCTGCCACGACAAAGCGTTTTTTGCCGCCATGAAAGACGGCGGCAGCTCGCTGCAGCAGTCGGGCCACGCCCTGCCCAGCGACGCGCTCAACCAAACCAACGTGGGTATTGATGCCCTGTCGCTGCAGTGCATGGGCTGCCACAACACGCAAAGCGATGCCATGGGCGTGCGCGTCGGTGGCAACGGCATCGTGCGCCACAACTCCGGCGGGGCCAACCACCCGATTGGCGTGCCGTACCCGGTGTTTGGTAGCGGCAACGCGTTCAAGTCCAGGGGTTCGCTGCCCAAAGAAATCTGGCTGCCCGACGGCAAGTTGAGCTGCGTGTCGTGCCACCAGCCGTATAAAAAAGAGCATGGCAAGCTGGTGGTGACCAATGCCAATTCTTCACTTTGCCTGCAATGTCACAGCCTATGAACCAGCCCACACCCACCCGGCGCGCCAGCCCGCGGCGCAAGATGCATTACGTTGACGAGACGCTGCAAAAGTTTTTTTTGACCGGCTTGGTGTTGCTTGAAGCCGGGCTGGCGGCAGGCCTGACCTGGCTGATGTGGCAACACCTGAACCAGGTGGTGGACGACAACCTGTACCGCGTGCACCTGGCTGACGCAGCCCCCATTTTGTTGCAGCTGGCGCGCCAAGCACTGGTGTTGCTGGGCATTTTCTTTGCCGTCAATGTGCTGGCACTGGTGCTGGTTGACCTGGTTTGGCGTGCCTATGTGAACACCATATTGCGCCATTTCATGCACCTGATGGGCAAGACCGCCGCGCTGGATTTCACCAGCGACCAGCCCAACCCGCAACGTCACCAGGTGCTGGATCTGGCTGAGAGCCAGCGCGACAAAGAGCGCCAGCGACTGACCGAGATTCGGACTCGGCTGAGCCTGTTGCCAAACGCACCGCTGGCCCCCGAAAACGCCCATTACGTAGCCGACGCGGTACACGCGGCCAAGCGCCTGCTGCCGCTGCCACCGCCGCACACCACTGCGCCCCGGCCCAGCGGCAAGCGGCGCAGTACCGACCGACTTTGAACCCACAGGAGCATTTATGCCCAAGAACGCAGACCCCGGTTTTTACCAGCGTGCCAACGCGCACATCAACCTGGCCAACGAGCAACTGCAACAAGACATTCACGGCAAAGTCAGTGCCTCGTTTGCCTATGGTGCGGCGCGTTTTGCGACCTCGCTTTGCGCCAGCGGTTATGCCAAGCGCGAAGACATGGTGGCACACCGCAAGGACAACATTGACTACTTTGTGCGTGAGTTCCGCCTGGCGCTGGAAGAGCACATGGACGACTACATTGAACACTTTGACCAGTACATGAAGTTGTCCAAACAGTAGGCGAACGGGCAGCGCGTTTCGCTGCAACTTACCAGGGGACGAGCCATGAAAAAATTCGGGTTGCTGTTTTTCACACTGTTGCTGGCCAGCGGTTGGTCGATGGCACAAAACGGGGTGAAAAAGAAGCGACCCGCGCCGCAGCACTATGGCCAGGTGGTGTTGAACCGCTCGTCTGAAAAAGCCATGCTGGCCCCGGTGGTGTACGACCACTGGCTGCACCGCGCCAAGTACACCTGCAGGCTGTGCCATGTGGACATTGGCTTTGCCATGGCCGCCAACCAGACCGACATCCGCGCCACCGACAACGCAGCCGGCAACTACTGCGGCGCTTGCCATAACGGCAAATCAACGTATGACGGTCAAACCATTTTTGCCGCCTGTGAGGCCAAAACCACGCCCCAGGCAGGCTCGCAGCCGCAGCGTTGCGCGCGTTGCCACTCGCTGGAGCAACCGGTTCGCCTCAAGAACGACTTTGCCGCTTTCACCGCCACCTTTCCCAAAAGCCGGTTTGGCAACGCAGTGGACTGGATGCAGACCGAGGCCACCGGGCTGATCAAGCTGACCGACCGGCTCGACGGCGTGTCAGCCAAAACCAAACCCTTTCTGAATCCAACCGACACCACCATTGCGCCCAATGCCCAGGGCATGCCTGACATTGTGTTTTCACACGACAAACATGCCGTGTGGAACGGTTGCGAGCTGTGTCACCCCGATCTGTTCCCGTCGGTCGAAAAAGGCAAGGCGCACAGCTATTCGATGAACGATATTTTTGACGGCCGGTATTGCGGCGCATGCCACGGCAAAGTGTCGTT
>JAVHPS010000483.1:0-1004 GCA_036170715.1 Rhodoferax sp. | reverse complement strand
CCATACACCACCAGGTAGCGCGCGGCGTGCGGCAGCAGCCGCGCCACGCCGCCTTCATAGCCTTTGGCGGTGCGGGCAAAACCCCGGTTGAACCAGCCAAAAAAACCGCTCTTGGCGTGGTGATGGCCCGCTTCAACGGGTTTGAGCAGCGTGGCGCACAGCGCCGGGGTGAGCGACAGCGCCAGAAAGGCCGAAAACGCAATCGACGTGCCCATCACCGCCGCAAACTGGCGGTAGATGTTGCCAATGGAGCCGCTGAAAAACGCCAGTGGTACAAACACCGCAATCAGCACCACCGTGACCCCAATGATGGCCCCCTGGATTTGCCCCATGGCCTTGCGTGTGGCCTGCAAGGGTGGCAGGCCTTCTTCGCTCATGATGCGCTCAACGTTTTCTACCACCACAATTGCGTCATCGACCACAATGCCGATCACCAGCACCATGGCAAACATGGTCAGCACGTTGATCGAAAAACCATACGCCAGCAGCGCGGCAAACGTGCCCAGCAGCGAGACCGGCACGACGATGGTGGGGATGAGCGTGTAGCGCCAGTCCTGCATGAACAAAAACATCACCAGAAACACCAGCACGATGGCTTCCAGCAGCGTCTCGGCCACCTGGTGCAAAGAGGTTTCGATAAAGCGCGAACTGTCGTAGGGAATGGTCCAGGTCATGCCCTTGGGAAAGAATTTTTCCAGCTCGGTCATGCGTGCACGCACCGCCTTGGCCGTGGCCAGTGCGTTGCCGCTGGGCGAGAGCTGCACGCCAATGCCGGTGGACGGTTTGCCGTTCAGGCGCGCAGCGGTGGCGTAGCTTTGCGCGCCCAGCTCAATGCGCGCCACATCTTTCAGGCGCACGGCAGAGCCGTCGGTGTTGGCACGCAGCACCACCCGGCCAAAGTCGGCCACGCTGGCGAGTTGGCCACCCACCACCACGGTGGCGGCAATGCCCTGGCCTGCCACGTTGGGCAGGCTGCCAAGTTCACCGGCCGAGACCTGGGCGTT
>JAVHPS010000482.1:3060-4514 GCA_036170715.1 Rhodoferax sp. | reverse complement strand
CGTGGTAGGCCGTGTTGCGGCGCTCTTCCTCGGGCATGACCATGCTCTTGCGCTCGGGGCCCATCAAAATTTTGTCTTTGGCTTTCTCAAAATCTTGCATTTCCACCGTGCGGGCGTTGCGCCGCGCGGCCATCAGGGCGGCTTCATTGCACAGGTTGGCCAGGTCGGCTCCGCTCATGCCGGGCGTGCCACGGGCGATGACGGCAGCGTTCACGTCAGGGTTCAACGGTACTTTGCGCATGTGTACGTTCAAAATCTGCTCACGGCCGCGGATGTCGGGCAGCGTCACATAAACCTGGCGGTCAAAGCGCCCTGGGCGCAGCAGCGCAGCATCCAAAATGTCAGGGCGGTTGGTGGCAGCCACCACGATCACGCCGACGTTGGTCTCAAAACCGTCCATCTCGACCAGCATCTGGTTCAGGGTTTGCTCGCGCTCGTCATTGCCACCGCCCAGGCCGGCACCGCGTTGGCGGCCCACCGCATCAATTTCGTCGATGAAGATGATGCAGGGTGCATTCTTTTTGGCGTTTTCGAACATGTCACGCACCCGCGATGCGCCGACACCCACGAACATTTCTACAAAATCAGAACCCGAGATGCTGAAAAATGGCACTTTGGCTTCACCGGCAATCGATTTGGCCAACAGGGTTTTGCCCGTGCCCGGAGGCCCCACCAGCAACAGGCCACGCGGAATGCGCCCACCGAGTTTCTGGAACTTGGCCGGGTCTTTCAAAAAGTCCACCACTTCCTTGACTTCTTCCTTGGCCTCGTCGCAACCAGCCACATCAGCAAAGGTGACGGTGTTGGTGTTTTCATCCAGCAGGCGCGCCTTGCTTTTGCCAAAACTGAAGGCTCCGCCTTTGCCGCCACCCTGCATTTGGCGCATGAAGTAAACCCAGACACCGATCAACAGCAGCATGGGACCCCAGCTGACCAGCAGCGTCATCAACAAAGAACCTTCTTCGCGCGGGCGCACGTCAAACTTGACATCGTTGGCAATCAGGTCACCGACCAGCCCACGGTCAAGGTAAGTGGCGGTGGTGCGCACTTTGCGGTCATCGCTGGTGATGGCCACAATTTCGGTGCCGCTTTGACCCTCTTGAATGATGGCGCTCTTGATGCGTTTGCCTTTGACTTCGTCCAGAAAATCAGAGTAGCCCAGGTAGCCAGCACCGGCTGTGGGACGCGTGTCAAACTGTTTGAAGACGGTGAAAAGCACCATGGCAATCACCAGCCAGACCGCAATTTTCGAAAACCATGGATTGTTCAAGCGAAGCTCCAGTAGACAGAACAGGGAAGGCGACAAAAACGACCTTGTGCGCGAATTTTAGGCTTTTCAACCCAAACGATCAGGGGGTTTAAGGCCAGCAGCCACAACATTTGCAAGGAATTCACACATTTTTCAGCATCAGCCCGACCAGAAAGGTTTCGGATGACCGGTCACGCGAGGCCTT
>JAVHPS010000482.1:0-2960 GCA_036170715.1 Rhodoferax sp. | reverse complement strand
AACACCACACCTTCAATTGGCTCCATCGGCAACATGTCCAGCGCAATGATGCGGCCATTGAGCGCGCCAGCCGCAGCCCCACCCCCGGTGGCCGACTTCGGACTCAGCATGCGCCGCACATATTGGCTCCAGGCTCCCGGTGTAGAGCCTAAATCGACCACACACTGCCCGGGCTTGATCAAGTGCAGGGTCTCGTCAATTTCCTTGAGCTTGTAAGCCGCACGCGCCCGATACCCGTCTTTTTGAGCCAGTTTGACGTAGGTGTCGTTGACGTGGTCATTGAGCCAGGCTCGATTGACTTTGCTGCTTTTAACTGCTGACTTCATAATTGATTGGCTCCGCCATGTTTCAGTGTCACCGATAATGCCCTCATGTCTCAAATCCTACTCACTCCCGCCCAACGCAAAGTTCACCGCGCCGATGCCCACCACCTGGACCCTGTGGTCATGGTGGGCAACGATGGCTTGACCGCTGCCGTCAAAAAAGAAACCGATGCTGCCCTGAACGCCCACGGACTCATCAAGGTGCGCGTGTTTTCGGACGATCGCGCCGCGCGCGAGGCCATGTTTCAAACCCTGGCCGATGACCTCAATGCGGCCCCGATCCAGCACATTGGCAAGCTGCTGGTGCTGTGGCGGCCACTACCCGAGCGCGAAAAAACCGTGGACGACGACCGCATGCCCGGCCCCAAAGATGTCAAAGTGCTCAAGTTCAGCAAACGCGGCGGTCAACGCCCTGAAGTCAAAACCCTGCGCGTACTGGGCAACCAACGCCTGACCACCGGCGGCCAGATCAAACGCGCCAAAAAGAAACCGGTCAGCATCAAAAAGCGCAATCAGTCATCCTGATTGTTGCGGGTCAGACCACTCGCGAAGCGATGTGCTCTGACCCCAACTGTTTCTCCGACCCCAACTGTTTAAAAAACGCCGCGCCCAGTGGAAGCCTTTGGCGGCCTCCTCATACTGGAGTACCAGAAATCGTCAGCCGCCAAAGGCTTCCACTGGGCTAATCAATTACTCCAGCATTTTCTTGAATACCAAACCAGCGCACAACCACTGCGCCGCATACATCGCCGTTCCCACACTGTGCCAGAGTTTCAGGTTGTCCCGCGCGATGATGTGCGGCGCTACCGCATAGTGCGACAACAGCGCCAGCAACATCCCGCTTACTATAAATATAAGAGCTTCTTGCGCTTTATTTACCTGGGCTAGAGGCCAATTTGACCTTGAAATCATAAGCAGGTACAAACCGCACACCAGCGCCACCCAGGTTTGCGTGGCAAACAATTTGGCTGCCATTGCACCGGCCAATGCAGGTGTCGGCAAGTTGGCAAACAGCATCGGCACCACATAAAAACCCACGGTGGTCAAGCTGCCCCACCAAAAAGCAGCGGCCCAGACCGACAACCCAGCTAAGCGAACTTTCATTCAGCAGTAGCTGACGCTGACCACCTCGTAATGGCGCAAGCCGCCAGGGGCTTGCACCTCGGCCACGTCGCCCACTTCCTTGCTGATCAGGGCGCGGGCAATCGGGCTGTTGATGTTGATCAGGCCGAGTTTGATGTCCGCCTCGTCTTCACCCACGATCTGGTAAGTGACCTTTTGCCCACTGGCTTCATCTTCAAGTTCAACGGTGGAGCCAAATACCACACGACCATCAGCATGCAGGTCAAGCGGGTCAATGATTTGGGCGGCCGAGAGTTTGCCTTCAATCTCCTGGATGCGGCCCTCAATGAAGCCTTGTTTGTCCTTGGCGGCTTCATACTCGGCGTTTTCGCTCAAATCGCCTTGGGCGCGCGCCTCGGCAATGGCGGCAATCACGGCTGCACGGTCAAACGCCTTGAGTTGATGCAACTCGGCTTTGAGTTTGTCTGCACCGCGTTTGGTAATAGGAAGGGTGGCCACGTCAAGCTCCGCAAAAAATGGGTCTACAAAATAAAACCGCCGAACGATCAAGTCCGGCGGCAGGTGGCGATTATGCCGCGATTTCCACGACAAATCAGGCGTGTTTACCCGCGACAGTCAGGCCGCCCGCAACTGCGCGTGCATCTCCTGCACCGAAATCACATCGAGCTGATCCATGCAGCGCATCCCTTGCACGGCAGCCTCAGCGCCGGCCATGGTGGTGAAAGTGGTGACCTGCGCCAGCAATGCAGACGTGCGAATCTGGCGCGAGTCGGCAATCGCGTTGCGACGCTCTTCCACCGTGTTGATGACCAGCACAATGTCGTTGTTTTTCAGCATGTCCACAATGTGGGGGCGCCCTTCGGTAACCTTGTTGACCACCGCGCACGGCACACCGCCGTCATTGATCGTCGCGGCCGTTCCTTTGGTTGCCACCAGCACAAAGCCCATGTCTACCAGGGCACGCGCAACACCCACGGCACGCGACTTGTCGCTTTGCTTGACCGACAAGAACACCTTGCCGCTGGGCTGCCCGGCGGGTGTGAACGGACGCGGCAGCTTGCAGCCCGCGCCCATTTGCGATTTGACAAAAGCTTCGCCAAAGGTTTTGCCAACCCCCATGACCTCACCGGTGGACTTCATCTCCGGCCCCAGGATGGTGTCCACACCGGGGAACTTGACGAACGGGAATACAGCCTCCTTGACGCTGAAATAGGGCGGATTGACTTCACGCGTGATGCCCTGGCTGGCCAGCGTTTGCCCCACCATGCAACGCGCTGCCACCTTGGCCAGTTGCACGCCCGTGGCCTTGGACACAAACGGCACGGTACGCGAGGCGCGTGGATTGACTTCCAGCACAAAGATCACGTCTTGCCCGTCCAGGTGCTGAATGGCAAACTGCACATTCATCAGCCCCACCACGTTCAGCGCTTGCGCCATGGCCGCCGTTTGGCGCTTGATCTCGGCAACCGTTGCAGCGCACAGGCTGTAGGGTGGAATCGAGCAGGCCGAGTCGCCGCTGTGCACCCCTGCTTGTTCGATGTGCTCCATGACCCC
>JAVHPS010000481.1:0-1007 GCA_036170715.1 Rhodoferax sp. | reverse complement strand
ACACCCCGGATGATGAAAGTTGCAACCCATGCACCCTGTAAGAATGCGTTACGCTGTGGTTTTATAGGCTTTTAAGCCTCTAGCCCTTATGTAATAAGCGCAAGCAGCTATCAAATTTATTTGATTGGAGTGCCTTCACCTGACACCGCACCACGTGGTGGCCTTGCCGCTTACCGGCTCGACGCTGCTGCCACTGCGCCCGTTTCGTCAATCGTTTCAGACGGTGTTTCTTGACCCGGCAACCGCCGACATCGTGGCGTTCATGCCTCTGGATTGTTTTTAATTTTCAACTGAAGGGGCCAAATTCAACTGAAATTCATACGCTTTAGACGTACGATTAATTTATTCAATACGAGTTTATCGAATCAAGCCGGTTTACGTGCGGGTGTGCTACTACACGCGCAATACCGCAGGGCAAATTCTGTTGCTGGTGATCTATGCCAAGAGTGTGCGGGCAAGTATCTCCGGCGCAGCGTTGAAACAACTAAAGGAGATGCTTGAATGATGACCACTGAACAACTGCAATCGCGCGACGCAGAACGCGACATTGGTGCCGAGCTGCTGGCTGCTGTGCAAGAGTTGCAAGCAGGCCAGCCCAGTCGCAAAACCATGTTTGAGGTTTTGCCTGACGGGGGCGTGCGCCGTACCGTCACGCTCGCCAATGGCACTGTGCAGAGCCAGGAGATACTCACTGGCCCAAGATGGCAATTGTTGGCGGCGCGCACACAGTCGGGCTTGTCGCAGTCTGAATTTGCACGGGCTACCGGGGTGTCGGTGCGTACCTTGCAAGAGTGGGAGCAGGGGCGCAAAGTGCCCAGCGGCGCGGCGCAAAGTTTGCTCAAATTGGTGAGTCGCCATCCCTACTTGCTGGCAGAGTTGGCTTGAGAAAAGGGGTAATAGGGATCAGATTCCAATTAGTTCTTTCGAACGCTCAGATGAGCGACCGAAGAGGCGCAAAAGGGAGCGTGAGGGAACCGAGCCAGCACACATCCATGTTGAATCAGGTG
>JAVHPS010000480.1:0-1012 GCA_036170715.1 Rhodoferax sp. | reverse complement strand
TGCCACGGCGCGCCACAGCCGGTGGCACGATGCGCACGCCGGTGGCTTGCAGGCCAGAGGCCGTCATGTGGGCAAATTTGGTGGGCACTTTGTCGTAAAAAGCCAGGTCGCCAGCGTGCATGATGGCGTTGTCGCTCAGGCGAAAGCTCAGCAGCACCGCTTTTTTGATCCACTGGTGGGTGGTCCACTGACCCACACCATCGCGCGTGGCGACGCGCAGGTCGCCAGCATTCAGTGCGCTGATGACCTGCTCGACTGCATCAACCACTTCTTTGGGTGCAGAAGCGGCAGAAATGTTGGCGCGGTTGTCCCAGGCGTTGTCAAGAATGGTTTGCAGTTGTTGTGTCATAAAAAAGAAGGTAATTTCAGTAGGAGAAGAATGATAGGACGGTGTGTTCAATAGCGCCTAGCGCAGTGGCAGGTTTTGGCGGCCGACGATTTCTGGTACCCCAGTATGAGGAGGCCGCCAAAACCTGTCGCTGCGCGGGTACTGCCAAAAAAGCATGAACTCAGCTGCGGGTTTTAACAAATTCAACAATGCGTTGTGCAGCCTCTACACACTCAGCGGTATCTGCCACCAAAGCCATCCGAATGCGCCCCAAGCCAGGGTTTTGCCCTTGTGCCGTGCGCGCCAAATAGCTGCCCGGCAGCACCGTCACATTGTAGTTAGCGTACAGCTCACGCGCAAAAACGGTGTCGTCACCGGCCACATCCGCCCACAAATAAAACCCTGCGTCGGGCAAAGCCACGTTCAGCACAGCACTCAGCAGCGGGGTCACCTGGGCAAATTTGGCACGGTACAACGCGCGGTTGTCCACCACATGCGCTTCGTCTTGCCAGGCGGCCATGCTGGCGGCTTGCACCACCGGGCTCATGGCGCTGCCGTGGTAAGTGCGGTAGAGCAAAAACGGTTTGATCAGCGCCGCATCACCCGCCACAAAGCCACTGCGCATGCCCGGCACATTGCTGCGCTTGGACAGGCTGGTGAGTGAGATCAGGTTTTTAAAGTCAG
>JAVHPS010000479.1:0-20658 GCA_036170715.1 Rhodoferax sp. | reverse complement strand
CGGGCGGTGATCAGGTCGCCGTCTTGGTAACGTTTGACGTAAGCGCATCGAAGTATGTCGTGTCTGAGGGAGGGTGAAAGGCTGGCGAACCAGCGTCCGGCGTTGATCGCCGCGCGTTCGTCAATGGTAAGGATGGGTTCTGTCATGGGCTGTCCGGTGGGTGACTGAAAACAGGTTCATTGTCACGCCGGGGACGAGGGCGGCGTGTCAGGGTTGTCACTTGGGTGTCTGTGGTGCGCAGTGGGCACAAAAAAGCCCGCCAAAGCGGGCTTGGGCAAACGCAGCTGTGTGGCGCGTTAGCGGCGCTTCTGCAGAGCCCCTGGGTTGACGATGTTGGTGGGTCGACCGGCGATGAAATTCACCACATTGTCAAACGCTGCACCGTAATACATCTCGTAGTTGTCGAGTTCGACATAGCCAATGTGCGGGGTGCAAATGCAGTTTTCCAGCCGCAGCAGCGCGTGGCCTTGCAAAATGGGTTCTGACTCAAACACATCCACCGCCGCCAAGCCAGGCCGCCCCCGGTTGAGTGCGCCCAACAAGGCATCGGGCTGAATCAGTTCAGCGCGTGAAATGTTGACCAGCAGGGCGGTCGGTTTCATGCGCGACAAGTCGTCCATGGTGACCATGCTGCGGGTGTCGTCAGTGAGTCGCAGGTGCAGCGACAGCACGTCAGATTGCTCGAACAATTCCTCACGTGTGCCGGTGACCTCAAAGCCATCAAGCACAGCGCGTTCGCGGCTTGGAGCGCGCCCCCACACCAGCACCCGCATGCCAAACGCCTTGCCATAACCGGCCACCAATTGGCCAATGTGGCCATAACCCCATATGCCCAAGGTACGACCCTTGAGCCGAGTGCCCAGACCAAAATTACTTGGCATGGATGACGTTTTCAAGCCGGATTGCTGCCAGGCTCCGTGCTTGAGGTTGCCAATGTACTGTGGCAAGCGGCGCATGGCCGCCATGATCAGGGCCCAGGTGAGCTCGGCCGGGGCCACCGGGGAGCCTGTGCCTTCGGCTACAGCAATGCCGCGCTCGGTGCAGGCATCCACGTCTACATGGGCCCCAATGCGCCCGGTTTGCACCACCAGTTTCAACCGGGGCAGTTTGTCGATCAGGGCCTTGTTGAGGTGCGTGCGCTCGCGGTTGAGAACGATCACATCGGCATCTTTGAGCCGCACCACGAGTTGCCCCAGCCCTTTAACTGTATTGGTGTACACCTTGGCCTGATAAGCCTCCAGCCGGGTGGCACAAGCCAGTTTGCGTACCGCATCCTGGTAGTCATCAAGAATCACAATGTTCATGCCGCCGATTGTGCCCTGACGGCCTACCGCAATGCGGCGTACCGACGCAAAAACGTTGACTTTTGCGTGTCAAAACGTGTCAGTGCAGCGGCGTTTCAAAGGCCGCCAGTCGATCCAGTTCCGCGCACACGTCAGCCATGCGGCCGGAAATGACCATGCGCCCCACTTGGGACGAGTTTTGACCCGCTTCCAGTACACGCACCATGCGCAAAGGTCGGTGCGCACGGGTGCGCCGGGTTGGGGTGGCCATGGCCGACTGCCAGCCCACCGGCGATGAAGTCACTGCGGTGCACGTTGCAGCAGGCGCAGGCGTGGCCGCAACACCTTGCGGTGTGAACGGGGTCTGCCCCGGTGTGGCCATCAGCCAATGCCAAAGCGCACTGAGTGGGGTGGTCAGAATCGAGGAGTAAAAACCAGTGTGCATGGCAAACCTCTTGGCGTATCAGGGTGATGAAAAATGGCGGAGCCGCAAAGCGTGGCAAGCCAGGTGGCTCAATCCGATGGAAAGTGCGTTACCAGGGCTACATCAGCATGGTGTTGCGGATCAGCCCCACGGCCAGACCTTCGATTTCAAACGGTTCACCGGGGTCTACCACAATGGTTTGGTAGTCAGGGTTTTCCGGGTGCAGTTCGATCAGATTGTTGTGACGCATGAAGCGTTTGACGGTGACTTCATCGCCTAGGCGGGCCACCACAATCTGGCCATTCTTGGCATCGCGGGTGGTTTGCACCGCCAGCAGGTCACCGTCCATGATGCCTGCGTCGCGCATGGACATGCCGCGCACCTTCAGCAGGTAGTCGGGCTTGCGTTGGAACAGGCTGTCTTCGACATAAAAAGTCTTATCTACATGCTCTTGCGCCAGAATGGGGGAGCCTGCCGCCACCCGACCAATCAGGGGTAGCGCCAATGAGGACAGGGCGGACAGTGGTGAGGCCTGCTCAGCTTGGCGTGAGGCGTTGATGGAGCGCAAGGTGTCGCCACGCAGACGGATGCCACGCGAAGTACCACTGACCAGTTCAATCGCACCCTTGCGTGCCAGGGCTTGCAAATGTTCTTCAGCGGCGTTGGCCGACTTGAACCCCAGCTCAGAGGCGATTTCTGCCCGTGTGGGCGGTGCACCGGTGCTGGCAATGGCGCGCTCGATAAGATCGAGGATTTGTTGCTGACGGTCAGTGAGCTTGGGTCTGCTGAGCATGATGACTCCTGTGAGCGGCGAAGGACGAACAAGAACTGAAGAAGCGGGGCAGCTTGACAATCAAGCACTGTTTTCTTATCCAGTTACTGTATTTTTAACCAGTTTTAGAAAGTCTGCAAGTGAATTCTGAAAAAATTGCAAAAAAGATTGTGGTGCTGGGCACGGGCGGCACGATTGCGGGCACGGCGAGCAACGCGGCGGACAACATCGGCTACACCGCGGCCCAAGTGGGGGTGGCTCAACTGTTGGCGCAAGTGCCAGGTCTGCAGGGCGTGCTGGCGGGCTGCACCTTGGTCAGTGAGCAGGTGGCCCAAGTGGACAGCAAGGATATGAGTTTTGCGGTTTGGACGGCCTTGGCACAACGGGTGCATTGGCACTTGGCTCAGGGCGAGGTTCAGGCGCTGGTGATCACCCACGGCACCGACACGCTGGAAGAAACCGCGTATTTTCTGCAAGCCGTGCTGCCGCCAGCGTTGATCAACAGCAAGCCCGTGGTGCTGACCTGCGCCATGCGGCCAGCCTCCAGTTTGTCACCCGACGGGCCGCAAAACCTGCTCGATGCCGTGGCCGTGGCGTTGAGCCCGGGCGCGCATGGGGTGGTGGCAGTGTGTGCCGGCACGGTGCACGCGGCGCTGGAGGTGCAAAAAGACCATACCTACAAGCCCGATGCCTTCAGTTCAGGTGATGCCGGACCCTTGGCGGTGGTTGAAGAAGGGGCGGTTCGTTTGATGAAAAATTGGCCTTTAGCCCTTGATAATAAAGGATATATAGCTATTGAAAATATAGCAAATAGTGAACCCTGGCCACGTGTTGACATCATCATGAACTACGTCGGTGGCAGCGCCCATGTGGTGGACGCGCTGCTGCAGCCGCTGCCCGGTGTGCCGCCTTTGCGTGGTTTGGTGGTGGCCGCCACTGGCAATGGCACGCTGCATCTGGAGCTGGAGGCAGCGCTGCGCCGTGCGGTTCAAGCCGGTGTGCGGGTGCTGCGGTCCACACGTTGCGCCAATGGCCGGGTGCTGGCGGCAGCCCAAAGTGAATTTGCCCACTCGCAAGGCTTGTCACCCGTCAAGGCCCGGGTGGCGCTGATGCTGGCCTTGATGGCGCGGTGAGTTTGGATTGCCGCGCCGCGGGCTGACTGCACCCGCGCGGAATGTGGTCTTAGCCAGCGAGTGCCGCAAAAGCGCGTGTGGTGATTTCTTCCACACTGCCGGTACCGCTGATGGCACGGTATTGGGGGGCGGCAGCGGGCTCGGTTTTAGCCCAGTTGCTGTAATAGTCCACCAGCGGACGGGTTTGGGCGCTGTACACGTCCAGGCGTTTTTTGACGGTTTCCTCTTGGTCGTCGGCGCGTTGCACCAGCGGCTCACCGGTCACGTCGTCCACGCCAGCCACTTTGGGCGGGTTGAACTTGACGTGGTAGGTGCGCCCAGAGGCTGGGTGGGAGCGGCGTCCGCTCATGCGCTCGATGATGGCTTCAAAGGGCACGTCAATTTCAAGCACGTAGTCGAGTTTGACACCGGCTGCCTTCATGGCATCGGCTTGGGGAAGGGTGCGGGGGAAGCCGTCAAACAAGAAGCCTTTGGCGCAATCGGGTTGGGCAATGCGTTCTTTGACCAGGTTGATGATCAGGTCGTCGCTGACCAGGCCACCGGCATCCATCACCGCTTTGGCTTGCACGCCCAGCGGTGTGCCAGCTTTGACGGCGGCGCGCAGCATGTCACCCGTGGAGATTTGTGGAATGCCGTATTTTTGGCAAATGAAGGTGGCTTGTGTGCCTTTACCAGCGCCTGGTGCGCCCAACAAAATGAGTTTCATGCGTGTCCTCGGGTGAGTTTTGAAAAAAAAATGGAGTGTCTGTGGGGTAGGTTCAAGCGGGCAGTGTCTAAGCCATTTGAACTCGGGTTTTGGCTTGGAGAATAGCACGCACGAGCTTTTGCATGGCTTACAGCGTGGGTCTCAGGCCGCAAAAAGATGCCTGACCCGTGCCAAGTCTTGCGGGGTGTCCACGCCGGCCCCGGGTGCGTGGTCGGTGAGGTGCACGGCAATGCGGTGACCGTGCCACAGCGCACGCAGTTGTTCCAATGACTCGGCTTGCTCGGTGGGGGCTTGGGCCAGGGTCGGGAACTGGCGCAAAAAACCAACCCGGTAGCCGTAGATGCCGATGTGCCGCAGCGGCGCGGGGTGCGGCAACTGGCTGGGGTTGTCGCGTGGGAAGGGAATCGGTGCACGGCTGAAGTAATGCGCCAGACCGCACGCATCGCAGACCACCTTGACGACGTTGGGGTTGTGAAAATCTGCTATTTCTTCAATAGCGTGTGCGGCCGTGCTGATGGCGGCCTGCGGGGTGTTTTGCAACAGGGTGGCAACAGCGCTGACCAACGCCGGGTCAATCAAGGGCTCGTCACCTTGCACGTTCACCACGATGGTCTCGTCGGCCAAATCAAGCAAGTCACAGGCCTCGGCCAGGCGGTCGCTGCCGCTGGCGTGATCGGTGCGGGTTAGCACCGCTGGCACACCATGGGCCTGGCAGGCCGAGACGATCAGCGGGCTGTCAGCGGCCACCACCACGCGCTGGGCACCACTGTGCGCCACGCGTTGTGCCACGCGCACCACCATCGGCAAGCCCGCAATGTCAGCCAGGGGCTTGTTGGGCAGGCGGGTGGAGGCCAGCCGGGCCGGGATCAAAACGGTGAAGCTCACAGCCAGTTCCAGTGGGTACAGATGCGTTACAGCCCGAGTTCCTCGTCGGTGAGTGCGCGTGCTTCGTTTTCCAGTAGCACCGGGATGCCGTCGCGCACCGGGTAAGCCAGGCGGGCGCTGCGTGAAATCAGTTCGCTTTTAGTGGCATCAAATTCAAGCGGCCCTTTGGTGACGGGGCAAACCAGCAATTCAAGTAGTCGTGTGTCCATGGCGGCATGATAGCTTCATCGACCGTGCATTTGGCCTCGGGCCAGCAAGGGAGCCAGGCGAGCATCGAGCTGTTGGAGCAAGGTCTCGGGCAGCGTGCACACCAGGGGCACGGCCAGTGCGTCCGGGCGCAAGGGCCACAGTTTGACGGCATCTTTTTCAGTACAAATCAAAGTGTAGCCCTTGTATTTATTAATGATTGAGCTATCAAAAGCAGAGTGATCCGGGAGTCCGATCTGCTGCGCTGGCTGCACCCCTGCGGCGCGCAACATGGTAAAAAAGGCTTCGGGCTGGGCAATGGCGGCCAGTGCCAGCAGCGGTTGCGCCCCCGGTTGCCGCGTGGCTGCAGCCAGATCAGATAAAGCCACTTGGCTGCCATCCGCGCGCAGGGCGCAGGCCGCTAGCTGGCGCTGGGCCTGAAAACCGGCAAATGCGGGGTGCTGACCGGTGTGCAGCACCCCGTCCACGGCGCGTGGCCAGGGTTCGCGCAACGGACCCGCAGGCAGCAGCCAGCCGTTGCCCACACCGCGGTCGTCAAACACTGCAATTTCCAGGTCGCGCTGCAGCGCCAGGTGCTGCAGGCCGTCGTCACTGACGATCAGTTGCGTCAGGGGGTAAGCCGCCAGCAGGGCACGGGCGGCATCAATGCGCCGTTCGGCCACAAACACCGGGGTCTGGGTGCGGCGCTGGATCAGGGTGGGCTCGTCGCCCACATCTTGCGCCTGGGTGTGGGCGGTGACTTCCAGACAGCCCGGGGTGCGCCGGCCGTAGCCGCGTGCGATCACACCCACCTGGAGTCCCTGCGCCTGCCAATGGGAAACCAGCGCCATCACCACCGGGGTTTTGCCCACGCCACCGGCCACCACGTTGCCCACCACCACCAGCGGCACGTCAATGCCTGCGCTTTGGCGCAGGTGCAACTGGTACAAGCCTTGGCGCAGGCGCAGCAAAAGACCATAGAGCAACGAGAGTGGCCAAAGACAGCAGGCCAGCAGGCCGCGCCGTTGCCAGGCTTGGCGCAGGGTGTCTTGCCAGGCGGCGTGCGATGCCATGATGAAGCGGCTTGACAGGCGCAAAAGCCGGGGCGGTGAACCCGACGCTAGACGCCGTTGCCGCTGGCCTGCGCGGCAAAGGTGATTTGCGTCAGGCCAACACGGCGTGCGGCTTCCATCACCGTGATCACCGCCTGGTGTTTGGCGCTGGCATCGGCGTTGATGATGAGCACCGATGCTTTGCCGGCTTGGGCGGCCTCTTGCAGGGCGCTGGCCAGCTCGCCCAGGCTGCGCCCGGGCACGGCGTGTTTGTTGACGCTGTAGTCCCCCCCGGCGCTGACCGATACCAGCACCTCTTTGGGGTAGTCGCGCTGGGCATCGGCATCGGCCACCGGCAGCTTGATCTGCATCTCGGTGAACTTGCTGTAGGTGGTGGAGAGCATTAAAAAAATCAGAATCACCAGCAGCACGTCAATGAACGGGATCAGGTTGATCTCGGGTTCTTCTTTTTGGCGTGGGCGAAAGTTCATGGCTTATTTACGCAGACTGTTGAGGTGGCGCGCCAGGTGTTCGGCGGCGAGTTCCAACGTCAGCAAATAGTCGTCCACGCGCCCGCGAAAGTAGCGCCAGAAAATCAGCGACGGAATCGCCACAATCAAGCCAAACGCGGTGTTGTACAGCGCCACCGAAATGCCATGGGCCAGCTCGGCCGGGTTGCCGCCGGTGGTGCCAGCCGGTTGCGAGCCAAAAATCTCGATCATGCCCACCACCGTGCCAAACAGGCCCATCAGCGGCGCGGCCGAGGCGATGGTGGCCAGGGCGTTCAGGTAGCGTTCAAGCCGGTGCGCGACCAAGCGGCCGGTGCTCTCCATGCTGGAGCGCAGTTCGTCTTCATCGCAACGTGGGTTGACGTTGAGGGCACGCAGCCCGCTGGCCAGTACCTCGCCCAGTGCTGAGTTTTTTTCCAGCTGGTTCACCACATCGGGGCCGGGCACGCTGGTGCGTGTCACAGCCATCACTTCATTCAACAGTTTGGGAGGCGCGATTTTGCTGGTCTTGAGACTGATGAAACGTTCTATGACCAGTGCCAGCGCCAGAATGGAGCTCGCCAATAGCGGCCAGATTGGCCAGCCCGCAGCTTGTATGATGGAAAACAAAGGTGGACTCCGCTCAAGTGAAAAATTGCCATTGGATTATGGCGCACGGTGGCATGCCAACAAGCGTCTGTTTACAGGCCTTTCGATTGCAGCCCGGCTACCCACAAATGATGTGGATAACTTTGTGGAAAAGTAGCTGCAGAACTGCGGCAACGCCATGATTGATGCGGTCTGTGACACATTGATGACAAATTAAGCAGCAAAATATTCAATGAAATCAACGATTTTTTACGTAAAGAGAACAAACTGTGCTATGCCTTTTAGGCTTAATCTGCTTTCAAAAAATTGTGGATTAAAGAGCACGCCAGCCTTGATTGACGCGGTTTCGAGCCGCATTCAACATGCGTGAACCCGACGCAGCCCACGCCGGGGCGCACGTCTGGCAAGTAGGGGCTTTGTGCCGCGCCATTGCCGATGCCCTGCAGACCGGTTTTAACCCGGTGACGGTGCGCGGTGAGCTGTCGGGGTTTTCACGCGCGGCCAGTGGGCACTGTTACTTTGCGCTCAAAGATGCGTCTGGCCAGCTGCGCTGTGCCCTGTTCAAGCGCGCCGCCACCGGGCTGGACTTTGTCCCGCGTGATGGCGAGTTGGTCGAGGTGGTAGGCCGACTCGGGGTGTACGAGCCGCGTGGCGACTTGCAGCTGATTGTGGAGCGCATGGTGCGTGCCGGCCAGGGCAACCTGTTTGAGCAATTTTTGCAATTGAAAGCCAAGCTGCAGGCACAAGGCTTGTTTGACGCAGCGCGCAAGCGCCCCTTGCCCGCCATGCCGCGGGCCATTGGGCTGGTGACTTCACTCGGTGCGGCGGCGCTGCACGATGTGGTGAGCACCCTGCAGCGGCGCGTGCCGCACATTCCGGTGCTGCTGGTGCCGGCTTCGGTGCAAGGCATCAATGCCCCGGCAGAATTGCTGGATGCGCTATCAAAACTGTATCTATTGACCGATAATATACAAGGGCTAGAGCCCGATTTAATGCATAAAAAGCGCCAAGCCAAGACACCCGTGGTGGACGTGATTTTGCTGGTGCGCGGTGGTGGGGCCATGGAAGACTTGTGGGCTTTCAATGACGAAGCATTGGCACATGCGATTGCGCAAAGCCCGGTTCCGGTGGTGTGCGGGGTGGGGCATGAAACTGACTTCACCATGGCCGATTTTGTGGCCGACTTGCGCGCCCCCACACCCACGGCGGCAGCCGAGTTGGTGGCGCAGCCACAAGCCACTTGGCTTAGTGCCATGGCGCAGCAGCAGCAGCGCATGCAAGATGCCGCCACACACCAGCTAGACCGTCAAAACCAGCGCCTCGACAGTGTCAGTATGCGGCTGGGGCGACCCTCTAACCGGCTGGCGCTGCAACGGCTGCGTCTGGCGGAGTTGGAACAAGGCCTCAAAGCCGCGTTGCGCCATGGGCTGGCACAAAGGCAGCAGCGGCTAAGCCATTGGCAACCGCGTCTGCCCCAAGCGCTGCAGCGTGGGCTGCAAAGCCAAGCGCAGCGCCTGGATCAGGCGGGCCTGCGCCTTGGGCTGCTGGACCCGCACCTGGTGCTGCAACGGGGTTATGCCTGGCTGGCCGACGCGCAAGGGCAAGCCATCAGCTCGTGCCAACAAACTCACCCCGGCCAGGCGCTGCGCGCTACCCTTGCCGATGGCACGGTTGATTTGACCGTGGTCAACGCCCATCGCTGAAAGTTTTTACAATCTTTTTTCTTCTAACCAACACCGAGGGAACCCCATGGAACACACACTGCCCGCCCTGCCTTTTGCACTGGATGCACTGGCTCCCCACTATTCCAAAGAAACCCTGGAATACCATTACGGCAAGCACCACAACGCTTATGTGGTGAACCTCAACAACCTGCAAAAAGGCACTGAATTTGAAGCCATGGATCTGGAGTCCATCGTCAAAAAAGCCAGCGGTGGCATTTACAACAACGCCGCGCAAATCTGGAACCACACCTTTTTCTGGAACTGCCTGACCCCCAACGGCGGCGGTGAACCCAGTGGTGCCTTGGCGGCTGCCATCACGGCCAAATGGGGCAGCTATGCCGCGTTCAAAGACGCGTTTGTCAAGTCGGCCGTGGGCAACTTTGGCTCGGGCTGGACCTGGCTGGTGAAAAAGGCCGACGGCTCGGTCGACATTGTCAACATGGGCGCTGCCGGCACCCCGCTGACCACCGCTGACAAGGCACTGCTGACGGTGGACGTGTGGGAACACGCTTACTACATCGACTACCGCAACCTGCGCCAGAAATACGTGGAAACTTTCCTCGGCAACCTGGTGAACTGGAAGTTTGCGCAAGCCAATTTCGCCTGAGCACCTGATCGCATTACCCATGCCGTCAAGGCACGCCAGCCCCGCCGGGGCGCGTTGCCTTGGCGGCATTTTTCATGCGCGTAGCGGCAAAAGGTGAGGCCAGGCTTGCCGTGATAATCAGCCATCTCAAAAATTGGAGTCGCTGTGGACAGTGTGATGTTGATGAAGGCTGCCGTGATGGGGCTGGTGGAGGGTTTGACCGAATTTTTACCGATTTCTAGCACCGGACACTTGATTTTGGCCGGAGCCATGCTCGGCTTTGACGACGACAAGGCCAAGGTGTTTGACATTGCCATCCAGACCGGGGCGATCTTTGCGGTGATTCTGGTTTATTGGCAAAAAATCCGCGACACCGTGCTGGCACTGCCCACTGAAAAACAGGCGCAACGCTTTGCCTTGAATGTGGCCATTGCTTTTTTTCCGGCGGTCATTTTGGGGCTGCTGTTTGGCAAGGCCATCAAGGCTCACCTGTTCACCCCGGTGGTGGTGGCGGCCACCTTCATCATCGGCGGTTTCATCATTTTGTGGGCTGAACGCCGCCAGGCCAGGAACCCGGCTGTGGCGCGTATTCAGGCCGTTGAACACATGACCGCCATGGACGCACTCAAGGTGGGGCTGGCGCAGTGTCTGGCCATGGTACCGGGCACTAGCCGCAGCGGGGCCACCATCATTGGTGGCATGTTGCTGGGCTTGAGCCGCAAAGCAGCCACCGACTTCTCTTTTTACCTGGCCATTCCTACGCTCATAGGCGCGGGAGCCTACAGTTTGTACAAAGAGCGGGCGCTGTTGTCCTCGGCCGATGTGCCGCTGTTTGTGGTTGGTCTGGCGGTGTCGTTTGTCAGTGCCTGGCTGTGCATTCGCTGGCTGCTGCGCTACATTGCCAGTCACAGTTTTGTAGGCTTTGCCTACTACCGCATTGGGTTTGGTCTGGTGGTGTTGGCCACAGCCTGGTCGGGGGCCGTGACCTGGGCGGCTTGAGGGCCGGTTCACCCCCCAGTGTGGTAGCCAGCGAAACACGCCACTGCTTCGTGCGCCGGTAGCGGTTGACTGAACAAGTAGCCCTGAAATTCTTCACAGCCCAGCGGGCGCAAAAAGTTGAGTTGTTCGCAGTGTTCCACGCCTTCCGCAATCACGCGCATGCCAAAGCTGTGGGCCATGGCGACCACGGTTTGGGTGATGGCCACGTCGCCTGCATCATGGGGAATGTTGCGGATAAAACTCTGATCCACTTTGAGCGCATCCAGCGGGTAACGTTTGAGGTAGGCCAGGCTGGAGTAGCCGGTGCCAAAGTCGTCCATGGACAGCTGGATGCCGAGGCTTTTGAGCTGGTGCAGGGTGCTCAGGGTGGTGGCGATGCTTTGCAAGGCCAGGCTCTCGGTGATTTCGAGTTCAAGCATGTGGGCCGGCAGACCGGTTTCGCGCAGGGTTTGCGCCACCAGTTCCGGCAAATGTGCATCGACAAATTGCCGCACCGACAAGTTCACCGCCATGCGAAAGTCTTGATGACCTTGCGCCAGCCATTGGGCGGCCTGGGCGGCTGCGGTGCGCAACACCTGGGTGCCGAGCTCGACAATGATGCCGCTTTCTTCTGCCACTGCAATGAATTCAGCTGGCGACACCCATCCCAAGGTTGGATGTTGCCAGCGTGCAAGAGCCTCAAACCCGCACACCCGGCCGGATTGGATGTCGATTTGCGGCTGGTAGTACACCAGCAACTGGTGGTTGGCTACCGCGTCATGCAGTTCATTGTGGATATGCAGGTGGCGCATCACTTGCTGGTTCATGGTGGTATCAAAAATCTGCACGCTGCCCGGGCCGGCCAGTTTGGCGTGGTGCAGTGCTGATTCTGCGTTCAGCAGCAAGTCGGTGGCCGAGGCACCCGCTGGCCCTGACTGGCTAACCCCTACGCTGGCGTTGAGGTGCAGGTGGTGCTGTTGGACCACCACCGGCAATTTCAGGGCCGTCAGAATTTGTGCAATCAAGGCATGCAGCGCTTGGCCTGGCAGCGGCGTGCCCAGGCTCAGACCAAAGCAATCGCCGCCGAGTCGGGCAACTTCGGGTTGCGCCTCGCTCAAACCGGGTTGCAAGGTTTGCAGTGACAGGCGTTGGGCGACCTGGCGCAACACCTCGTCGCCCACCAGGGAGCCGTAGCTGTCGTTGATTTTTGAGAAACCGTCCAAGCCCAGGCACAGCACCGTCATGTCGCCCGCGTGTGGGTTCAGGGTCAAATCCAGTGCCACCGATTGTTCGAACCCACGCCGGTTGGCCAGGGCGGTCAAGGGGTCACGGTTCAGGGCCTGGCGCAGGTGGTCATGCTGGCGCTGCAAGTCTTTGTGTTGGCGCTGGCTGCGGCTTAACCGTACCGTGATGGCATCAAGCAATTCTTCGCGCCGGTAGGGTTTGATCAGGTAGTCGTCAGCCCCCATTGACATGCCTTGGCGAACATCGCTGCGGTCGGCTTTGGCGGTGAGCATGATGATGGGCAGGCTGCCCAGATGGGCATCCTCACGCAAGGCCTGCACCAGGCCGTAACCATCCAGGCGCGGCATCATGACATCGGTCAGGATCAAATCGGGCGGCTGTGCCTGGCATTTCGCCAAGGCATCCAGACCGTCACCGGCCGTGGTCACCGTGTAGCCTTCAAGTTCCAGCATCCACTGCAGGTTTTCAAGCAACGTGGGTTCGTCTTCCACAATCAGAATGTGCATGGTAGTGGCCTCAGGTGGAGCGTTCAGGTGGAGTGATCGGCAGGGTCACAGTGAAACAACTGCCACGCCCGGCTTCAGAGCTGACGTTGATGCTGCCGTGGTGCCAGTTGACAGAGTCTTTGACAATCGCCAGCCCCAGGCCCGTGCCGGGAATAGACCCTGCGTTGCGGGCACGTCTAAAACTCTCAAACAGGTGCGGTAAATCTTCGGCTGGAATACCGATGCCTTGGTCTTTGATGGAAAAAGTCAGATGCTGATCAGTGGCCACTGCACTGAACCAGATGCTGGAACCGGCAGGTGAAAACTTGAAGGCATTGCCCAGCAGCTGGCTCACCATGTTGCGCAGCAAGGTGTCATCAAGCCAGAAGCATTGCGCGTGGGATGGCAAGTCAAGCACCAGCTCAATCTGCTTGAACTGCGCTGCCATGCTGCTTTTGAGTTCATCAACCAGTGTCATGCAGAAGGCGGTGAAAGGCAGTAATTGGGGCTTGAACTCGACCTTGCCGGAATCAGAGCGGCCAATCAGCAGCACGTTTTCAAGCATGCGTGTCATGCGTGTGACGGCATCGTCAATGTGGTCGAGGTGGCTGATTCTGTCATCGGTGTGCAGGGGTTCGCCCTGCTGACCCAGCAGTTTCGTGGCGCTTTGAATGAGCGCCAGAGGGGTGCGAAATTCGTGCGAGGCCATGGCCATAAAGCGCGACTTCATGGCGTTGAGTTCGCCTTGTTTTTGCAACGCCAGTTGCTGGTTTTCTTCGGCCAGCAAGCGCGCCGTGGCATCGATCACAAACAGCAGCGTGGCTTCTTTGCCGTTCCACTCGATCAGCACCGCAGAGAGTTCCAGGCGGCGCACTTGCCCTGCTTGCGTGATGATGCGAAACGAATAGCTGCTTTCTACCGGTTCACCACGCAGGCGGCGCTGGTGTCGGTTCAGCGCCTGCGGCAGATCTTCGGGATGAATGGTGGCGGTGAACGGCTGTGCCAACAGAAAGTCTTGTGGGTGGCCCACAATCTCAACCAGGCTGGGGTTGACGAACACCATGCGGCCGTCTTGCACCACCACCACGCCCGCACCCACGTTGTCGATCACGGCACGGTACTGGGCCTCGGCACTGTGCAGTTCAGTCATGGCGCGGTGGCGTGCAATGGCGTTGCTGACTTGGTGGGCCACAAAGGTCAGCAGCTTGGCATCGGCTGCGCTGTAGCTCACTTTGTTTTCGTAATCCTGCAAGGTCAGTACGCCCACGGTGGCATCGTTTATTTTCAGTGGCACACCCAGCCATGAGGTGAAGGTCATGTCACCAAAATCATTCACAATTTCCTGCTGCTGGCGCAATTGTTGCAGTCGCTGCGCATCAATGATCTGGGGCATTTGCGTGCGCAGCACAAATTCGGTCAAACCGCGCCGCATGGGCACATGGTCGAGTTGCAAACGGTCACCGTCGCGCTCGTCGACGTAGTAGACAAAATTTTTACTGTTGCTGGTTTCGTCGTACAGGCACACATAGCAGTTCTTTGCATACAGCAACTCACTGAGCAGGGTATGCACCACTTGCAAAAATTGGTGCAGCGTGAGCCCGGCGGTGGCACGTTCGGCAATTTGGTAAAACACACGCTGCAGGGTTTCAATCTTGCGCTGTTCGCGGGCTTGCACCTGCAACTCGTGCGTGCGCTGGTCCAGCCACTGCTGGGCCGCTTGCTGCTGTTGCGCCTGGCGCTCCAGCAGTGCAGCGTGGTGCTGTTGCAGGGCATGATGCTGCACTTGCAGTTGTTCGAGCTGGGTTCGCAGCTTGACCTGGGTGTTCATGCACACACCCGTGTTGGTAAATGAACCGTGAAGCAGCTACCGACCCCCACCTGGCTGGTGACATCGATCTGGCCACCATGCAACTGTACGGCCGCTTTGACAATTGACAAGCCCAAACCAGTGCCTGGTAGCAGGCCAACATTGCTGGCGCGATGGAAATGGCCGAACAGCTGTGGCAGGTCAGCTGCGGGTATGCCAATGCCCTGATCGCTCACGCTCAGCATCAGCTGGTCTGGGTTCAGCTGCACAGTGACGGTGACAGCGGTCTGACGGGGGCTGTATTTGAATGCGTTGCTGAGCAGGTTGCTGAAAATAGAGTGCAACAGCGTTTCATCCAGCCACAACAGCTGGCCGGTCAACTGTGCATCGGTAACCAAATTGACCGGAGGGTTGAACGCAGCCAGCGCCAGTTGCAGTTCATTGCACATGTTTTGCAGCAGCGGCACAAGTGCCACAGCAGCGGGTTTGAAGACCAGTTGCCCGGCGCTTGCAGGCTCCATTTGCAGCACGCTTTCGAGCATTCTGGCCATGCGCTGCACGGCATCGTCGATCTTCACCAAGGTCTGGTGTTTTTGCGTGGCGCTGAGTCGGCTGTCGTAGTGCCGCAGCAATTCCACCGAGCCATGAATGCTGGCCAGCGGGGTGCGGAATTCATGCGAGGCCATGGCAATAAAACGCGACTTCATGGCGTTGAGTTCGGTTTGTTCCTGCAGGGCAGAGCGCTGCGCCTCTTCAGCCAGCAAGCGTTCCGTGATGTCGATCGCGAACAGCAAGTTGGCTGGCTGCTTGTTCCACTGGATCGGTACGGCAGAAAACTCCAGCGAACGCACCGCGCCCTGGGCCGTGACGATGCGGGTTTGAAAGCCGTGTCCGAGCGGTTGTTCTTGTCGCAGGGCGTAGCGCTGCAGCACGCGGGCTTGGTCATCTGGGTGCACGATGTCGGTGAACGCATGGGCGATCAGGTAGGCTTTGGTGTACCCCGTAGTTTGCTCAATGCTGGGGTTGACAAACACAATCCGACCGGCTTGCATGACCACCACGCCCAGGCCTACTTTGTCGATCAGCGTGCGGTAACGTGCTTCTGACTTGCGCAATGCTTCGGTGGTCTGGTAGCGCTCGATGGCGTTGCTGAAGTGGCTGGCGAAAAAACTCAGAATGTCCACGTCGTCCTGGCTGTAGTTGCCCGCATCGGCATAGCGCTGCACCACCAGCGCACCACGGATCGCACCCTGTATTTGCAGGGGTACACCAAGCCAGCTTGAGAAGCTCAGGTCGCCGGTTGCGGCCGTGATGTCGCAGGCCTGTTGCAAGCGCTGGTAACGCGGTTGGTCGATCAGCTGGGGTTGGGCGGTGCGCAGCACATATTCGGTCAGCCCATGCCGGTAAGGGACATCGTTGCACTGCATCGTGTCACCGTCACGTTCGTCTACGTAATAGGGAAAGTCCAGCGTGTGTTTTTGTGGCTGATAAAGCGCCAGGTAGCAATTTTTGGCATCGATCAATTCACCCAGCAGGCCGTGGGCAAATTTAGCAAAATCAAACAATGACAAACCGGCTGTGGCCTGTTCGGTGATACGGTAAAACACGGCCTGCAAGGCCTGCGAGCGCATTTGTTGTTGCGTTTGCGCCGCCAGCTCCTGGGTGCGGGTGGCAACCCAGGCTTGCGCATCAGTTTGCTGCCTGGCGCAGGCTAATTCAAGCGAAGCACAGGCTTGCTGCAGCTGTTCATGCTGTTGCTGAAGTTGCTCAACTTGCTGTTGAAGGGCCTGCACCTGCGTCATGCCGCAAGTGTGACATATTCAAAACAGCGGCCTCAATGGCGGCGGCCGTGGCCAGGGGTTTTTCCATCGGAAACAGGTGCGTGCCGTCGAGCATCATGATGCGACCTTTGGTGATGCGCTGGGTCAGTGCCATGCCAACCTGGCGCATTTCAGCCGAGTGTGTGCCGCCAATGAAAGCCACCGGGCATTTCACTGGATGCTGTTTGATCAAGGCCTCCAGGTTGCTGGGCAGGGTGTTGTAGATGGCGGTTTCCACTTCACGCTTGAAACTCAATACGCGCTGTGGCTTGCCGTTGACGCTGGCATCGTGTGTGCCATGGGCAATGTAGTCGGCCAGCACTTGCTGGTTCCACTTGGCAAACGCACGTTTGCCCTGAAAGTGTGCCAGTGCATCCTGGGCACTGGGCCAATGGTTGCGGCGTTTTTGGCTCACCGCCCCCGGCGACACGGAGCCGACCAATTGGGTGCGCTTGGCCAACCCCAGCGCGGCAGCCCGCCAGCCGCCCACAATGGGCGCGTCCAGCAGCAGCACGCCGCGTACCAGATGGGGCGCGTGGCTGGCCACCATCAGGCTCAAAAAACCGCCCAGCGAATGTCCTACCAAAAACACCGGGGTGGTGGTCTTGTCAACCTGGGCTTGGGTGAAATCGGTGACTTGCTGAACCAGATGCGGCCAGTTGTTGGTGACCGGGTAACGCGGGTCGTGGCCCAGTTGTTCGATGGCGTTGATGGCAAAACCACGCGTCTTCAGGGCCTCAAACAGCAGCCGGTAAGTGCCGGCCCCAAAACTGTTGGCGTGCGAGAAAACGATGGGTGTGAGGGCTTTTCGGTAGGGCATGGAGGTCAGTTGGGGACAGAGCTGGCTCACTGCGTGTAGCTGCAGTCTGTCCCGCAATCAAATTAGTTTTTCTTGTGGTGTGCTGATTTTTTTCAGCGGTCGGCTGCGGCTGGCCTGTTGCATCAGTGGCACGTCGGTTTGGCCGCCGTCCCAGGTGGGGTCTTCAATGCTGTCAAACACCTCACGCAGCTTCAGGCCCCAGCTGTTGTGCATCATCTTGAAATAGGGGTTGTGCTCGTCAATGCAGACCACTTTGTCGGTCTGGAACTTGTCCACTTCATAGACCACCATGTCCAGCGGCAGCCCCACTGACAAGTTCGACTTGAGGGTCGAGTCCATGGACACCAGGGCGCATTTGGCGGCCTCATCCAGTGGTGTGGTGGGGGTGATGACGCGGTCCAGCACCGGCTTGCCATATTTGGATTCACCGACCTGGAAATAAGGGGTTTCGGGCGTGGCTTCAATGAAATTACCGGCCGAATAGACCTGAAACAGGCGCATGCCTTCGCCTTTGATCTGGCCGCCAAAGATCAGTGACACATTGAAGTCCACGCCGGCCAGTTTGAGTGCCGCGGCATCACGCTCGTACACATGGCGAATGGCTGCGCCCAGCACACGCGCGGCATCAAACATGCTTTTGGCGTTCCAGATCGTGATGGGGTCGGCATCGTCGTCGTGGTCCTTGAGCTTTTCAACCTGCAAAATTTCGCGGATGGATTGTGAAATGCTCAGGTTGCCAGCCGACAGCAGCACCATGAAGCGGTCGTCGGGTTTTTCATAGACGATCATTTTGCGGAAGGTGCTGATCTGGTCCAGCCCGGCGTTGGTGCGGGAGTCGGACAAGAAAACCAGTCCGGCATTGAGTTTGATGGCGACGCAGTAAGTCATGAGGTGGAATAAATCGCTGAAAATCTGAGGCAGCACAAACCCGCGTTGTGCCTGTGTCCCTATTATGCAGGTGTGCAGCTGCCCAATGGGGGTGCACGGTGTCAGCAAAAAATTGCAGCAAACGGAGAAAAACATGACCCAACATCCAATTCACCACGCGTTCCCCGCAACGCGCTGCAGGGGTATTTTTTTGGGGATAGCGCTGTCAGTGTGGTCGGTCTGTTCGGCATTGGCGGCAGAGTTTCAGGTCGGTGTCAATGCTGAAGTCAGTTACCGTGACAGCCCTGCAGAACTGCGACAGCGGTTTCAGCCCGTGCTGGATGAGTTGGGCCGGTTGTCGGGCAATAAATTTGAATTTCACCCGGTGTACAGCGACAAGGTCAAAGAGGCCATTGCTGACAAAAAGTTTGATTTTTTGCTGATCCATACGCACGAAGCGCTCAAGGCCGAAAAAAACTGGGCGTACCAGGTGGTTGGTTTTACCGATGACCGCAAAGACAACACTGTGTTCTTTTTTGTTGACCATGACAGCCCGATCAAAACCCTGCAAGACCTATCGACCGTCAAAATCGCCACGCCGGGTGCGGGCAACTGGGCCTCAACCACCGCCATGGCGACCCTCAAGGCGGCAGGGGTCGGTAAAGACCTGAAGTTTGAGCGCACACGTTACGCCGATGCCGTGCCTTTTCTGGTAGACCTGCACAGTGCCGCCGTGGGCATCAGTCGCAACAAATCGGTGGTGGATGCGTTTGTGGCGCAAAAAAAGATCAGGGTCATCCATGAGAGCCAGGCTTGGCCCTTGAATGCTGTGGTGGCCGCGCCCAAAGTACCTGCCAGCACCATCAGGCGTGTCAGGGAGGCTTTTGCTGAAATGGGTAAATCCAGCGCGTTTGATGCCCTGGCCTTCAAGGGGCTGCGCTATTCAGCCGAAGAAAGCCAAAAACTGCACACCTTTTACGAGTGAATTGCTAGGCGTGAAGGGTGGTCAGCTTTTTAAGCTGGTACAACGCCTCAAGCGCTTCGCGGGGGCTTAGTTCATCAGGATTAATGCCTTTAGCCCATGTTTCTATTGGGCTTATTGCTACAGATTCAGTAGCTTGCGGTGCGGCAAACAAATCCACTTGGGCGTGCGACTGGCTGGCTTGGGTTTCCAGTGCTTGCAGCGTGTGGCGAGCGTGGTTGAGCACCGCAGCGGGCAGTCCGGCCAGCCGTGCTACCTGGATGCCATAGCTCTTGCTGGCCGGGCCGCTCTGGATTTCATGTAAAAACACAATGTCACGGCCACTCTCTGCCGCGCTTACATGCACGTTGATGGCGGCGTGGTGCGTGGCGGCAAACTCGGTCAGCTCAAAGTAATGCGTGGCAAACAGGGTGTAAGCCTGGGTTTTGTCGTGCAGCTGGGTGGCAATGGCGCTGGCCAGGGCCAGGCCGTCAAAGGTGCTGGTACCGCGGCCAATTTCGTCCATCAACACCAGCGAGTTGGGCGTGGCTGCATGCAGGATTTGCGCTGCCTCCAGCATTTCCAGCATGAAGGTGGACTGGGCGTTGGCCAGGTCGTCGGCCGCGCCAATGCGGGTGTGGATGGCATCAATCGGCCCCAGGCGGCAGCTGGCGGCGGGCACATAACTGCCCATACTGGCCAGCAGCGTGATCACCGCAATTTGCCGCATGTAGGTGGATTTGCCGCCCATGTTGGGGCCGGTGATGATTTGCATGCGCTGGCGCGGCCCCAAGTGGGTGTCGTTGGCAATGAACGCCCCCGCGCTGGTCTCGGCCAGCCGCGCCTGCACCACAGGGTGACGGCCTTGCACGATGTCCAGACAGGGTTCTTTCACAAATTCGGGCGCGCACCAGTTCAGCAGAAGGCTGCGCTCGGCCAGTGCGCACAGCGCGTCCAGCGTGGCCAGCGCGTGCGCCAAGCGGGTCAGGGCGCTGACATGCGCTTGCAAGGCATCAAGCAGCTGGTCATAGAGCCACTTTTCACGCGCCAGCGCGCGCTCTGAGGCGCTCAGGGCTTTGTCTTCAAAGGCTTTGAGCTCAGGGGTGATGAAGCGCTCGGCATTTTTCAGCGTCTGGCGGCGGCGGTAGTCGTCGGGCACTTTGTCGAGCTGACCCTGGCTGACTTCGATGAAAAAGCCGTGCACCCGGTTGTACTGTACGCGCAGGTTGGCAATGCCGGTGCGCAGCTTTTCGCGCCCTTCCAGGTCCAATAAGAAACTGTCGCAGTTGCTTTGGATGGCACGCAGCTCGTCCAATTCGGCATCAAAACCGGTGGCGATGACACCGCCGTCGCGCACCAGGGCGGCGGGCTCCGGCGTGATGGCGCGGGCCAGCAAATCGGCGCAGCCAGCAGGCGGCATCAGTTCCTCTGCAATATGTGACAAATAGGCCTCTAGCCGTTGTAATATAGGAGCCAGTAGCTCTGTTTTTTGTAGTGTTTTGTGCACCCCAATGAGTTCACGCGGGCGCACCTGGCGCAAGGCCACGCGGGCCGTGATGCGTTCCACATCGGTGCTGCCTTTGAGCTGCTCGCGCAGCGCTTGCCACAGCCCGGTGGGTGCGCCGGGGGCGTTTTGGCGCAGCACGGCAATGGCGTTCAGGCGTTGCTGCGCTTGGGTGCGCGCCCGTTGGGGCTGCAGCAGCCAGCCTTTGAGCCGGCGGCTGCCCATGCCCGTCATGCAGGTGTCCAGCAGCGAAAACAAGGTGGGGGCATCTTCACCGCGCAGGGTTTGCACCAGTTCCAGGTTGCGCCGGGTGCTCAGCGGCA
>JAVHPS010000478.1:0-1016 GCA_036170715.1 Rhodoferax sp. | reverse complement strand
TGGCTGGCCGGATGGCGCGTCTGGAGATGGCACCCTTGAGCCTGTCGGAGGCATGGCAACTGCCACCCTCGCCCCTGTACCCAATGTTGGCCGCGGGTGCGCCGCTGGCGCAAATTCATGCGGCAGCTGTGGCACGGTTGACGGTGCACCAGGTGCGTGACTATTGGTTTCAGGGCGGCTACCCTGAACCTTGGCTGAGTAGCGATGACGCATTTCGCAGTCTGTGGCAGCGCCACTATATTGATGCCTATTTGCTCAGAGACATTGGCGCCTTGTTTCCCACTTTGAATCGGGATCGATTTCGGCAGTTCATTACCTTGCTTAGCCAGCACTCAGGCAATATTCTCAACAATGCCGATATGGCACGAACGTTAGGGGTGAGTGAGCCGACTGTTCGTGACTGGTTGAGCATTGCGCACGATACCTTTTTGTGGCGGCATGTTCCAGCCTGGGATCGCTCTGCTGTCAAGCAAGTGGTCAAACATCCCAAAGGTTTTTTACGTGATAGCGGACTGTTGCATCGGCTCTTGCGCATTCCCGATGTTGACATGTTGATTACCCATCCCGTCGTGGGTAAATCTTGGGAGGGTATGGTGGTGGAAACTTTACTGCGTGGGTTTGAGAACGCCGGTATGGATGTGACGCCTTTTCACTACCGCACCCGCAGTGGCGCAGAAGTTGACTTGATTTTGGAAGGGGCATTTGGCCCTTCCAAGCTGTTGCCGGTAGAGATCAAATTGACACCGCAGTCTGACAGGCGCGCTTTGCGAACGCTAGCGGATTTTGTCAATGTCCACGACTGTCCACTGGGGCTGGTGATCAACAATGACGAACGCCCACGCTGGTTGGATGAACGCATTTTGGCGATTCCAGCGGCTGCGCTTTAAGTCGCCCAACTCTGCCAGAATAAGACATCAAGACCCTCGACCCCAAGTCACCCTCCCCATGCACGCACTTCACCTCACCGATTACACCCAAACCCTCGGTTTACAAGCAAAACAGGCCTCAGCCCTTAT
>JAVHPS010000477.1:0-1017 GCA_036170715.1 Rhodoferax sp. | reverse complement strand
TGACCAACGACTGGGGTTGCATGACCGCGCTCCTCGATGCGGTGCTGGTCACTGGTTTCAACCTTAAAACCATCGAAACGCTGACCAGCGTCGCCGGTGTCGCCACAGCAAGCATTCCCGCAGGGCATTTGTACTGGGTGGGTCAGGTGCTGACCATCTCTGGCGCAGATCAAAACGAGTACAACGGTGAGGTGCGTGTGGTGGCTGTGACGACCAGCACTTTCACCTATGCCATCACCGGCACGCCGGTGAGTCCGGCCACAGGCGCGAGCATCACCTCCAAGGTCGCACCTCTGGGCTGGGAGATTGCGTTTACCGCCACCAACAAGCGCGCCTACCGCAGTCTGAACGTGCTGTCCAATCGACCCTACCTGCGGGTGGACGACGGTTGTGATCCGGCCTACACCACGACTTACGCCAAAAAAGCCAAAGTGACCATGGCCCAAGGCATGAGTGACATTGACACTTTCGTCGGTGCCCGGGCGCCATTTGACAGTGCTTACCCCACACGAAACGAAGTCGCGACCGGTTCCGGTGCCGGTGTGTATGACGGTTGGTACAAGTGGTACTACGCCAGGTCAGATGGCAACGCCTACGACCACTACGGCGCGTCCGTTTTCGACCGCCCCTGGACTTTGGTGGGTGATGACCGTGGTTTCTACCTCTTCAACGACACCTGGAGTGGCGGCGGCCTGGGCGGCAAGTGCTTCACCGACTTTGAGAGTTACCGCAGTGCCGACGGTTTCAACACCTTGCTGTGCGCGCAGGAGGCCTACAACTATGCGTCCATACCCAGCAGCAGTTATGACAGCGAAGGTTATCAATCCTCCGACTGGCGTTCACGTTTCCCGCGAACCCTGGACGGCACCGGCAAGATTCTGATGCGCAGCTATCTGCAAATCGGCAACAACGTCAATCCCTCGTTCACCAGCCTGAACACCAACAACGGCCAAACCACCTCAGGTTACAGCACGGGCATCAGTTGGCCCAATGGCCCGGACTACAGCATGATCTTGC
>JAVHPS010000476.1:0-4592 GCA_036170715.1 Rhodoferax sp. | reverse complement strand
TTTTGAACACCGCTTTGATCGACTCGTCAATGAACACCGAGTTGTCATTGGCCACCGCAATCGTCACACCGGGGGGCAGATCACGGCGCAGTTTGTCCAGTAAACCAATCACGCCTTTGGAGAGTTCCAGCGGGTTGGCGGTGGACTGTTTCACCACCCCCACGCCCACCGAGTCGCGGCCGTTCAAGCGCACAAACGAGCGCTCGTCCACCGGCGCTTCCTGCACCCGCGCCACGTCTGCGATGCGAATCGGCTGCCCGGCCACGTTGCGGATCACCACCTGGGCAAACTCGCGGGCGGTTTGCAAGTCAGTCGCAGCCGTCACGTTGAACTCGCGCTGCGCACTTTCAATGCGGCCGGCGGGCACTTCCAGATTGGCGCGGCGCAAGGCATCTTCCAGGTCTTGCACCGTGAGCTTGTAGGCGGCCAGTTTGTCCGGATCCACCCAGATGCGCATGGCAAATTTGCGTTCGCCATAAATATTCACCTCGGCCGCACCGGGTGCGGTTTGCAGCACCGGTTTGACCAGCGTATTGGCCAGCTCAGACAGTTGCAGCGCGGTGTGCGTGTCGGAGCTGAGCGCTAAAAAAATTACCGGAAACGATTCGGCTTCAACCTTGGCAATCACCGGCTCGTCAATGCCTTGCGGCAGGCGCTGGCGCACCCGGGTGACTTTGTCGCGCACATCGGCGGCGGCAGCATCGGCATCGCGGCTCAGCACAAAGCGCACGCTGATCTGGCTGCGCTCCTGGCGACTGGTGGAGGTGATCACATCCACCCCCTCGATGCCCGAGAGCGAGTCTTCCAGCACTTTGCTGACCTGCGTCTCCATGACCTCGCTCGACGCGCCGGCAAAAGTGGTGGTGACCGACACCACCGGTTCGTCAATCTTGGGGTATTCACGCACCGACAAGCGGTTAAAAGAGACTGCGCCAATCAGCACAATCAACAACGACAGCACGGTGGCAAAGACCGGGCGGCGGATCGAGGTTTCAGCCAGTTGCATGCTCAAATTCTCTGGCTAATGTTCAGCTAGCGCTTGCAGGTATTGCGCTAGATGCTTTGTTTTTAGGAGCATCACTTTTGCCAGACGGTTTTCCAAGCTCCACCACCCGCACCGGCGTGCCGTCTTTTTGCAAGCGCTGCTGGCCGGCCACAACCACCGTGTCGCCCAGCTTCAGGCCTTGCACAATTTCAACCTTGCCTTGACTACGCACCCCCAGCTTCACCTCTTGACGCTGCGACACCCATTGCGTGTCTGGGGGCAGGGCCGTGCCGGGCTGAGGTTGGTCCAGCTTGTAAACCAGCTGGCGGTTGCCTTGCGGCACGATCGCTTCTTCGGGCACGACCAAGGCCGCGTCATTGATCGAAAACACCGTGCTCACGCGCGCAAACATGCCAGTGCGCAACACGTCACCAGCACCCGTCAGCAGCGCGCGCACACCCACTGATCGGCCATTGGCATCGAGCAGCGGGTCTACGGCTTGCACCTGGGCTTTGAAGGCACGTCCAGGCAAGGCATCGAGTGTGACTTCAACGCTTTGGCCGGGTTTGACCTTGCTGCCATAGCGTTCCGGCAGCCGATAGTCCACCAGCATCTGGCGCGTGTCTTCCAGCGCCACCAAATCGACACCGTCTTTCACGTAGTCACCTACATTGACCAGGCGGATACCGACCGTGCCGGCAAACGGCGCACGTACCGCCATGCGGGTCAAGCGTGCCTGCGACAGCGCCAGCTGGGCCTGCGCCACCTGCAAATTGGCCGCTGCCGTGTCCAGGGTTTGCTGCGCCATGAAGTGGGCCGCTACCAGCTCTTGGGTACGTTGGTAATTGGCTTGGGCAATGGCCAACTGGGCCTGCATTTGCTGCACCTCGGCACGTTGCAGTTGGTCGTCAAACTGCACCAGAATTTGGCCCTGGCGCACCCGAACACCGTCTTTGAAGTTCAGCGCCGTGATGCGCCCGACCAGTTCCGGGCGCAGCATCACGCTTTGACGCGCCCGTAAGCTGCCTACGGCTTGCGCATCATCACGCAAGCTTTGCAAGCTGGCACGGGCCACCTCAACGCCCGCCACGCGTGCGCCAGCAGCAGACGGGGTCGCGTTGGGGCCAGCAGCAGCGCGCATGGGGTTGGGTGTCAGCGGCCGCAACTGAAGCCACCAGGCCGCCGTGCCCGCCACGGCCATGCCCAGCACCGCCACACCGATGTAAGAAAATTTTGAAGCCATTTTTTTCCTCGCCGAAACGAGCCAGACAGATTCACTTGCGACGGACTGTAACGGGCTTGTGTGCAGCTTGCCTTAAACCGTTGCCAGGTTTACCCAAACTTCACACAACACCACGGGGTTCAGCGCGTCTTGAGCGCCATCTCAACCCCCAAGTTGGCCAACTCGTCGGCACGCTCATTGCCAGGGTCGCCATTGTGGCCACGCACCCAACGCCATTCAATCTGGTGGCTGCCCGCATTGACCAGTACGTCCAGGCGCTGCCACAAGTCCACATTTTTTACCGGTTCTTTGGCGGCTGTCTTCCAGTTGCGCGCCTTCCAACCGGACAACCATTCGGTCATGCCCTTGAGCACATACTGACTGTCCACATGCAGTACCACCTGGCACGGTCGCTTCAAGGCCGACAAGGCTTCAATCACCGCCATCATTTCCATGCGGTTGTTGGTGGTTCCCAACTCGCCGCCATACAGTTCCTTCTGGGCTTGCGGGGATTTCAGCAGGGCCCCCCAACCGCCTGGGCCAGGGTTACCTTTGCAGGCCCCATCGGTGTAAATATCAATCTTGTTCAAACCTTCGTCCTGTTCCAATTTTTATATAAGTTTTTAAGCACTAGCCCTTGTATTACCTGCTCTACCAGCTACAGAAACAGAAGCACCTGCGGGTCTTTTTACAGGTCTCCATGACGGGTTGAGCAGGGTCACACCACGCACTCGTTTAACCGCCACCAGACCATACACAGCGCCCAGTATCGGCCACCAGCGCGCACCCGCCGTGTCCATCCAGGCAAAGCGCGCCAGCCAACCCGGAGTGGACAGGGCCGGGCGATAACAGCCAAATTCACCCGACTCGATGTCCAGACCCAGTAAGCGCAACCAGTCACGCAAGCGCAGGTAGCCAATGAACTCGCCCGCCTCCGGCAAGAACAGGTGGTTCCAGCCCAGCCGCCGATACCAATGTGCCCGGCTCTGGCGAAAGCCCCACAGGCTCATCGGGTTGAAGCCAAAAATCACCACCCGGCCCTCGGGCACCAGCACCCGTTCCACCTCACGCAGCGCGGCGTGCGGGTCAACGGTCAGCTCCAGGGCATGCGGCAACACCACCAGATCGAGGCTGTTGGCCGGAAACGGCAAGGCGGAAAAATGCGTGACAAAAGCGGCTTTGGGGTGCGGGGTTTCAGTGGCCAGCCAGCGGTGCGGCATGCGGTTGGCGGCCAAGGCATCCAGCTCGGGCAAGCCCAGTTGCAGGGCGTGGAAGCCAAACCTGTCGGCCACCAGGCGCGTGACTTGCTCGCGCTCCCAGGCCAGCAGGTAAGCCCCTGGTGGAGTCGCCAACCAAGCATGCAAATCTATAATTTGACGACCCATGAACTTAACTCCATTACCTGCGTTCAACGACAACTACATCTGGATGTTGCACGACGAAAATCGGGCGCTGGTGGTGGATCCTGGCGATGCCAAGCCCGTGTTGGCGGCCTTGACGGAGCGCGGTTTGACACTGGAGGCAATTCTAGTCACGCACCACCACAACGACCACACCGGTGGGGTTAATGCCCTGCGCCAGGCCACCGGCGCAGCGGTGTTTGGCCCGGCCCTGGAACCCATGCCGGAGCCATTGCTGCGCCTGCATGATGGCAACACCGTCCAGGCCTTGGGTCTGCGTTTTGTGGTGCTCCATGTACCAGGCCATACCGCAGGCCACATCGCCTACTACGCGCAAGTGCCAGGGCAGACTCCGGTGCTGTTTTGTGGTGACACCTTGTTCAGCGCCGGCTGTGGCCGGCTGTTTGAGGGCACGCCAGCGCAGATGCTGGCCTCGCTCACACGGCTGGCCGCCCTGCCCGATGCCACCCGTGTGTGCTGCGCCCACGAGTACACCTTGAGCAGCCTGCGCTTTGCCCTTGCGGTAGAGCCCGACAATGCCGATTTAGTAAGCTACCAGCAGCGTGCGCAAGAACTGCGCCGCCACCTGCAACCCACCCTGCCCTCCAGCATCGGTCTGGAAAAAGCAGTCAACCCCTTTTTACGCACCCATGTGGCCAGCGTGGCCCGTGCGGTGCAGCAGCGTTGCCCCCACACCCCTGATGCCATCAGCGTGTTTGCCGCCCTGCGCACCTGGAAAGACCAATTTTGAAAACTGTTTCCCGCTGTTTGATGCTGTCAGCTGCCGTATGGCTGTCAGGCTGCGCGACCCCATCGGGGGTGGCTCCACCCGCATCTGATACCGCTACCCCATCAACCCAGTCCCCAATCGCCACAACCACACCCGAGCCCGGATTTTACCCGGCCGGTGGACTCAAACCACTGGCCAGCACCCAACTGGGCTCCAACCGGGTGCACGCCCTGCTGCCGCCCGCTGACCTGTGGG
>JAVHPS010000475.1:0-1018 GCA_036170715.1 Rhodoferax sp. | reverse complement strand
TGTTCACATCGCCTTGCGGATGCGCGGTTTCATACACCAGGTCGTCCCAGCGTTTGAGGTTGGCCGGGGGGGTATTCAGGCGCAGCTTGTCGCAAATCAGACCATCCAGGCCTTGCTCGTGCAACATGCGGGGCACTTTGTAAATGGTGTCCACGTCCCACATCGAAATCACGCCCCATGCGGGCACGTTGGAGAACAGCGATATTTTTTGCCGTTCTTCTTCGGGAATCGGGCGATCAGCTCGGCACAGCAGGGCATCGGCCTGGATGCCGATCTCGCGCAGTTGTTTGGCGGTGTGTTGCGTGGGCTTGGTTTTGAGTTCGCCAGCAGCGGCAATCCAGGGCACGTAACTCAAATGCACAAAGGCGCTGTTGTTGGGGCCGAGTTGCAAACTGAGCTGGCGCACGGCTTCCAGAAAGGGCAGCGATTCGATGTCACCCACTGTGCCGCCAATTTCGACAATGGCCACGTCCACCGCGTCAGCCGTGCCAAAGCCGGCACCGCGCTTGATGAAGTCCTGAATTTCGTTGGTGACGTGGGGGATGACCTGCACGGTCTTGCCCAGGTAGTCGCCGCGGCGTTCTTTTTCAAGCACGCTTTTGTAAATTTGACCGGTGGTGAAGTTGTTGGCCTTCTTCATGCGCGTTTCTATGAAGCGCTCGTAGTGGCCCAAATCAAGGTCGGTTTCTGCGCCGTCGTCGGTCACAAACACCTCGCCGTGTTGAAACGGCGACATGGTGCCGGGGTCTACATTCAGATAGGGGTCAAGCTTGATTAAAGTGACTTTGAGGCCGCGCGATTCCAGAATCGCGGCAAGGGAGGCGGAGGCGATTCCCTTGCCCAGGGAAGACACCACACCGCCGGTGACGAAGACAAATTTGGTCATGTCAGAGTGAGCTGCACGCTCAGGGAGCTGGTAAAACGAGATTATAGGGGTGGGGCATGGCCGGAGTGAGGCTGGGTTGGGCGCTCTGTTACATTGCGGCGCATGAAAGATCTTGCTGGAAAACACATTGTT
>JAVHPS010000474.1:0-1018 GCA_036170715.1 Rhodoferax sp. | reverse complement strand
AGCCGACTGACTGGATCATCCTGCCCGGCTCCAAAGCCACCACGGCTGACCTGGCCTGGCTGCGCACACAAGGGCTGGATGCTGCGGTGGCACAGCACGCGCAGCAGGGCGGGGCGGTGCTGGGCGTGTGTGGCGGTTTGCAGATGCTGGGCGAGGCGTTGATTGACCCGAGCGACATCAACGGCAACGCGCCGGGCCTGGGGCTGTTGCCGCTGGTGACGGTGTTTGCGGCCGACAAAACCGTGCAGCATACGCAGACCCGATTCGCTTCTAGGCCGACCTGTGCCGTTGCCGACGCCAGCGGGGCTGTGGCCGGTGGCCGATTTCTGCGCGTTCGACAGCATGAGGCCTCTGGCCATAGCTCCGCTGGCGTGAATGAAGCGGCTGAGGGTTCTGTGGCACCTTGGGCTTCATTGGCCGGTGTGCCCGTCAGCGGTTATGAAATTCACCAAGGCCAGACCACGCAGCACCCGGCCATGGCCAAAGCGGGTGATGTGGCGCAGGCGGTGTTGCCCGACGGCCTGGGCTGGCAAAACGCCCGCGGCAACGTGCTGGGCCTTTACCTGCATGGCCTGTTTGAAGACCAGGCTGCGCTGCAAGCCCTGTTTGGCGCGCGCCTGCCAGGCCCTGTGCCGACGCTGGATGCTGTCTTTGAGCGCATGGCTGATTTCATTGCAAACCACTTTGAGCCTGGTGTGCTCGACGGCTTGTTGGTTGACGCGCCACCTTGTGAACAAAATAGCCTCTAGCCCTTATGTAATAAGCGCGAGTAGATATTATTTTTATAGTAATTTTTGACCCAATTCAATTCAATCCAATCCAACTCATCAGGAACTCCCATGACTTCTTTTATGCCGCAACTCGACGACATCCACAGCCTTGCTTTCACGCAAGCGTTGCAACACAAAATAGACAACAAAACCAAGCCGCTGGGCTCACTGGGCCGACTCGAATCGCTGGCCCTGAAGATCGGCGAAATTCTGGGCACCGATTCCCCGGTGCTGCAAGCCCCGCAGCT
>JAVHPS010000473.1:0-20759 GCA_036170715.1 Rhodoferax sp. | reverse complement strand
ATGGAGCGCGGGTGCACCATCTTGATGAACTGCTTGAGCATTTGCTCGGTGACGGTGAAGTCGGCAATCACGCCGTCTTTCATGGGGCGAATGGCTTCGATGTTGCCCGGCACTTTGCCCAGCATGGCCTTGGCTTCCTTGCCCACCGCCTGGATGGTTTTTTTGCCTTGCGGGCCGCCTTCGTGGCGGATCGCCACCACCGAGGGTTCGTCCAGCACAATGCCCTTGTCGCGTACATAAATCAGGGTGTTGGCAGTGCCAAGGTCAATGGCGAGGTCAGTGGAAAAATACTGACGAAAGGTTCCAAACATGGCGTAATCCTATGGGGCACACCCGGCACTTCGGCCCGTATGTCGCCCGTAAACATGGTCAAAAGGGTGTTTTATTAGCAAAAAACTGCGCTTGCACGCTGTGCTTCCCAAAGGCGGGATAATACCCCATTGCCCCCGTACAACGGCCTGAATCACAGCGTTTTGGCCCTCATTTACACCCTGTTTCGATTGCCTATCCATGTCAATTTCAGCTTCCGATATCGACCGCCTGGCCCATTTGGCCCGTTTGGGCTTGTCACCCCAAGAGCGTGAGCTGCTGCGTCCACAACTCAATGATTTTTTTGGCATTGTGGAAAAGATGCGTGCCGTGGACACCACCGGCATCACACCGTTGGCGCACCCGACCGACATCATGGCTGATGTGGCGTTGCGGCTGCGCGACGACGTGGCCAGTGAGCCCAACCAGCGCCAAGCCAACCAACGCAACGCCCCGGCGCTTGAAGACGGATTGTTCCTGGTTCCCCGGGTGCTCGAATAATTGGCACGGACATTTTCATCATGACCCAACTTTCTACCGATCTGCACGATCTGACCGTGGCACAGCTGGCCCAACTCCTTGGCCAGCGCAAGCTGTCGGCTGTGGAGCTAGCCCAACATTTCCTGGCCCGTGGGCGCACCCACCACCAACTGGGCGCTTTTCTGGACACCCAGGAAGACGTGACACTGGCCCAGGCCCGCGCTGCCGATGCGCGGCTGGCTGCGGGCACAGCTGGCGTGCTGGAAGGCGTGCCGGTGGCGCACAAAGACATTTTTGTCACCCGTGACTTTGCCACCACCGCAGGCTCCAGAATGCTCAAGGGTTACCAATCACCGTTTGATGCCACGGTGGTGAGTCGCTTGGGCCGCGGGGTGTCAGGCCAAGGCAGCGGTGCCGGCATGGTGACCCTGGGCAAACTCAACTGCGACGAGTTCGCCATGGGTTCGGCCAACGAAAACTCGGCCTATGGCCCGGTCAAAAACCCCTGGGATATGACCCTCACGCCGGGCGGCTCCTCCGGCGGCAGTGCCGCTGCGGTGGCGGCACGGCTGACACCGGCGGCCACCGGCACCGACACGGGTGGCTCCATTCGCCAACCCGCTTCGTTTTGCGGCGTGACCGGCATCAAACCCACTTATGGCCGCGCTTCACGCTACGGCATGGTGGCGTTTGCCTCCAGCCTAGACCAGGCCGGGCCACTGGCACGCACCGCCGAAGACTGTGCTCTGTTGCTCAGTGCCATGTGTGGACCGGATGCAGACCGTGATTCGACCTCGCTCGATGTGCCTGCCGAGGACTTCACCCGTACCCTGAATGACGACCTGGCAGGCTTGCGCATCGGCGTGCCAGCGGAGTTCTTTGGTGACGGCCTGGCCCCGGACGTGCGCGCCGCTGTGGAAGCTGCCCTGAAAGAATATGAAAAACTCGGGGCTCGGCTGGTGCCGATTTCGCTGCCCCGCACCGAGTTGTCGATTCCCGTGTACTACATCATTGCGCCCGCTGAAGCCTCCAGCAACCTGAGCCGTTTTGACGGGGTCAAGTTCGGCTTTCGGGCCGACCAGTACACCGACCTAAACGATATGTACCTGCAGACTCGCGCCCAGGGGTTTGGTGCCGAGGTCAAGCGCCGCATCATGATCGGCACTTACGTGCTGAGCCACGGCTATTACGATGCTTATTACCTGCAAGCGCAAAAAATTCGCCGCATGATTGCCGACGATTTTCAGCAGGCCTTCAAGGTGTGTGATGTGATTGCCGGCCCGGTGGCCCCCACGGTGGCCTGGCAGCTGGGTGGCCACAGTGACCCGCTGACGGACTACTTGGCTGATATCTTCACCCTGCCCGGCTCGCTGGCCGGGTTGCCTGGCATGAGTGTGCCGGTAGGTTTTGGCGCAGGGCACATGCCGGTGGGCCTGCAGCTGATTGGCAACTACCTGACCGAGTCCCGCCTGCTGAATGTGGCGCACCGCTTCCAGCAAGTGACCCATTGGCACGCGGCCAGACCGGTTGCTCTTGTGCAGGGAGTTGCGTGATGAGCATGCCTTTAGCTGCCTACGAAATACAGCCTCTGACCAATACTGTCGAGATAGGCGATTGTTCGGAGGTACTGAAACGGTATCCGGACAACTGTATTGATTTGATCGTTACATCTCCGCCATATGCGGATCAGCGTGCATCGACCTACGGAGGAATTAGTCCCTCTAAATATGTTGACTGGTTCCTGCCGCGTTCTGCGGAATTTTTGAGGGTTCTTAAGCCCGAAGGCTCTTTTGTTTTGAACATCAAAGAGAAAGCTGTAGACGGAGAGCGCCATACCTACGTTTTGGAGTTGATCCTTGCCCTGAGAAAACAAGGGTGGTTCTGGACAGATGAATACATTTGGCACAAGCGCAATTGTTTTCCGGGAAAGTGGCCAAATCGTTTCAGGGATGCTTGGGAGCGATGTCTGCACTTTACAAAATCCAAAAAATTCAAGATGAACCAAGAATCAGTCATGGTGCCCATGGGGGATTGGGCGCAAACCCGCCTGAAGACCCTTGGCAAGAACGACACGGTTCGCTATGACTCTCAAGTTGGGAATGCCTTTGCAAAAAACATTGCAAATTGGCAAGGTCGTGAAATGGCCTACCCAACGAACGTGTTGCATTTGGCCACTGAATGCGGCAACAAGAGCCACAGCGCCGCGTTTCCAGTGTCACTTCCCACGTGGTTCATTCAACTTTTTACAGATGAGAACGATGTTGTATTGGATCCTTTTGTTGGATCTGGCACGACGATTGAGGCGGCGCTAGCGTTGCACCGGAGGGTCATCGGGATAGATATCTCGCTTGAGTTTGTTGATATGTGTCGAGAAAAAATTGCACCCGCACAATCGGTGTTGCTTCAGGAGAAAAGAAAATATGTCATTGCTGCACCAAGCAAAAGAGTTCGTCGCTGAAAACATCAAGCCGCTATTTCATGACAACCGGCTGCGTAGCATTGAAAACCTTAGGCTGCGGAATGTCTTAAAACGGAAAAATCCTTATCTTTTTAAGGCGAAAGCAGTTGCCTCAGCGCCTGAGATCGTCAAGCAGTTACTGGATGCACATCTCTCGTCTAATGAAGAAACATTATTTGGTGAGTTTTTAGAGTCTATGGCTATTTTTGTGTGCGCACAAAAATTCGGGGGAGTGAAGTCAATTTCTGAAGGAATTGATCTTGATTTTTCACGTGATGGCATCCGTTACGCGGTTTCTATTAAGAGTGGCCCGAATTGGGCCAACGCTAGCCAACTTGCCAAAATGGTCACGAACTTTGATCGCGTCAAGAGAGTCGCAGGGCATCGGACACAAGTCATTTGCGTTAATGGTTGTTGCTACGGGCAGGACGGAAGTCCGGTGAAGGAAAAAGGTTATCTAAAGTTGTGTGGGCAAGATTTTTGGTCTTTGATTTCAGGTGAACCAGCGATGTATCAAGAAATCGTGGAGCCGTTGGGATACCAGGCCAGATTGCGTTGTGATGAATTTACTGAGGCGTATGGGCGTGTTCTGACACGTTTTACCCATAGCTTTACTGAAGACTTTTGTGGAACTGATGGCGCAATTAACTGGAACAAACTACTCGAACTCAATTCAGCTAGCAAAGGAATGTGGAAACCATGACCTCAAAATTTGTCCAAGGCTACGAAGTCGTCATCGGCTTCGAGACCCACGCCCAGCTATCCACCCAGTCCAAGATTTTCAGCCGCGCCTCTACCGCGTTTGGTGCCGAGCCCAACACCCAGGCATGCGCGGTTGACCTGGCCCTGCCCGGCACGCTGCCGGTGATGAATAAGGGCGCGGTTGAACGTGCGATCGAATTCGGACTGGCCGTTGGCTCCCACATTGCGCCACGCAGCATTTTTGCCCGCAAAAATTACTTTTACCCCGACCTGCCCAAGGGCTACCAGATTAGCCAGTTTGAGATTCCGGTGGTGCAGGGCGGTGCGGTGGAGTTCTACCTGGGTGATGAGAAAAAGTCGGTGCGCCTGGTACGCGCCCACCTGGAAGAAGACGCGGGCAAGTCGCTGCATGAAGACTTTATTGGCCAAACCGGCATTGACCTGAACCGCGCCGGTACCCCGCTGCTGGAAATTGTCACCGAGCCCGACATGCGCTCCAGTGCCGAGGCCGTGGCTTACGCCAAAGAGTTGCACAAGATCGTCACCTGGATCGGTATTTGCGACGGCAACATGCAGGAAGGCAGTTTCAGGTGTGATGCCAATGTGTCGGTGCGCAAGCCCGGTGCCGAGCTTGGCACACGCCGAGAGATCAAGAACCTCAACAGTTTCAAGTTCATGCAGCAGGCCATCGACTATGAGATTCGCTGGCAAATTGAAGAGCTGGAAGACGGCCGCGCCATCCAGCAAGCGACCGTGCTGTTCAACCCCGACAGCGGTGAAACGCGCGCCATGCGCACCAAGGAAGATGCGGCCGATTACCGCTACTTTCCTGACCCCGACTTGCCCCCGCTGGTGGTTGCACCTGAGTGGGTGGAGCGGGTGCGTGCGGGCATGACCGAGCTGCCACGTGTCATGGCAACGCGCTTTTTCAACACCTATGGATTATCAGATTATGATGCTACAGCCCTTACACAGAGCCGGGATGTTGCTACTTATTTTGAAGCAGCTGCACAGGCCTGCGGTCAACCCAAGCTGGTCGGCAACTGGATCATGGGTGAACTGTCCCGGCGCTTGAATGCCAGTGAGTCCAACATCAGCGCCTGCCCGGTGTCGGCGCAACAACTGGGGCAATTGATCGGCCGGATTCAGGACGGCACGATCTCCAACAACGCCGCCCGCCAGGTCATGGACGTGCTGTGGACGCAACCCGGCAGCACGGTTGATGCGATCATCGAAGCCAAGGGCTTGAAGCAGATGAACGACACCGGTGCGTTGGAGAAAATTGTTGATGCGGTGCTGGCCGCCAACCCCAAGAATGTGGACGAGTTCCGGGCCGGCAATACCAAGGCGCTCAACGCGCTGGTGGGGCAAATCATGAAAGCCAGCCAGGGCAAGGCAAACCCGCAGCAGGTCAATGACTTGCTGCGCCAAAAACTGGCCTGACAGGGGCGGGGTGACGCAGCGGTCAGGCTGGGTTACTGGGCACTGTTGGCCGCGTTCATGCGCCACAACGGCTGCAAGCGCAGCAGTTCTTCTTCAAAACGGGCATTGGTGCGGGCCATTTCCTGGTCTTTGTCGGCCATGAAGCGGGTCTGGACTTCCAGCGCCTGGGTCACCGTCTCAAGATGCTGCCGCAAGTTCGCCGGTGCACGGCTGGTATCTTTAGCATAAAACGCCATTTCTTCCAGCAGCTTGGCGCGCTCTGCCTGCAAGTCGCTCACCCGCTTCACAGCCGCGAGCTTGACCAGGCTGATCTGCCCCAAAGCCTCCAGCCGTTCTTTTTGATGCGCGTCGGCATTCGGGTAACGGGCCAGCAGGGCACGGTTGCGCTTTTTTTCTTCTTCCTGGCGCAAGCTTTCTTTTTGCAGCGCCCGGTTTTTAGCCTCCAACTGCTCGCGTTCTTGCGCCGTCAAGGCAGGACCCACCCGGTTTTTCAGGGTACCGCTGGGGTTGAGTACCTTTTGCTCACGGTCGGTACATTCAGGAATTTTCCGGTCTGAGGTGAGTTTGCGGCCTTTGGCATCAATGCAGGTGTAAATGTCCGGCGTGGGTGCGGCGGTTTGTGCCAGCGCACCCACCCACAGCGCGCCCAAAAACAGCATCAACCCGCTTGGTGCAATGCCCCTGCGCAGCTGCGGCCTCATGCGGCCTCCGTGCTGCAACCGTACCTTTCGCGATAAGCCTGCACACGCTGCTGAGCATCATCCAGACCCGGCACACGATGCTGTTCCAGGTACTGCAACAAGTCGTCAAGTCGCGCAATGGCACACACATGCAACCCGAGTTGCTGTTGCACATATTGCACCGCGCTGCGGTTGACATCCTGGCCGTTTTCAGTGGCTTTTTCCTGCCGATCAAGGGCGATCACCACCGCGTGGGGGCGGGCACCAGCAGCTTGAATCAAGGCAATCGATTCACGTGCAGCCGTACCAGCTGACATCACATCGTCCACCACCAACACGCGGCCTTTAAGCGGTGCGCCCACCAGCGTGCCGCCCTCACCATGGTCCTTGGCTTCTTTGCGGTTGTAGGCAAAGGGCACGTTACGGCCAAGCCGGGCCAATTCGATCGCTACCGCCGCACCCAGCGGAATACCCTTGTAGGCGGGACCGAAAATCATGTCAAATTCAATCCCGCTGGCCAGCAAGCGCTGTGCGTAGAATTGCGCCAACTGACCCAATTTGGCACCGTCGTCAAACAAACCAGCGTTGAAAAAATAGGGGCTTATTCGCCCGGCTTTGGTTGTGAACTCACCAAAGCGCAGCACACCACAATCGACCGCAAATTGAACAAAGTCTTGTGCCAGTGCATCCTGGCCCGATGTTTTGCAGGTTTGCCTCTCATTCCGCTCTGTCATGGGGACTATCCTTGTTTAAATTAACCACCCTTAACCTCAATGGTATTCGCTCAGCCAGCAGCAAAGGTTTACAAAACTGGCTACGCCAAAGCCCATCCGATTGTATTTGTGTGCAGGAAATCAAAGCCCAGGCTGAAGATGTCCAGGGGCGCTTTGAACAGTTGGCTGGGTTGCAGGGGTATTTTCATTTTGCCCAGAAAAAAGGCTACTCAGGGGTAGGTGTTTACACCCGCCTGGAACCAACCCATGTCCAGGTCGGTTTTGGTGAGCCGGAATTTGATGCCGAAGGTCGTTATGTAGAACTCCAGTTTGATGCGGGCAACGTCAAACGCTCGATCATCAGTTGCTACTTTCCCAGCGGATCTTCCGGCGACGAGCGCCAGCAAGCCAAGTTCCGGTTTCTGGCCATGATGTTTCCACATTTGCAACACCTGAAATCAGAACGTGAGTTCATTTTGTGTGGCGACATCAACATCGCGCACCAGGAAATCGATTTGAAAAACTGGAAAGGCAATCAGAAAAATTCAGGCTTTCTGCCCGAGGAGCGCGCATGGATGACCCGGTTGCTCAGTGACGCGGGCTTGGTAGATGTGTACCGACAACTACACCCCAGTGCAACCGATGATGCCTACACCTGGTGGAGCAACCGCGGCCAAGCCTATGCCAAGAACGTGGGCTGGCGGCTGGACTACCACTTGGCGACACCCACCTGGGCGGCGCAGGCGCGCACGGTGTCCATTTACAAGGGGGAAAAGTTTTCGGACCATGCCCCGGTGACGATTGACTATGCGCTGACCCTCTGAAATGAAATCGCCAGGCTGCTGGTGCTTAAAAAGTGAGCGCATAAGCATAGGCTCCGGGCTTGAGCGCTTCTTTAAAAACAAGCGCGGAGCGGTAGGCATCGATTCTTTTGATTTCAGGCAAAGGTGTGTCCGACCTGCTGGACACCACCATCTTGGGGATCGCCTCCGCACTGGCATGGACCACGACGAAAGTGAGCCCCTTGATTGAGCCAGGGGGCTGCACCTCAAAATCCAGGCGGCTGATGTCGCCTTTGGCTGAGTGTTGAATGACCCGGTCACGGGCGCGCCACCAATCGGCAATCTCGGCACCAGGGGCCGTCCACACCTGGTTCGGAAACTGCTGGATTTTCTTGATGTAAATCGGTATCAACCGGGTCATCAAATCATCGGTCGCAAAATTTTGAGAATGAACCGACACCACCCCCAGCGCACCGGCTTCATGCAAATAGTCAAAATCCAGCGCAAACATGGCGGCAGCTTTGGCTTCATTGACGCGCAACCCAAGGTAGTTCAGGTCATCCATCTGCGTGCGGGGTAAACCAACCACAGATTCTTGCGTACTCAGCGCCGGTTCGGACTCGGAAAAAAATGGCAATCTGCCCTCTGATGCAGAGGGGCCGGTGACGTTGTGACGCACCCCCATTTTTCGCAAAGTTTTCTCGGTGTTTTCATCCCATGATTCGGTCGGTGCGCGAAAACCGGTGACATTTTTGTGCGCCAGTGTGCCGACAATGTCCTTCATTTCAGTAGCCATGATGCCGAGTCGTTTGGTTTGCACGTCGGGCGTTTTTCCTTTGTAGCCGACGTGAATTTCACCGTGGTAGCCAATCTCATGCTTCAAGGCAAGTTGATGCACCACATCGCGGTACTGACGCGCCACACTGGTCAGGGAATAAAACGTGCCACGCAGGTTGGCCGCGTCAAGCAGACGGGCGAAATTGACTGCATTGAAATACTTGTCTTCGGTATCCATTTCCAGCAGTTGCGCAGACGCATGGCCATCTGGCCATGCGGCCTTGAACAGACTGGGCTCGTGCTTGAGCCAAGTCATGACCGCATCGAGCAACTTGGGCATATCCATGTTGGGGTCGTACTCCCAACTGGATTCTGAAAAACCGAAATAGACGCGGCGCGACGCACCTTTTTCCAAAAATGCAATCGCTCCATTGGAGTCTTTGGGCAAGGGCTCGCGGTTCCAGTTGAAATAGCGCGCCGCCAGGTGTGGTGAATCAACGCGAATCGACATCTCGGCGACTTCACCCAGAAAGATGCGCTCACCGGCGGGCAGTGACCAGGTCAGTGGGCCATCCCCAAACGTATTGATAAAACGCTCGTTGTTGTCCTCGTTACTTTGTGGCAATACCTTGCCATTGACCTTGAGTTGAAATGTTTTCTCAATCAGGCCGTAGCCCGCCCAGTGCCCTTTTCCATTGCGCACCCCTGTGCCCCAGGTCATCAGGATGCTGCCGCCTGCATCGGCAAACGCCGTAATGGCTTGGCGTTCTTGCTCGTCAAGCAACACGGCTGAGCCCAGCACCAACACCCCTGGTTTCAGACCCGACAGCAAATTGGCCCGGGATATCTCGTGGTAATCGGCCCCCAGGGGGCGCAAGTATTCGCGCCAATGCTGCTTCAACCCATCGTAGCTAGTGCCATTGGCAGCGAAAAAAGCCTTGGTGAGCGGGCTGGAGTACAGATAGACCGTTCTCAGCGGTGTTGCCGTTGCCTCTACCGCGATGAACAAGAACATCCAGCCCAGACACCGCAGTAGAGTGCGCAGCGTGAGCCTGCACCGATCCGTTGACCCATTGAATTTCATGCGACGATGTCCCTGCAAAAAATAATTCCTACAACCCACCACCCAAGTCCGGATTCCACTGCGGGTCAAGCGTACGCTCTGGTGCCTTGGGCAAGGGTGCGGCATCTTCAGTGCGCGGCTTGAAATCCTCAAAGCTTTCAATCCAGTTAAAGGTTTCGTCTGGCCGCAAAATGCCTACTGGAGCCACAAAGACAGCTTCCCGGTTCAAGTCGGTTTTAAAGGTTAAACGCACCGTGTCGTGCATGAACCGATTGACCGCGTCGTAGGCCTGGTACAGGTTATGAATGGAACGACTGTCTTTATGCACAATCAGAAAAGTGGCAGAACTCAAGGCGACCAGCATGGAAGCCACCCCAATCCACAGCCACACATGGGGTGCAAACATGTGGGGCAATCGCCGTTGAAATTTATCTGAAGACATGCTGCGGGGAAAGAAACGCGCCGATTATCAAGTGAAGGACAGGCGGTACTGCGGCACTATTTCGCATTCATGGTGTTTTTTCACTCTGGCTAGCGGGAGTTGGGATGGCTTGTACTATATTTGCACACCTGCTGGTGTGCGAACATGGCACTTGACAGGTTCTCACCTGTCAAATTGAAGGATGTTTGATGCAAAAAAATAATCTCGAAAGCTACTTCAGAAATCAACAAGTTTCGCTCCAATGGCTCGCGGTGTTGCGCGCCATGGCGCTTGAGTTGTGCGCGTCGGCACAGCCTGATGAGTTGCGCTTGCTTTTTTCCAAAATTGGTGAACGGCTGGCGGCTGAATTGCATGCGCAGTTTCAAGATATCAATACGCTACCAGAGCTAGAGCAGGGTTTGAACCTTTTCTGGTCGCAAATCAACTGGGGGTGGAGCAGCTTTCAAGAAGCCGGTGAGTCGATCGAAATCACCCACTGGGCAGCACCTTTGGCTGAAGCTTTTGGTGCAGATAACTTGGGGTGGAGCGTGGGTTTGCTGGAGGGCTTTTATCAAAACATGTTCAGATTGCTCGGTGCCAGTACGGCCATGCAGGTGCGTGATACAGGAGCCTCGCAGGCCATGACATTGCGCTTACGACTTGCGCGCGCAACGGCTTCAAGTATGCAAGGATGATCACATGCCCAAGTCTTCGAGTGAATTAGTTTCATTGTTTCAATCACTGCAACCGGACAGCACGGCGCACCGCGCTGCCCATTCCACATCGGCTGATGCCGCTGCGCAGCGTTGGCCCTTGCTCAACAACCTGGCACCGAAAAAACTGAACCCCACACCAGCGCTGACTGACGCTGATCGCGCCCGCTGGAATAATCAGGATCACCCCGAATCACAGACACACAAGTCGGCTTTGTCTTTGCCAGCAGCTGCAGGTGACATGGCCTTGAGCCTGCAACGCATGGCTGCCCATGCTGTCAGCGTGCCACCGGTTTTAAAACCGGATACCAAGCCATCCACAGCCCCCATGGTTGTGCCACCTGCGCAACCTGAAGCCACGGCTGTTGCGAATTCTTTGAAGCAAATTTTCAACCGGCTTGAGGGTAAATCAGCACAACCGGACACCAAGCCTGCATCATTCTGGACACGTTTGGGCCGACGATGAGCATCATTGGCATTGTTTCAATGAAAGGTGGTGTTGGTAAAACGTCCACCACTGCCAATCTTGCCGCTGCCCTGGGGGCACGCTTAGGCCCACATCGGGTCACCGCGCTAGACCTCGACCCGCAAAATGCGTTGCACTGGCATGTGGGGCTCGACCATCCGCAAGCACCAGGGGTTTGTCAACGAGCACTCATTAACAGTGCGTTGGGCCAAGCCCACTTGACACCCTACAACATGGACTGCCTGCCCTACGGTGCTGCCACTGAAACGCAACGCGAAGCCTTTGAAACTCTGCTCGACGAACAACCCGACTGGTTGGGTTCAGAAATCAAACGCGCAGCACTTGACAGCGATGCGGTGGTGCTGATTGACACCCCGCCCGGATCCAGCGTTTACCTGCGCCAGGTGTTCGCGTGTGCTGATCTGATCTTGATGGTGCTCATGCCAGATGCTGGCTCGTATGCCACCATTCCGGCCATGGAAGCCTGGCTTGATCACAGCCAAGCCGGCCAGCCACGACCCCCGGTGTTTTATGTTTTGAACCAAATCGACCCTCATGAACCTTTGAATCGCGATACCACGCAATGGTTGCAGCAACGTCTGGGGCAGCATCTTGCACCCACCGGAATTCATGCTGACGATGCCGTCAGCGAGGCCCTGGCTTTCCAGCAACCGGTACTGGCGTATGCACCCTACGGCCAGGCTAGCCATGACTTTGCACAACTCGCGCTATGGGCGATCAATACCTTGAACCAATAAGTACCCCACTGCTGCTGTCACTCTGGCGCGCACGCTGGGGCAAAGCGGGTGTCGATACTCTTGCTGTGCCGTACGTACGCGGCAAACTAAATAACTGGTCCAACCACCTGACCCATGCCAGGTTCTGGATGCTGCCAGGGCTTCCTGTTCTGGTGCTAACCGGATGCTTCCTGCTGGCGGCTCTGGTGATCAGTCTGCACTTGTCGCCCCTGGGGCAATTTGGATTTGCTGTTTTTTTGCTTGCCATTGCACTCTATGTCAAACGCTATACCGGAACGTTTTTCACACTCACGCTGGGGGTCATGGCCGCCATGGTCAGTGCACGGTACTTTTACTGGCGTTTGAGTGTCACGCTGGAGCCACAGTTCAATGCTGTTTTTTTAGCCGGGTTTGCACTTTGGGCAGCGGAGTTGTTCCTGTTTGTGCTGCTTGGTCTGGAATTTGTACAGCATGTCTGGCCGCTCAAATGGTCGGCGCAACCTCTGCCGACTGAAAGCCACGCGTGGCCAAGTGTGGATGTGTTTGTTGTGGCTGGCCATCACAATCAGTCCGCCGACATGCTCCAAGCCATGACCCTGGCCGCGGTGGAGTTGTCCTGGCCAAAGAAAAAAATGGTGGTTCATCTCCTGGATGTGCAACTGCGTGAAACGCTCAAACTGTGGTGCGACAGTCTGGAAGTGGTCTATTCGGCTGCCGAACATCCCGCTCAGGCGCTGTCCGAGCGGGTCAATCAGGCGCTGGCATCCAGCCACGGCGACTATGTTCTGGTGCTGGACGGTCAACACCATCCACAGGCCAAACTTTTAAAACAAACCATGGGGTGGTTGGTGTCACATCCATCCTTGAGCATGGTCGAAACACCTGATCATTGCTTCGCGCCCGGACTTCATGGTCGGAGCCAAAAACTGTTTCCAGCATCGCCACAAGGGCCTTCTTTTTCGCTGACGCGCCGTTCCATGTTACTGGCTGCAGGTGGCTTTACCGCTGAGCCTGTTTCCAGACACCAGCACACCGGGCGCAAGTTACAAGCGCATGGGTTTGGTGTCGTTTACGCTGGCTGGAGCTCGGCGCATCCACTGCCGGATGATGTGACCGTGGACGCTGAAAAATCTGTCATATTTGGTATTGCGCAGGCCTTCAACGAAATCACGTTGACGGTGCAACAAAAAATGGATGATTTACGCCGTGCCATGCAGTTTTATTACCCATGCATGCGTCTCGTATTTTTTGTTGCCCCTGCCGCGTACTTGCTGGCAGGCATGCACCTCATGCAAAGTGGCGCTGATCTTTGGGCACTCTATGCACTGCCGCATGTGCTGCTGGGACATATCGCTCTGTCAAGGATGAATGCACAGAGCCGGTTGACGGTTTTTACGCAGCTTCGCGAGACCATCCTGGGCTGGTATTTAACCCTGCCCACCACCTTGAGTTTCATCCGTACCAAGGTCAACCAGCTTTGGCGCTTGCCAAGAAAATCCAGTCCAAATTTAAGGTCGCCAGCAGGGCGCATCGTGGCCATCATTTATGGACTAGCCGGTTTAATCAACCTTGCGTCCATCGTGTTGGGGAGTTGGTTCTGGGCTGGCTCCGCTGAAATCCCGAATGACATCACAGCGCTGTATCTTTTATGGTCTACCTACAACCTCATGCGATTGTTCAGTATGCTGGCGGTAACCGAAGAGGCCCGGGCCATTGAGCAGCATCAACTTCGCTGTCAAAAATTAACGGTGATGCTGCAGCTCCCCGGTAAACGCACGTTGTCTTGTCAGACACAAAATTTTCCTGCCATGCCCTTGTGCATCCAGTTACCACTTGAAGTCACGCTACCGGTTGGCTCGGTGGTTACCATGTCGATATTGCATGGGCTGCAGGAAGCGCCATACCAGGCTCAAGTTGTTTCATTCCAAGCGCGCCAATTGCAAGTGCGCATTATGGACGCGGCCACGACCAACTACCGAGCGCTCGCGGCAGCTGTTTTTTCTCGCAGCCACGACTGGCCCAAGTGGCTGCCCGGGCCGCGTGCCGATCGGCCATGGCCGCGCTGGGTAAGTCAATACTGGACGCACCTGATCTCGGTTGTTACCGGTAAAGCCACCTATTTGCAAAAATGGATTCAAAAATGGAAAATAAAATGACGCGCCTGCGACCTGCCTGCTTGAAACTTCTTTCCGTACCGAATGTGATCGTAGCCGGACTGGTTGCCGTTGCACTTTTGGGCATCACCCCTGCAGAATCCAAACCGCTCAACGCCAAAGGCATCAAGGGAAAACCACAGGAAGAAATTCTGCTAGCGGGTGATCAAACACCCCAGCCAGCCTCCAATCAACGGGTGGTATCGCTCACGTTCAAGCAGATGGGGGCCTGGTCTGCTATTAAATTGCGTGGTATTGAGGGCAGTCAAACACTGGCTTTCCCGGTGCGTGCCGATGAAATCGTGGTAGGTGCCAAGCTGCGCATTGCCTACGACTACTCGCCGAGTTTGATCCCGGAACTGAGTCATTTGAAAATTGCGCTCAATGACCGCATTGCCATGATTGAAGCGCTCCCTAAAGACAAAGAACAGGGAAACACCCGCGAAATCAAGCTGGATCCGCGCCTGTTCAATGACACCAATTCTTTGACTTTTACCCTGATTGGGCATTACACCCGTCAATGCGAAAACCCGGCGCATTCATCCTTATGGCTGACTTTGAGTGACTTGGGACGGCTTGAGTTGACACTGGCGCAAGTGCCAACTGCACCTGATTTGAAAAAACTGCCAGCGCCATTCCTCGACAAAAGAGAGACCACACCACTGCGTTTGCCTTTTGTATTTGCCGCTGCACCTTCCATGGGCACGTTAAAGGCCGCAGGCATCGTGTCGTCATGGTTTGGCTTGCAAGCTGGCGCACGTGGCGCACAATTCCCGGTGTCCTTGAACGCCCTGCCCGAAGGTAATGCCGTCGTGTTTTTGCAAAACGGAGAAAGCGTATTTGGCATCCAGGCAAGCGCGGCAGCAACCATCTCCATCCAGGCGCATCCCACCAACCCATTGGCAAAATTGCTGGTGATCGCCGGGGGTTCTGACGATGAACTGATGCGCGCCGCACGCGCCGTGGCTTTGATCAGTCCAACGCTTGCCGGATCCCAAATCACGGTTACCAAAGATACGGATGCCGCACCCCGTCAACCCTACGATGCGCCAGCCTGGATCCCAACCAACAGACCGGTGCGTTTTGGTGAGTTGGCACGCCCTGAAGAGTTGCGCGTTCAAGGTTATTTTCCGGACGTGATTCGTCTGAATTACCGCGTCCCACCGGATTTGTTCACGTGGCGCACTGCGGGTACCCCCATTCAATTGAAATACCGTGTGACACGCTTGCCTGAGCATCACAATTCCAGCCTGAACATCAACCTGAACAACAACTTTCTGCAAACTCTGGCACTGAACGACCCCGCCAAAAATCCGGGCCAACTGGAACGTTTGCCAGCCAGCACACAAAAAATAACACCCAATGAAGAACGGCTGTACGCCGCGCCTTACACACTGAGTGGCCGCGATCAACTGCAATTGGCCTACTACTTTGATGTCTTGAAACAAGGTGAGTGCCAAAACTGGCCACCAGACAATTTGCAAGCCGCCATTGACCCCGAATCAACGATTGATTTCAGTGGCTTTCCGCATTACGTGGCGTTGCCCAATTTGGCTTATTTCGCCAACATAGGTTTCCCCTTCACCCGCATGGCAGACTTGTCGGAGACTGCCGTGGTTTTGCCTGAAAACCCGAACAGCGACGAAGTCAGCCTCTACTTGACATTGATGGGGCGCATGGGAGAAGCCACCGGCTACCCGGCGTTGCGACACGCATTGGTTTCTGCACTTGATGTTGAAAAAGTAGCTACACGCGATTTGCTGGTGGTTGGATCGGCCAAAAATCAGCGCCTGATGAGCAAATGGTATGACCAGTTGCCCATGGTCAAAGTCAATGGCGAACGCCGTGTGCGTGAACCCGATGCCATCTGGCGGCCAACCTACCGCTGGGAACAGCAAGACCTACAAGCCACGCCGCAGCCCAAGGGCACTTTCAGCATCAGCGACAGCGGTGATTTGTCTGCCTTGATGGCCATCGAATCCCCCTTGCAAGCGGGTCGCAGTGCCGTGGTGTTTTATGCCGACAAGCCAATGGGATTGCGCAAAATTTCCGACTTGCTGATTGATGCCGAACGAACACCGTTAATCCAAGGCGACTTTGCCGTGATTGATGATAAAAGTGTTAACCACGCCAAAGTCAGCGCCACCTATTACATCGGTTCACTCCCGTGGCTGAGCAAAGTGCCATGGTTTTTCTCGGATCAACCGCTGTTGCTTGGTGTGCTGGCGTTACTGGTTTGCGTTCTGCTGGCCGTGATCGCGTACCGACCACTCAAGCGTGTGATTGATCGCCGGTTTCACAAAACTGCCTGAAATCTCATGCCGATGAAGCTGCGCACATGCATGCTGGCGTTGCTGGCTCCCTTGGTCATGCCCGTCTGGTCTGCAGACGACCTGATGACCCAATATTTTGTAGACCAAGCCCATGAATGGGAGCAAAAAGACCGCCCCGATCTTGCCCTTGAAATTTGGCAAAAAGTTTTGCTTGGCACGCCGAACCACCCGGAAGCGTTGCGCAAACTCAGACCCACTACGGGCAAAAACAAACCGCCCCCCGCGTTGGACTTGCCACCCCAACCTGTCGTCATCAAAAGCCGTCCGGCTGGCGAACCCAAGGCCTCCACCGTCCAGACGCAAACCACACGCCCTGCGACCAAGGCGCTTGCCCCCAAACTTGCAAAAGTAAAGACCGAGGCCGTGGCACCGGCACCGGTGTCGACCCCGACGCAAACACCAGATGCAACGAGCAAGCAGACTCCGGTAACCATGCCAGAACCTGCCATAGCGGCAGACCAACCAGCGCACACGGCAATCCCCCATCCCGTCGTTTTACCAAAATTGGAGCGCCTTAAATTGAAACCTTCGGACACATTGGAACTGTCGCCTGCAGCACGCAGCCGCTAAGCACCTTTTAAAAACATCGTATGCAAGTTATCGCTTTTATTTCCGGCAAAGGTGGCGTGGGTAAATCGACCCTGGCTGCCAATATTGCAGTCGCGCTCAGTCAACGCCAAAAAAAAGTGCTGTTGATCGACCTTGATCCGCAAAATTCGCAACGCTTGCACCTGGGACTTGGCCCGGATGAAATTGCCGGCCTGGTGCGCGAAGGCATCACCCCCCATTCCATTTTCGAAAGCCCGTTCGGCATCAGCTTCATCCCTTTCGGTCGCGTGTCCGAACCTGAACTGCAAGATTTTGAAAACCAGCTCAAACACGCTTCAAACTGGGTGGCCGATGGCATTGAGTCGCTCCATGAAAGCAATTTTGATTTCGTCATTCTGGATACGCCCCCGGGACCTGGTGTATTTTTAAAGCAGGCACTGCAGGCAGCACAGCGGGCTTTGGTCGTCCTGCTGGTCGATGCAGCTTCGTTGGCTACGGTGACATCCATTGAGTCGCTGGTGCAGCAGTACACCGCAGATCGGTCTGATTTCCGTGGTTTGCATCTTTTGCTTAACCAGATGCCGGTCAGCAGTGCATTGGGACACCATGTCCGCTCTGCCTTGTTCACCAACCATCCGGGGCAAGTCATCCCGGTCACCATCCACAAAGACCCACACGTGGCCCACGCACTGGCGTTTGAACGCCCGGTGCTGCACTATGAACCCGGCAGCAGCGCCAGCCAGGACATCCAGTATGTGGCCGACTGGCTATTGGACTGCAGCTGAGCATGGCTTGGCGTGCTGTGCGGCACTTGCTGCTGGTCGCCATGCTCTGGCTGCAGTGCACGGCGATGGCAGAAGTCCCCAAAGCCTGGGGCTATTTGGGCTGGTGGTTGCCCGCAAGTTGGCGCAGTGTGGCGTTGGAAAAATTTGATCGACTGCTGTTTTTTCAGCTTGAAGTTTCTGCCGATGGATCGATCGCGCAGCGCCATGGCTGGCCAGAGCAGTGGCAGGATTTACGCCAAGCGGTTCGTCTCAACGCAACCCCACTGGACTTGACACTGACACTGCTCGATGTCCCCACCTTCGCAGCTTTATTTGACTCAGATACCGCAGTGCAACGCCTGCTCGATCAAGCTGCGGCGTTGGCTGCCGACGACGACGTGGCCGGTTTGCAGCTTGATGTGGAAATTTATACATTGATCGATTCAACCAAGTTAGCCCGCTACCAACAGTTTGTACGTGCCTTGGCACTTCAACTGCACCAGCAGCAACCGCGTAAAAATCTGTCGGTTTTTTTCCCACTGGGTGGCAAAACCACACTCTACGACGCAGCCACGCTAGCCGATGTTGATCAAGTGGTGCTGCAAGGCTATGACGCGCACTGGGCAGAAAGCAAAGTTGCAGGCCCCTTGGCACCACTGACAGGCTCCGATGCAATGACCTGGGAAAAAGCCGTTGCACAGGCCTCCAGCCTCGACATACCCAAATCGCGATTGATTCTGGGTTTTCCGCTGTTCGGCTATGAATGGCCAGTGTTGCGGCGTACACCCCGCAGCCCAACGCGGGGCAAGGGTGTCAATACCACCTTTGCTCCTGTGCCATCCTCACTGCTGCCAGACATCACGGTCAACGTGCAGCAGCGCGTGTTGCAATACGGTGCCACGCATGATGCCGTCAGTGGTTCATCTTCTTATCAATTCAAAAATGCCAATGGGCAGCATGTGGAAGGATGGTTTGAAGACTGGTGGGCATTGCAACGCAAAACCAATTATTTAATAGAGCAACAACTCGGTGGCATCGCTTTTTTCCTGCTTGGCTACGATAACGGTGAACTGGTTGATCATTTTTTTCGTCAGCGCGCACGACAGGATAAAACGTTGCGCATCCACTCAATACTCGAGGCCACAGAGCAACCGAAACAATAAATATGGTTTTCAGTTCCAACATTTTCCTGTTCGCTTTTCTGCCACTGTTTCTGGTTTGTTATTACCTGACACCATGGCGCGCCAAATCGCTGCTGATTCTGCTCTTCAGCTATATGTTTTACGCATGGTGGCGTCCCGATTTTTTGCTGCTGTTGGTGGCTGTCACGCTGGTGAGCTACGCCGTTGCGCTGGCTGTTGGCAGTGCTCAAAATGATGCATACCGCTACCGTTGGCTGACACTGGGTGTAGTGCTGAATTTACTGGCCCTGGCCTATTTCAAATATGCCAATTTTGGTGTTGAGAGCCTCAACAGTGCCTTGCACGCGCTGGGTTTCAAACCCTTTGAATTTGCCCATGTACTGCTGCCGATTGGGCTGTCGTTTTATATCTTCCATGCCATCAGCTACCTGGTCGATATTTATCGGCGCGAGGCGTTACCGGCACGTAACCTGATCGACTTTGCCGCATTCATTGCCCTGTTTCCTCACTTGGTGGCGGGGCCGGTATTGCGCTACCACTTGCTCGCAGAACAGTTCCGAAGCCGCGTGCATTCACTGGATCGCTTTGCCCGTGGCAGTTTTGTTTTCATGCTTGGTTTTTGCAAAAAAGTGCTTGTTGCGGATACGGTTGCACCTTTAGCCGATGCTGCCTTTAATGCCACTGCACCCACCCTGGCTGACGCATGGTTGGGGGCAGTGGCTTACACCATTCAGCTGTTTTTTGATTTCAGTGGGTACACCGACATGGCCATCGGACTGGCCTTGATGATTGGCTTTGTTTTCCCGGAAAACTTCAACGACCCCTATGTCTCACGCTCGATCACTGAATTCTGGAAGCGCTGGCACATGTCCCTGTCGAACTGGCTCAGGGAGTATCTCTATATTTCATTGGGCGGCAACCGAAAAGGGGTCGTGCGCACCTATATCAATTTGTTTTTGACCATGCTACTGGGCGGACTTTGGCACGGTGCCAACTGGACTTTTGTCCTTTGGGGTGCTTGGCACGGTGGCATTTTGGCTCTGGAACGTTTTTGGGAACAGCGGTTCGGCCCATCGAAGTGGCCGAACTGGCTGCGCGTTGTCAAAACCATGCTGTTGGTGATCATCGGCTGGGTCATCTTCCGTGCCACGGATGTTTCAGGAGCGGCCCGCATGCTGCAGGGCATGATCGGTCTCAACGGTGTTGGGTTCAGCCCTGCTGTGGACTGGCACATCACAACCGACCGGTTGATCGTATTGGGATTGGGCGTGGTGCTGGTCTACAGCATGCCGTGGATAAAGCGGCATGACTCGCAAGTTTTGCGCTTTTTGCTGATTCCACTTTTTCTCTGGGCTATTGCCACGCTGTCTTCCCAGTCCTTCACGCCCTTTCTGTATTTTCAGTTTTAAACAGCCCGTCGTCGCGCATGATGAAACCTGACACCTCCATTCTGATCAAACAGCCCTCCACGGGCGTTTTAAACCACGTCACCGCGCTCACCTTGGGCTTGGTGATGGCTATCGGCCTCTGGCAAATAGTGGCCGCAACACGCCACCCGGATGGACTTGAGTTTCCCCGCAGTTGGGCCGACTTTCGGGCTGGACGCATGACGGGTGGGCTGGAAAAGCAATTGGATCAAAAACTACCACTGCGACCAACTTTGATTGCTGCCGCCAATAGCGCCCGTTACCTGCTGACGGGGGGCGCGGGTGAGCAAGTACGCGTGGGCCAAAACAACTTTCTTTTCCTCACCGACGAACTCAAGTTTGAGCCCCACGGTGAACTGAACCTGCAATCCCGCGCAGAGCTGCTGGGCGCAGCCGCCCGGGCGTTTCAGGCGCAACACGTGCAATTGGTGGTGGCCCTGGTGCCCGACAAAGCGCGTGTTTATGCCAAATTTTTGCCGCATGGGCGCTACCCGGGCTACAACGAGCCGCGCTACGCCTCTGCAATCGCTGCGCTCAAGCAGCGCAAGGTTGCGACCGTTGATTTGCTCGCCCCCTTCACGGCAATTCAAGCTCAAGAGGTTTACTACCGCACAGATACCCACTGGAACCAAACCGGGGCCCAAATT
>JAVHPS010000472.1:0-4600 GCA_036170715.1 Rhodoferax sp. | reverse complement strand
TGTCGCGCAGCTCTTCAACTTTTTCCAGCTTGACGGCCACGCCTTTGGCTTGCGCGATCTGGTCGATCAGCGCAATGGTGGCTTTGCAGTTGGCACAACCCGTGCCCAGTACCTTGATGTCCATGGTGATTTCCTTGAAGTTGAAGTTGAAGTTGAAAATTGGATGGGTCGGTGGTGATCAGAGCACCGCGTTGAAGATATAGCCGACCAGCAAAATACCGACGGCGACCACGCCAGCAAAGGTGGCAATCAGTGGCGGCTTGAGCACCTTGCGCAGGATGATCATCTCGGGGGCTGACAGCGCAATCACACTCATCATGAAGGCCAGCACGGTACCCAGGGCCGCACCCTTGCCGATCAACGCTTCAACGATCGGGATGATGCCCGCGGCATTGGTGTACATCGGCACGCCCAGCACCACGGCCGCAGGCACGGACCACCAGGGCGCATCCTTGCCCATGATGCTGGCCATAAAGTCTTCAGGCACAAAGCCGTGGATGGCCGCGCCCAGCGCAATGCCGGCCAGGATGTAAGGCCAGACCTTGCCCACAATCTCATGCACATGGGCAAAACCGTTCTGGATACGCTCGCCCCAGGGCATGTGGGCCACTTCCACGCCCTCCTCGCTCTGGCTGTTTTGCATGTCACGCACCCAGTCTTCCAGGTAGCGCTCCATGCCCAGCTTGCCAATCACCACCCCGGCAACGATGGCCACACTCAAGCCCAGCCCCAGGTAGAGGCCCGCCACTTGCCAGCCAAACATGCCAAACAGCAGCGCCAGCGCGACCTCATTGACCATGGGGGCGGAGATCAAAAATGAGAACGTCACCCCCAGCGGCACACCCGCTTGCAAGAAGCCGATAAACAGTGGCACGGCCGAGCAAGAGCAAAACGGGGTCACGATGCCCAGACTGGCGGCCATGCCGTTGCCCACGCCCAGCGGCTTGCCCGCCAGCATGGCGCGGGTGCGCTCGGGCGAGACAAAGGTGTGCACGATGCCCATCACAAACACGATGCCGATGAGCAGCAACAGCACCTTGGGCGTGTCGTAAAAAAAGAATTGCAGCGCGCCGCCCAGGTGGCTGGCACGATCGACCGGCAGCGCGGCCACCAGCGCTTCAGAAGCTGGAATCAGCAACTGGTACAGGCCAAACCAGGCCAGCGTTGCAAGAACCAGAAAAACCAGGGGCTGGCGTAGCGGCCAGGATTTGAAGAACAAGGTTGCGGTGTTCATGCTGGTGAAGACGGCAATGAATGCAAAAAGACGCAGGCTGTAATCTTTGTGGAGAAAATTGGGTCATGGCCCTTAATTTAATTGGCTAAAACGCTTCTTTTTTTATAGCAAACAAAATACGCTTGGGCACTTCAGACTCTGTTGCCAATGTCAGACTACCACCGGTTCAAACTCCAGCAGAATGCCAAAACGCTCGTAGACGCTGGTCTGAATGGCTTTGGCCAAGGTCATGACCTCGCCACCCGTAGCACCGTCTGTGCCATTCACCGCGCCGCGATTGACCAGCACCAGGGCCTGCTTTTCATAAACACCGGCCATGCCGACCGACTTGCCACGCCAGCCACACGCATCAATCAGCCAGCCTGCAGCCAGCTTGACCGAGCCATCGGCCAGCACGTAATGCACGACCCGCGGATCACGTGCAATGATGTCGGCGCACTGCTCGGGGGTCACAGTGGGATTTTTGAAGAAGCTGCCGGCGTTGCCGATCACCTCCGGGTTGGGTAACTTGGCACGACGAATCTCGCACACCCAATCAAACACCTGCTGCGCTGTGGGTTGGGTGCAACCATGCTCGGCCATTTTTTTGTCTAGGTCGGCATAGCCCAGCACCGCCGTCCAGCGCTTGGGCAAGGCCAAACGCACACGCAGAATAAGCGCCCTTTCTTTAAGTCCAATGGCCCTGTAGTCCTGTTCTTTATTCGCTTGGCTGCTATGCTTAAAAACAGAGTCCCGGTAACCAAAAGCACATTGCGCAGCGTCCAAGGTGAACACCTGTCCGGTCTGCAGGTCGATTGCATCCAGGGAATCAAAGCGATCTTGCAGCTCCACGCCATAAGCCCCAATGTTTTGCACCGGTGCCGCCCCCACTGTGCCCGGAATCAGCGCCATATTTTCCAGCCCAGGGTAGCCTTGCGCCAGCGTCCAGGCCACCACCGTGTGCCAGTTTTCGCCTGCACCCACTTCCACGATGAAGGCCTTGGCGGTTTCACGCACCAGCTTGCAACCTTTGATTTCAACTTTAAGCACCAGCGGTTTGACATCGCCTGTGAGCACCATGTTGCTGCCACCTCCCAGCACTAACTTAGGTTGTGCGGCCCAGTCGGAATTTGCCAACAGCAATTGAATATCCGCTTCATCCGTGATGCGCGCCAAAGCGTGGGCGCGGGCCATGATGTGAAAGGTATTAAGGGTCTGCAGCGGCACATTTTTCTGGACTAACATGGCGGGATTGTCGAACATTTAGCGAGAACCTCTATGCCCTCTTTTGATACTGTTTGCGAAGCCAAGATCGTGGACGTGAAACACGCTGTTGAAAACACCAGCAAAGAAATTTCAACCCGCTTTGACTTCAAGGGCACGCCGGCTGCGATTGAGCTCAAAGACAAGGACATGACCCTGACCGGCAATGCTGATTTTCAGCTCAGCCAGATTGAAGACGTGCTGCGCAACAAGCTCACCAAGCAAAACGTGGACGTGCGTTTTCTGGACAAAGGCGAGGTGCAAAAAATCGGTGGTGACAAGGTCAAAATCGTCATCAAAATACGCGATGGCATTGAGACCGAGCTGGCCAAAAAAATCCAGCGCAGCATCAAGGACAGCAAAATCAAGGTGCAAGCCGCCATACAAGATGGCAAATTGCGCGTGACGGGCAAAGACCGCGACGACCTGCAAGCCGCCCAAGCCTTGATTCGCAAAGAATTTTCCGACATGCCACTGAGCTTTGACAATTACCGCGACTAACTCGCCAGCGTTGCATGATCACGGCCCTGCGAACCGAAGACGAATACGAAGACTTGCTGGGTCAGTGGTCTGATCTGGAGTCTGGTCTGGCGGTGCTTCTGCGGCATCCGGACAGTGCTCAGGAGTTTGAGGCGCGTATTTACCAGTACGACCGCTGGCTGCAAGACTTGACGCAGCACAACACTGATTTGGCCCTGTACCTGCTGTTCCAGCTTGCGGCCCAGTCACGCGCTGGCTACAGCACGTCACATGCGTTGATGTGTGCCGTGCTGTGCCAGCTGCTGGTGTCAGAATTTTCCTTGCCTCAAAACGAGCGCAACAGCTTGGTGCGGGCCGCCCTGACCATGAACATTGCAATGACTGCGTTGCAGGACGAACTCGCCACACAGCTGGACAAACCAAGCCAGCAACAGCAAACCACAATTGCAACCCACGCGGACATGAGTGCGGCACTGCTCGGCCAACTTGGCATCCACAACGAACTCTGGCTTGACACCGTGAGCCAGCATCACCAGGAGGCATGGCCACACCCGGACTTGCCCAACCTGATGCCGGCGCATCGCCTGGCCCATGTACTGCACGTGGTAGACCGCTACGCGGCCATGATCAGCCCACGTCAATCCCGTGAAGGACGCAGCGCCGCAGAGTCCGCCCAAAGCATTCTTCATGGCAACAACACGCATGACAACCCTGTGGGCCATGCGCTGCTGCGCATTGTGGGGCTGTGCCCACCGGGCACTTTTGTGCAGCTGGCCAGTGATGAGGTGGCGGTGGTGTTACGGCGCAGCACACGCCCCAACCAACCCGATGTGGCCATCGTTCTGGACGGCAAAGGCCGAAGTATCAGAACGCCAGTTTTGCAGCACACGGCTGAAGTAGGCTCTGACATTCAAGGTTTTGTGCCCGCATCTGCCATACAGGAACGCCTTAACCACCATGTGATTTTGCAATTGGGCATGCAATCACCCGCCAGATCATGAGCGTTGGCATGTACCTCAGCGATGTCACTGGCACGGTCAACGTTGCAGACCCTGATGCCGTGGCCAAAGCCGTTTGCAGCATGATGCGCACACGCTATCCTGACTTGAATGAACAACCCATAAGGCAAGGCTTCAAAGACATTCAGACCATTTGTGACGGGCATCATCACGACCTGCTGGCCTGTGACATGCCGTATCACAATTTGTCGCATTTTCTCGACACCACGTTGTTGATGGCGCGCCTATTGGACGGCTACGAACGTGCACATGCAGATACCCAGCCTCTTGGCACGACGCAATGCAGCGTGGCCATTTTGCTGGCCTTGTTTCATGACATTGGCTTGTTTCGGCATCGCAGCGAAGCGCATCTGCAGGGTGTCCAGTTGCTGCCAACACACGAGCAGCGTGGTGTGGACTGGATGCGAAATTATTTGTCCTGCGGCGCTGTTGCCAACCATGCCGACCAGGCGCAGCTGATTTTTGCCACCGCGCTCAACCGCCCCATCCATGAAAGTTTGCCGCATCTGTCGCCCCAATGGCTAGTCATTGCACAAATGCTGGGCACTGCCGATTTGATGAGCCAATTCGCTGGCCGCTATTACCTTGAGAACTGTCGTGATTTGCTTTACCAAGAAAGGCAACT
>JAVHPS010000471.1:0-4632 GCA_036170715.1 Rhodoferax sp. | reverse complement strand
GAACCGGCAGAGCCGACCTGATGGCTCGGATTGAACTGGTGCGCTGTGCCACACAAATCGCCAGCCTGGTTTTGCAGCCCTGTACTGCCTACCAGGCGCTGGCCAGCGCAGCCCAGCCCACCGAACAGGCCTATGCAGCCTTCATTGCCGGCCATTGGGCGGGACTCAATCCGGCGCTGTTGCCCCCGGCCTACCAAGCGCTGGTGGCACAAGCCCAGCCAGCCCAGACCCAAGTCACTAGCCTGCCTCTGGCGCAAATTCAAGACCCGTTGTCGCGCCTTTTGGCCGCCAGTTTGCTATTACAAAAAGAGCTGCTTACCCTTGAAGATATTGGGCTAGCGGTCGAAACAGCATCAAATCAGGGATGGCGAAAACCCTTATTGGGATGGCTGGGTGTACAACTCAAGCGACAGCAAACCGGCGGCAACGCCGCAGCAGCCCAACGCATCCGGCAGCGCATCGAACTGGTGCTGCAAACTACCCCTTGAAGCGAACGTACCAGCCCAGTGCCGCAACCACCAGACCCAACACGGCCCAGTAAGGCCAACGCGCAGTTGGCTCGGCGTACGGATCGACCAGAGATCGCTGGGCATTGGCCGGCAACTGGGCCAACTGTGTCAGCGCAGTGCCAAACGGGATGTTGATGCGCGCGCGCGCATTGATGGCCCAGCCATTGGCATCCAGAATCGGCCCCAAATTGCGACTGCGTAACTTGAACCACGCCAGCAACACCGCCGGCCCGGAGATCAGCAGCATCAAGCCCAGCAAGGCCAGCGGAATTTGCCACCACAGCAACGAAAACAAGCCCCCCACCAGCGACACCGCCATGGTGCCGACCGCGCCCACTGCCAAACCAATGGCCGCAAAAATACCGGCAAATTTACCCACATCAAACGGTGGCGGGGCGGCCGCAGGCTTGGCAGCGGCCTCGGTTGTGCCACGCTTTGAAGTTTCAAGCGCCGTGGCCAACAATTTGTCATCCGACTCTTTCGACTTGTTGGCCGCCATTTTCTGCGCCTGCGCACCAATCAACCGGGCCAATTTTTTGTAAGGCGACCAGAAGGCCTGCCGCAAACTGATCGGGTGGTCGATGATTTTGCTGATGGTGGCGTGCCAGTCGCGCCCCTGTCGGTCATAAAACACACCATTGCGCCCGACCATCAGCTGATCCGAATCACCCGCAGTAAAGGCCGCCGCGATGCTGAGTTTTTCAACGCCCCGCAGACACTCGCAATACACCAGACAAATGCGCGACAAGCCCGCCAGTGCCGCGTGTTTGGCCGCGTCGTTCACCGCCACACACAACTCACAGGAACGCCCGTCCAGGTACAGCGTACCAATCTGGAAAGTGGCCTTGCCCTGGTGCGTATAAAAATCGCGGAACGCGACAAAATTATTGGCCAGTGACTGCAGGTCACGCACATAGCGCGCGAGCTTTTCCAGATCGCGCACGCCATCACCTTCAGCCGCCGGATCGGGCTTGGCAGCCAACCAGGCTGCGTAAGGCGCAAGCTGGTCTTGCAGTGCTTGCCAATCGGCCGCACTTAGGCTGTCCTTGCGTCCCTGCAACGGTGTCACCACACAGTCACGCAAGCGCTCCACCTGGGGCTGCCAAGCCGGGTTGAGGCCATCCAACAAAGGCAAGGGCTCGTGCGCCGACACATGCGCCAATGGAAGAGCCCGCACCGCCTGCAGATCGGCTTGCAAGGTGCTGGGGGCCAGCGCCTTGAAGGCATCTTCAGAGGCATTCAAGGCTGCAACGGCACGAGCATCAAACGCGGCCAACTGGCAGCGGGTAAAAAAATCCTGTACCTTGTCATGCAGTTCACACACCAGTGCATAGGCCGCTGCCGTGGCTTCTCCCAACGGCAGTGCCTGGGCCCCAGCCGCTTCCCAGCTGGCCAAGGCTCGGGCGGCATGACTGGCCTGCGCGGCACTGGTTTCCTCCACCGTCAACAGATCAGCCTCGGTTTTGCCCAGCTCGGCGGCCAGCGCTGTGGCCGCAGTTTTGATCAACTGCCCGCAGGCATCGTCGCTGCGTATCAAGGCCAGCGGGATGCCGTCTTTCTGCTGCGCCAATACATCGGGCTGGATGAGCCGCTCAGCCGCCCAAGTGATCGCCGCGATCAGCTCCGGGGCGCGCACCTGGCCGTCGTTGTCGGTGTCAATGAACTGCAGGCTGCGGGCATCAAATTCGATTCCCTTGACCGGGCAGGACAGGGCCACCCACAGCTTCTGATCCAGATCCGCCAGCGACTGCAGGTCGGCAGCGGTGTCAATTCGGGCTTGATCAAAACCCCCGGCACGAAAAAACCGCCAGGTATGTGCGGCATGTGTCATCAAAAATCCCCCAATAAAGTGACATAGGGCAAAAGCACAATCTTAGCGGTGCTCCCTCACATCAAATCATGCGCCCAATCTCAGGCCAGCGTCGGTGCAGGCCGACCCAAGCCAGTAAGCCAATGAACAGCATCGCCAGCGATGCGGCTGCCAGCCCCACGGTGGAGTGCATCACCAGGGGTGCTACAGCCCCGGCCACCAGGCCATTGGCACTGGAGCCAATGAACGCTTGCAGGCTGGATGCCATGCCGCGCCGATCCGGGTGCAGATCCAGCACCAGCAAGGTCACCACCGGCACCATCATGGCCCAGCCAAAGGCAAAAATCATCACCGGAAACAAGGCCCAGGACACATGCGCCTTGAACAATGCGTTGGCCAGCAAATTGATCAGGGCAATGCTGAACATGATCAAAAACCCGTATTTGATTTGCTGCTTGGGTGCCAGCTTGCCAGCCATGCGGCCACTGACAAAAGCGCCCGCCATGATGCCGCTGATGGTGAGCACAAAAAACCAGAAAAATTGCGTCGGCTGTAACGCCAGGTGTTCACCCAAAAAAGCCGGAGCCGACAACACGTACAGAAACATGCCGTTGAATGGAATGCCACTGGCCAGCGCCAACAACAAGAACCGCGGATCCAGGCCCAGTTGCCAATACCCCTGCAGCAAATTGCTCACCTTGAGCGGCTGGCGTTGACTCAGGTGCAGGGTCTCGGGCAGGAGCTTGAAATTGGCCGTCCACAGAGCCACCCCGACCGCCGTCAAAAACCAGAACACCGCATGCCAGCCCAGGTGCGCAAACAACAGCCCCCCAACCATGGGGGCCACCGCCGGAGCCACACCAAAATAAATCGTGATCTGGCTCATGACTTTTTGCGCCTGCGCCGGCGGGAACATGTCCCGCACCACCGCCCGGGACACCACAATGCCTGCCCCGGTCGTCAGCCCCTGCACGGCCCGAAAAAACACCAGCTGACCAATACTCTGCGCCAGTGCACACCCCATCGAGGCCAAGGTAAAGGCCGCCAGCCCCCACAGCACCACCGGTCGCCGGCCAATGCTGTCTGACAAAGCACCGTGAAACAGGCTCATGAAAGCAAAGCCAAACAAATACGCCGACAGGGTTTGCTGCATTTGCAGCGGTGTGGCTTGCAACGAGGTGGCAATGCCAGCAAACGCAGGAATGTAGGTGTCAATCGAAAATGGCCCGAGCATGGCCAGCGTGGCCAACAACACCGCCAGGGCCCAGCGCGGCGCACGCCACAACTGGTGGGCATCCGGATTCATGGTCGCCCTCAGCTTGACACGCCAACCAAAGTGACCAGTACGATCACCACACCAAGCACCAGATTGACCAGCACCCAGCCCCTGATCTGTTGCAGCAAAGCACCGCCGGACTGCCAGTCTGCCGCCTGCACCGCCGCCCCCAAACGCCGGTAAAGCAGCCACCGTATGTAGACAAAAATCAGCATCATCACCCCGCCCAGCGCGGACATCAGCATCCACTCCAGCGGCATATTGAAGCGCACCCCGGAGCGCGCCATGTCAGCCGCCGTGCGCCCGATCATCCAGCCCCCGGTGGCAAATGCCAGCACCGCGGCCAGCACCACGGCTGTGAAGAACCGGCCCAGCACCGCATACATCAAACGCACCCGCACGGGTGGTTCCAGCACGGCCACGGCAGGGCGCAAAAAGAAATTGGCAAACACCATGCCACCGATCCAGACGATGATGGACAACAGGTGCACGGTTTTAAGCAAGGCATAGGACATGAAAATACGCTCGACTTCAATGTGAGACCTCAAGTGTGCCTGATCTCAGGCAACCCTTGGGGTTAATGCCATTCAACCCCTTGAAAACCGAGTAAATGGCCTTATCATTAGCACTCACTGGAGTTGAGTGCTAACAACACCCTTGTACCACCCCACTCCGAGAGTTACAAAGACCGAAGCGCGCTGTGCGCCGCGGTCTATGTTGATCCCCCCTGTTTTAAACCCTATAGGAGTCACTATGAAACTTCGTCCCCTGCACGACCGCGTGATTGTCAAACGCGTTGAAAACGAAACCAAAACCGCCTCTGGCATCGTCATTCCCGACAGCGCAGCTGAAAAACCGGATCAAGGCGAAGTGCTGGCCGTGGGCCCTGGCAAGAAAAACGACAAGGGTGAACTCGGTGCCATGAGCGTCAAGGTCGGCGACCGCGTGTTGTTCGGCAAGTACAGCGGCCAAACCGTCAAGGTCGATGGCGACGAACTCCTCGTGATGAAAGAGGATGATTTGTTTGCCGTGGTTGA
>JAVHPS010000470.1:0-1025 GCA_036170715.1 Rhodoferax sp. | reverse complement strand
TTCACCGGCCATTTGGCAAAGCGGTCCACCAGCGTCTGGTAGTGCTGCTCGGCCAGCAGCGTGGTGGGGGCCAGAAACGCCACCTGCCGCCCGCCGGTGATGGCAATAAAGGCGGCGCGCAGGGCGACTTCGGTCTTGCCAAAGCCGACATCGCCGCAGACCAATCGGTCCATCGGACGCGGGCTGATCATGTCTTGAATCACCGCGTGGATGGCGGCTTTTTGGTCGGCGGTTTCTTCAAAACCAAAGTCGTTGGCAAAGGTTTCGTAGTCACTCGGGCTGTAGCGAAAGGCGTGGCCCTCACGCGCGGCGCGGCGGGCGTAGATGTTGAGCAGCTCGGCCGCACTGTCGCGCACCTGTTCTGCCGCCTTGCGCTTGGCTTTTTCCCACTGGCCGCTGCCGAGCTTGTGCAGGGGTGCTTCGTCCGGGCTGACACCGGTGTAGCGGCTGATGAGTTGCAGCTGGCTCACCGGCACATATAGCGTGGCGGCATCGGCGTACTCCAGGTGCAAAAACTCCTGAATTTCAGGCTCGCCGTTGGCCAGCTTGTTACCCAAGTCCAGGTTGATCAGACCCCGGTAGCGGCCAATGCCGTGCGCGCTGTGCACCACCGGGTCACCCACCTTGAGTTCACTCAGGTCACGGATCAGTGCCTCCACATCGCTGACTTGTTCCTGTTTTTTGCGTCGGCGCGTGCTTGGGCTGGCGGCAAACAGCTCGGTCTCGGTGACAAAGTCCACGCCAGTTTCCAGCCACCCAAAACCGGTGGCCAGGCTGGAAGTTGCTATGCCGATGGGCTCGTCGCTGGTCAAAAACGCTTGCAATGAGTCAAACGTGGGCGGGTCAAACGCGCTGCTGTGCAAAAAGTCCAGCAAGCTGGCGCGTCGGCCATCGCTCTCGGCCAGTACCAGCACCCTTTGTTGCGTATTGCGGATATGGGTTTTCAGGCGCGCCAGCGGGTCGTCCGCGCCACGCACCACGGTCAAATCGCCCAGACGCACAAATTGGGCGCTGTCAGCCACCTC
>JAVHPS010000469.1:0-20902 GCA_036170715.1 Rhodoferax sp. | reverse complement strand
CCAAGCACAACAACGAGCAGTCGTACCTGATGCGCAAGTTTGTCAGCTTCTGGGGTACCAACAACTGTGACCATCAAGCGCGCATTTGTCACAGCACCACGGTGGCCGGTGTGGCCAACACCTGGGGTTATGGGGCCATGACCAATTCGTACAACGACATGCAAAACAGCAAGTGCGCTTTGTACATTGGCTCCAATGCGGCCGAAGCGCACCCGGTGAGCCTGCTGCACATGCTGCACGCCAAAGAAACCGGCACCAAGATGATTGTGGTAGACCCGCGCTTTACCCGCACGGCAGCCAAGGCCGACGAATACGTGCGCATCCGATCGGGCTCTGACATTGCCTTCCTGTTTGGTGTGCTGCACCACGTGTTCAAGAACGGCTGGGAAGACCAGCAATACATCAACGACCGCGTCTACGGCATGGACAAGGTCAAGGCTGACGTGATGGCCAACTGGACCCCCGACAAGGTGGAAGAAGTCTGTGGTGTCAATGAAGAACAAGTCTTCAAAGTGGCGAAGATGATGAGTGAGAACCGCCCCAGCACGCTGGTGTGGTGCATGGGCCAAACGCAGCACAGCATTGGCAACGCCATGGTGCGCGCCTCGTGCATTTTGCAGCTGGCGCTGGGCAACGTGGGCAAGAGCGGCGGCGGCACCAACATTTTCCGTGGTCACGACAATGTGCAGGGTGCCACCGACGTGGGCCCCAACCCTGATTCACTGCCGGGTTACTACGGCATTGCAGCCGGTTCGTGGAAGCATTACGCCAAGGTTTGGGGGGTCGATTACGAGTGGATTGCCAAACAGTTTGCATCACCCGCCATGATGACCAAGCCCGGTATCACGGTGTCGCGCTGGATTGACGGTGTGCTTGAGAAAAACGAGCTGATTGACCAGGACAGCAACCTCCGCGGTGTGTTCTATTGGGGTCATTCGCCCAACTCGCAAACCCGTGGCCTGGAGATGAAGCGCGCCATGGACAAGCTGGACTTGTTGGTGGTGGTCGACCCCTATCCATCAGCCACGGCTGCCATGGCCGCCATGCCCGGCAAGCCCGAAGATCTGAACCCGAATCGCGCGGTCTATTTGCTGCCCGCCTGCACGCAGTTTGAAACCAGCGGCTCGGTCACCGCCTCCAACCGCTCCTTGCAATGGCGCGAAAAAGTGATTGAGCCGCTGTGGGAAAGCCGCTCTGACCACATGATCATGCAGCAGTTTGCCGACAAACTGGGCTTTGGCAAAGAGCTGTCGGTCAACTACAAGATGCAAAAAGTGCACGGCATGGACGAGCCCACGCCCGAGAGCATTTTGAGCGAAATCAACACCGCCACCTGGACCATCGGCTACACCGGTCAAAGCCCGCAGCGGCTCAAAGCGCACATGCGCAACATGGGTGCGTTTGATGTCAAAACCCTCAAGTGCAAAGGCACGGTGAAAGACAAGGAAACCGGCTACGACATGACTGGCGACTACTTTGGCTTGCCTTGGCCGTGCTACGGCACGCCCGAGCTCAAACACCCCGGCTCGCCCAACCTGTACGACACCAGCAAACACGTGATGGACGGCGGCGGCAACTTCCGCGCCAACTTTGGTGTGGAAAAAGACGGTGTGAATCTGCTGGCTGAAGACGGTTCGCATTCGCTGGGCGCTGACATCACCACCGGCTACCCCGAGTTTGACCACGTGCTGTTAAAGAAGCTGGGTTGGTGGGCGGACTTGACCGAGGCCGAACAAAAAGCCGCAGAGGGCAAAAACTGGAAGACCGACCTCTCAGGCGGCATTCAGCGCGTGGTGCTCAAGGTGCATGGCTGCCATGTGTTTGGCAACGCCAAGGCGCGTGCCGTGGTGTGGAACTTTCCCGATGCCATTCCCAAACACCGCGAGCCGCTGTACGGCATTCGCCCTGATCTGGTGGCCAAATACCCGACACATGACGACAAAAAAGCCTTCTGGCGCTTGCCCACGCTCTACAAGACGGTGCAAGACAAAAACGTGGCCGACAAGGTGCACGAGAAGTTCCCGTTCATCATGACCTCTGGCCGCTTGACCGAGTACGAAGGCGGCGGCGAAGAAACCCGCTCCAACCCGTGGCTGGCCGAGTTGCAGCAAGAAATGTTCATTGAAATCAACCCCAAGGTGGCGGCTGAGAAGGGCATTCGCAATGGCGAGCGCGCTTGGGTCTCCACCCCAACGGGTGCACGCCTGAACGTGCAGGCGCTGGTGACACCACGGGTAGGGCCAGACACCGTGTTTATGCCGTTCCACTTTTCGGGGCGTTGGCAGGGCGCAGACATGCTGGCGTATTACCCGGCAGGTGCGGCTCCCATCGTGCGCGGTGAAGCCATCAACACGTCAACCACCTACGGTTACGACAGCGTGACCATGATGCAAGAAACCAAAACCACCGTTTGCAACGTTGAGAGAGCGTGAAACCTTGCGGGACAGACCAAGAATTGCGAAGCAATTTTGCTCTGTCCTCAACTGATCAGGAGTAAAAAATGGCACGAATGAAATTTGTCTGCGATGCAGAACGCTGTATTGAATGCAACGGTTGCGTCACCGCCTGCAAGAATGAACACGAAGTCCCCTGGGGTGTGAACCGCCGCCGTGTGGTCACCTTAAACGATGGTGTACCTGGTGAAAAATCCATCTCGGTCGCGTGCATGCACTGCAGCGATGCGCCCTGCATGGCGGTGTGCCCAGTCAACTGCTTTTACCGCACCGACGAGGGTGTGGTGCTACACGACAAGGACGTGTGCATTGGCTGCGGCTATTGCAGTTATGCCTGCCCGTTTGGCGCACCGCAGTTTCCCAGCCAGGGCACGTTTGGTGTGCGCGGCAAGATGGACAAATGCACCTTTTGCGCGGGTGGCCCGGAAGAAAACGGCAGCCAGGCCGAGTTTGAAAAATACGGTCGCAACCGCCTGGCCGAAGGCAAGCTGCCGGCCTGCGCCGAAATGTGCTCCACCAAAGCCCTGATTGCTGGTGACGGCGACGTGGTGGCCGACATTTTCCGCAACCGCGTGTTGCGCCGTGGCAAAGGCGCTGAAGTGTGGGGCTGGGGCACGGCCTACGGCTCCAAACAAGCCGGTCAACCTGCAGCTGTTGGAGCCCAATCATGAAACGCGCACTTTTTGTTTTGACCGCCGTGGCAGCCCTGAGTGCTTGTGGTGACAAGCCGCAGGCACTGCAGACCAACACGCACGACGCACCCGCCTATGCAGGTACGGGCAAGGCTTTTGCCAACCCCGACTGGAAGCCGGGCGACAAAGCCAGCTGGGAGTCGCACCAGAAGGCACGCGCCCAGTACGGCATGAACGACTACACCCGCATGAACTGAGTTGGAGGCCGCATGAAAAAAGCTTTTTCAAAAGCCTCCGCCGTGCTGGCGGCGCTGTTGCTGTGCAGTGCGGGTTCCTGGGCGCAAGGTGCTGCTGCGCCAGATTCTGCACCTGCTGCTGCCATGCCAGGCATCCAGAGCCAGAACATTGCCGATGTCAAGCCCGATGCCAGCACGGAGCCCGGTTACGCCACGCAAACCAATGGCGAGCGCGCCCAGGTGCAGCCGGGCAACAACGCGCCCATGTGGCGGCAAGTGGGCTCCGGTGTGGCCGGCTACAGCAGCTTGCCCAAAGCGCAGGCCCCCGAGGCTGGTGTGTTGATTCAGCCGCATACACAGTACCCCGGCTCACGCTTCACCAACGCCGGTGAAGCCTGGCGGCAGGTGCGCAACAACTGGCTGATTCCTTACGGTGGTTCCTTGTTGCTGATCGTGGCCCTGGCGATTGGTATTTTTCACTTCACCGTTGGGCCGCTCAAAGTCAAAGAGCAACCCACCGGCCGCCTGATCGAACGCTTTTCGGCGCTGGAGCGCGCGGCACATTGGACCAACGTGGGGGCATTCATGACGCTGGCGGTGTCGGGGCTGACGATTGCCTTTGGCAAATTTTTCCTGCTGCCTGTCATTGGCAGCACCCTGTTTGGCTGGCTCAGTTATGTGATGAAAAACCTGCACAACTTTGCCGGGCCGCTGTTTGCTGTGTCACTGGCGGTGGTGATTGTGGTGTTCATTCGTGACAACCTGCCAGTGAAGGAAGACTTGGGCTGGCTGCTCAAGGGCGGCGGCATCCTCAGTGGCCATGAAGTGCCTTCGGCGCGTTACAACGCGGGTGAAAAAACCGTGTTTTGGGTGGGTGTGTTCACGCTGGGCATTGTGGTGGTGGTGTCGGGCCTGGCCATGGACAAATTGCTGCCGGGCATCAGTTACGACCGCGCCACTATGCAGGTCATTCACATGGTGCATTCGGTGTCCAATTTGCTGATGCTGGTGGTCACCATGGGGCACATCTACATGGGTACAGCTGGTACCAAGGGCTCGTACGAGGGCATGAAAACTGGTTATGTGGACGAAACCTGGGCCGAGCAGCACCACAAGCTCTGGTATGACGACATCAAGGCCGGCAAGATTTCCGCTCAACGCACGCCAGATGCCAGCGCTGTAGCAGCAAGCAAGCCGGTTCAGGTTTAAACAACGGCAGGAGAACCTTCCATGAAAAACAACTCGAAAGCAAGCATGAAAACGTTGTGTGTCACCGCTGTTCTGGCCTTGCTGGGGACGGCAGCCTTGGCCAAATTGCCTGCACCATCGGATGAGGCCAAGGCCAAGGCCACCGCAGCTGCAGCCAAAACCGCTTGGGCGGGCAAGGTGGCGGCTTTTCAGTTGTGCAAAGCGCAAGACAAAGTGGTGGCGCATTACAAAAAAGTGCCCGAGCCCAAAGCTGTCAAAGCGCTTGCCAAAGGTGCAACGCCTGCGGCTGCCCCGGCCGGTGCATGCGCTGACCCCGGCCCCTTTGTTTACACGCCAAATGGTGCTGTAGCCCCCGTTGCCACTGCATCTGCTGCTCCTGCAGCTGTAGCGGCAGCCAAGAAGCCCTGAGCCGTTTGTTGCCCCGTCTGACCCAGGCCCACGCGCCTTTGACGCGTGAGGTGAGCGTCGTCAACGAGTTTGGCGAGGCTGCCACCGTGTCCATTCCTGCCGAGCGTGCCCTGACGGTTTACGTGGACAAGCGTGAACTGGTCACGCTCATGACACTGGGCGCACACCCTGAGTTGCTGGTGCTGGGATTTTTGCGCAACCAGCGCCTGGTGGCCTCGGTGGGCGAAGTGGATTCAATCACCGTGGATTGGGAGGTGGGTGCGGCGGCCGTCAAAACTCGCCAGGGTATCTCGGACATTGAAGCGCGCACTGCCAAGCGCGTGGTCACCACCGGCTGCGGCCAGGGCAGTGTGTTTGGCGACCTGATGGCCGAGGTGGACAGCATCGTGTTATCGCCAGCCACCCTGACGCAAGACCAGTTGTACGGCATTGTCAACGCCATCCGGCTGCAGGAAACCACCTACAAGTCGTCTGGCTCGGTGCACGGCTGCGCCTTGTTCAAAGGAGCCGACATGTTGGTGTTTATTGAAGACGTTGGGCGGCACAACGCGCTGGACACCATTGCCGGCTGGATGTGGATGCAGGATCAATGCATTTCTGGTGCGGACAAGGTGTTCTACACCACCGGTCGCCTGACCAGCGAGATGGTCATCAAGTCCGCGCAAATGGGCGTGCCCATCGTCGTTTCACGCAGTGGCATCACCGAGATGGGCCTGGAAGTGGCGCAGCGGTTGGGACTTTGTGCCATTGGGCGGGCTACTAACAGGCGCTTTCTGTGCTACAGCGCGGTGGAACGGTTGAAATTGCAGCCGGAATTGTTGGCCAGCGCAGTGCCTGCAGCTTGCGTCAACAGTTGACTCAGGAATGCAGCCGCGGCGTGAAGGCGCGGCCTACCTGGCTTGCAAGCAACTCCAATCTTTTATCCAGAGTCCAGATGAAGGTGTTGACACCCAGCAAGGCACTGGCAAGCAAGCTCAAATCAACGAACCCGCAGCCCCGACCATAGAGCTGCCTGGCTTCCAGCAGTGTCAAAAGTTCACCCTGCGTGGCTACTTGTGTGATGCCCAGAGCGGACAACATGCTGATGATTGCTTTGCGGTTTGGGAGTGTTCCGCAGGCCACTTCGGCCACCACAAACGGATGGCAGACGACCAGATTCGCCTCCAGCAATGTCACCAGGTGTTCGTTGCGCTGCTTGAAATGCTCCACCCACACAGAGCTGTCAACCAGCACATTCACAGTGCGGTTGCGTCTTCGCGCCGACGTGGCACCAACTCGATGTCTGGTACCTGGCCACCCAGCGCGGCAAGGCGTCGTGCGGCTTGGCGCTGAATGAAGGCTTTGACGCATTCCCGAATCAATTCGGACTTTTCCAAACCCGGTTCAGCTAGTGCGACAGCTTTGGCAAATAGTTGGTCGTCGATGGTGAGTGTGGTGCGCATGGACAAAGCCCCGTTTTGATGATGGCATCATTTTGCATCAAATTAAGCATCACATGGCGACATGATTGAGCCCTCAAGGACAGCAAGGTTGCCGTCATCCAGTTCGCTTCCTGTGCACCCACTTGCGGTATCGTTGCTGCATGACAATTTCTTTCCTGAAGCTGGGCTGGCGTAGCCTGACGCGTGACCTGCGCGCCGGTGAACTGCGCTTGTTGATGGTGGCGGTAACGCTGGCAGTGGCGGCGCTTACAGCGGTTGGCTTTTTTGCTGATCGCCTCAAAGGCGGCTTGCAGCGCGACGCACGCCAGTTGCTCGGTGGTGATGCGGTGGTGGTGAGCGACTCTCCCGCTCCTGCCGCCTTCATGAATCAGGCGCGCACCCTGGGCCTGCAACAGGCGCAAAACCTCACTTTCCCGACCATGGCGCGTGCCCCGGATGCGCGGGGTGGGCAAATCAAGCTGGTGGCGCTGAAAGCGGTGGAGGTGGGCTATCCCTTGCGCGGCCAGTTGCGTTTGCGTGCCAGCATCACTCCCGACGCACTGGAGCGCACGGTGCGCGCCGTGCCGTCGCCGGGCCAGGTCTGGGTGGAAGCCGCAGTGCTGGAGAGCCTGAACCTGCGAGTGGGTGACGCGCTGTTGCTGGGCGACAGCAGCCTGCGCATCGACCAGGTGCTGGTCAACGAGCCCGACCGCGGCGCGGGCTTCATGAATTTTTCACCGCGCGTCATGATGAACCTGGCTGACATTGCCGCCACCGGGCTGGTGCAGCCCGCCAGCCGTTTGCGCTACCGCCTGGCCGTGGCCGGTGACGAGCAACCGGTGCAGGCCTTTGTCGATTGGGCGCAGGCGCAAGTGCAGTCGCACGCGGTGCGCGGCACGCGGGTTGAGGCCCTGCAGGGCGGCCGCCCCGAGCTGGGCACGACGCTGGAGCGGGCCGAAAAATTTCTGAACCTGGTGGCGCTGCTGGCGGCGTTGCTCAGCGCCGTGGCGGTGGCGCTGGCCGCGCGTGGCTTTGCCGCCAGCCACCTCGACGACTGCGCCATGCTGCGCGTGCTTGGCTTGCCCCAGCGCACCATTGCCGGGGCCTACAGCTTTGAATTTGTGCTGGTGGGCTTGCTCGCCAGTGCCGCCGGGGTGGCGCTGGGCTTTGCCGTGCATTACGGTTTTGTGGCGCTGCTGGCTGGCCTGGTGGACGCCAGCTTGCCCGCGCCAGGCATCTGGCCGGTGCTGTTTGGCCTGGGCATGGGCTTGACGCTGTTGCTGGCGTTTGGCCTGCCACCGGTACTGCAATTGGCGCAGGTGCCGCCGCTGCGCGTGATCCGCCGCGACGTGGGTGGCTTGAAGCCCGCGTCGCTGACCGTGCTAGGCGTTGGGCTACTGGGCTTTGCCGCGCTGCTCATGGCCGCCAGCAGCGATGTCAAACTGGGCCTGATCGCGGTGGGTGGCTTTGCCGCTGCCACCGTGTTGTTTGCGGCCTTGAGCTGGCTAGCCGTCAAGCTGCTACGTGCGCTTGTCAACGACGCCACCGCCCCCACGGCGCTGGTGCTAGCCACGCGCCAGATGGCGGCGCGCCCGGCGTTTGCCGTGGTGCAGGTCAGCAGCCTGGCGGTGGGCTTGCTGGCATTGGTGCTGCTGGTGCTGTTGCGCACCGACCTGGTGGCCAGCTGGCGCGCTGCCACGCCCGCCGACGCGCCGAACCGCTTTGTCATCAACGTCATGCCCGAACAGGGCGAAGCTTTTCAGCAGGCGCTCAAAGTGGCCGGGGTCGCCAAGTTTGACTGGTTCCCGATGATCCGCGGCCGACTGGTGGCCGTGAACGATGCCGCCGTCAACCCCGAAGACTATGCCGACGAGCGCGCCCGCAGTTTGGTCAACCGCGAGTTCAACCTGTCGCACAGCGCCCAGCTGCCCGAGCAAAACAAGGTGGTGGCGGGGCGCTGGCAAAACGACGAGGCCGGTGCCATCAGCATGGAAGAAGGCATTGCCAAAACGCTCGGGCTGGCGCTGGGCGACCGCTTGACGTTTGATGTCGGTGGTCTGTCGGTTGAATCCAAAATCACCTCGCTGCGCAAGGTGGACTGGGGCTCACTGCGCGCCAACTTCTTTGCCATGTACCCGGTGGCGCGGCTCGACGGCGTGCCCGCCACCTACATGAGCGCCTTCAAGGCCCCAGCCACGGCCGGGTTTGATGCGGCGCTGGTGCGCCAGTTTCCCAACATCACCAGTGTCGATATGACGGCCACCATCAGCCAGATACAGCGCGTGCTGGATCAGGTGATTGGCGCGGTGGAATTCTTGTTTGCCTTCACCCTGGCTGCGGGGCTGGTGGTGTTGTTTGCCGCTGTGACCGCCACGCGTGAGGAACGTGCGCGCGAATTTGCCGTCATGCGCGCGGTAGGTGCCAGAAGCAGTTTGCTGCGCCAGGTGCAGCGCATCGAACTGGCCGGCGTGGGCTTGCTCGCCGGGTTGCTGGCGTCGATTGTGGCCAGCATCGTCGGCTGGGCGCTGGCCAAATACGTGTTCAACTTTGACTGGGCGGTGTCGCTGTGGGTGCCGCTGCTGGGGTCGCTGGCCGGCGCGGTGCTGGCGTTGGCAGCGGGCTGGTGGGGCCTGCGTGAGGTGTTGACGCGCCCGGTGGTGCAAACGCTGCGCGCGGCGGCGCAGTGACAGCAGTCTTTACAGTCAGACCATTTAAGTGGTCAATTTGTTAATATGTACGCTTCAATACTCGGGAACACCACCATGGACGCTGTACTCGCTGAAACTTCGATTGGCATCACGGAGCTTAAAAAAAATCCGTCGGCCGTGATTCGTGATGCGGGAACAGCCACTGTGGTCGTGCTGCATCACAACAAACCTTCGGCCTACTTGGTGCCAGCACGTTCCTATGAGGCGCTGATGGACGTACTGGATGACCTGCAACTGCTGCCAGTGGTGCAGCAGCGCATTGCGGCATGGAAAATCGGGCCAGACGATGTGATTGAGATGGGACGTGAAGAATTGATGCAAATTGCGCATGGTGCACTTCCATTGCGCGCGCGTTCCAAAACAAAGCCTTGTCAGCCCTAGACGGGTCATCGCCCATGGCCAGTTACCGATTGCAGTTTTTGCCCGAGGCTAAAGACGAGTGGGATTGCCTTGACGGCAGTCTTCGCCAGCAGTTTGCCAAGGTGTTGCTGCGCCGACTCGACAACCCACGCATTGCAGCCGCAGCACTTACTTCAATGCCCGACTGTTACAAGATCAAATTGCGCAGTGGCGGATTCCGGCTGGTTTATCACGTTCAAGATGACAGGTTGGTGTTGCTGACGATCGCTATTGGCAAGCGCGACAAGAGTGCCGTCTACGACGTGGCAAAGTTGCGGATCAAAACAAAAAAAGCAGGGAAACCATGAGTCAAATTCTCATCAACGTACCTCAAACAGCTCGACATCATCAAAAAGGTCAGCGGTTCCAGCCGTGAAACCATTGTGCGCGAGGCGCTGATGAACTTGCACATTGGCTATGAAGGCGTGGCACTCTTTGCACTGACGCGCACCGATGTGCCAGACACCAAAGCCCGCGCTGCAGGTCTGCAACCCAAAGCCATGTTGCGTGCCGACCCGGTTTCTGGCAGCATCGCTCTGGACACCGAGACCACACTGCGCGGCATCCCGAGCGAGGCCTGGATGTACAAACTGGGCAACCGCAGCGCCATTGATTGGGTGCTGGATCAGTACAAAGAGAAAAACCCCAAAGACCCCACCATCCGCGAAAAGTTCAACACCTACCGCTTTGCCGACTACAAAGAAAAAGTCATCGACCTGCTAATGCGCGTGACCACGGTGAGTGTTGAAACCGTGAAACTGGTTCAAGCCATGCAAGCCGTCAGTCGATAGTGTTGGTCGATTTTAGTTATAAATTTGATAGTGACTTATCTATATAAAACGTGGGCTAGAGGCCAATTTAACCATGAAGATTGAAGAGCGATCCAGCACCCAGGCTCCGTTTGAGCAGATCGGCGGCGAGGCATCGGTGCATGCACTGGTGGAGCGCTTTTACGACCTGATGGACATGGAGCCCGCTTACGCCCAACTGCGCGCCGTGCACGCCCCCACACTGGATGATGCACGGCAGAAACTGTTCTGGTTTTTGTGCGGCTGGCTGGGCGGGCCGCAGCACTACATTGAGCGCTTTGGTCACCCGCGTCTGAAGGCGCGTCACCTGCCGTACAAGGTCGGCACGGTGGAGCGCGACCAGTGGCTGGCGTGCATGGCGCAGGCCATGGATGAAGTGGCTGTGCCCGAGCCGTTGCGCACCCAGCTCAAGCACTCGTTCGCCCAGACGGCTGACTGGATGCGCAACCAGGCCTGAGCTCGGTTGACCACATCACCTCACACCGCATCAGCTCCGACTGGCCATCAGCAACACCACCAGCGCGCCCGCGCCGCCGTCGGCCGGTTTGGCCTGCACAAACGCCAACACCTCGTCTTTTTGTACCAGCCAGCTGTGCACACGGCTTTTTAACACCGGCGCTTTGCCGGGCGAGCCCAAGCCCTTGCCGTGCACCACGCGCACACAGCGAATGCCTTGCTGGAACGCCTCGCGAATGAAAATGCTCAGGGTTTCGCGGGCATCGTCGCGGCGCAGGCCATGCAGGTCGAGTTGACGCTGAATGCTCCAGTCACCACGGCGCAATTTGCGCGTTACGTCGCTGCCAATGCCGGGGCGGCGAAAGCTCAGGTGCTCATCCACCTCCAGCAGGGTCGAGACATCAAACTCATCGCTGATGGCTTCCTTTAAAACTGCTTTTTCATCTTTTTGATACTGCATCGCCAGCGGCATGGTTTGCTCTTTTTTGTGTAGCACCTTGCGCTTGTCCGGCATGGGATTGACGGCTCCAGCAGCCTTGACAAACAAGTCTTTGTCGCTGGCTGCTTGCTGGCGCGCCTTGGCTTGTGTGCTGGCTTGTTCCAGGCGCTGCTGGGCTTGTGCGGCAATGGCTTTTTTGACCACCTTGAGCTCACCCAGGGTGCGCACCTTGAGCGGCTTCACAGCAGCCCCCGCTCGGCCATGCTCAAGGCCTCGCCGGGGGCCACGATGATGTGGTCCAGCACCCGCACGTCAATCAGTGCCAGCGTGGTCTTGAGGGTTTGGGTCAGCATCTCGTCGGCGCGGCTGGGTTGCACCGTGCCGCTGGGGTGGTTGTGCGACAGCACCACGCTGCTGGCTTGGTGGTGCAGGGCGCGCAGCACCACCTCGCGCGGGTACACACTGGTTTGTGTCAGCGTGCCATGAAACAGTTCTTCCAACGCCAGCAGGCGGTTTTGCACGTCCAGAAACAGCACGGCAAACACCTCGTGCTTGCGCCCTGAGAGCTGCAGTTGCAGGTAATGTTTGACAGCCTGCGGGGTGTCCAACACGGTGCGTTCCTGCAGCCGCTGCGCCATGGCGCGGCGGGCCAGTTCCAGCACCGCCAACAGTTCGGCACGTTTGGCCGGGCCCAGACCCTTGATGCGTTTGAGGTCATCGGCACTGGCACTGAGCAAGCCGGCGATGCCGTCAAAGCCAGCGTCTGCGCCCTGGCTGGGCTGGAGTTGCAGCAGCTCATGCGCCATTTGCAGCACGCCTTTGCCTTTGATGCCGGTGCGCAGCAGCAGGGCCAGCAGCTCCACATCGCTTAATGCACCCGGGCCGCGGGCAAGCAGCTTTTCACGCGGACGGGCATCGGGGGGTAAGTCTTTGAGGGGCATAGGGCTGGCTTTTACAATGGGTAGCAGTTTATGCGCCCGGCTGCGGGCCTTCCGTATTGACAGGATTTTTATGACCGCCGTTTCTCCCACCATCCACGCAGGCTCTTTCCTCACCTTGCATTACCGCTTGAGCGGCCCAGCGGGTGATGTGGTCAACACGTTCCCGTCGGCCCCGGCGACGCTGACACTGGGCACGGGGGCGCTGGCCCCGGCCATCGAGTCCCGTTTGCTCGGCTTGCCAGAGGGCACGCGCACCACCATCGAGTTGCCCGCCGGTGAGGCCTTTGGCCCGCGCAGTGCTGACATGTTGCAGTGGATGGCGCGCACCGAACTCGCTGCCCTGGGCAATGCCAACGAAACCTATGAAATTGGTGAAGCTGTCAAATTTGCGACCCCCGACGGTCAAGGCGAATTTGCCGGTGTGATCAAGGAATTTCGCGCCGATGCCAAGGGCGAAGCCGTGTTGTTTGACTTCAACCACCCGCTGGCGGGGCAGCCTGTGACGTTTGAAGTGCAGGTGATTGGCGTGCTATGACCGGTATTACCGTGTTGTTGGCCGAACCCCGTGGCTTTTGCGCCGGTGTGGATCGTGCCATCGAGATTGTTGAAAAAGCGCTGGCCAAGTTTGGCGCGCCGATTTACGTGCGCCACGAGATTGTGCACAACACCTACGTGGTGAACGATCTGAAGGCCAAGGGTGCTATTTTTATTGAAGCGCTGGATGAAGTACCTGCAGGGGCCACACTGGTTTTTTCGGCTCATGGTGTGAGCCGTGCGGTGCAGCAGGAGGCGGCTGCGCGCGGCTTTCGCATCTTTGATGCCACTTGCCCGCTGGTGACCAAGGTGCATGTGGAAGTGGCCAAGCTGGCCAAAGAGGGTTATGAGTTCATCATGATCGGTCACCAGGGGCATCCTGAGGTGGAAGGCACCATGGGGCAATTGGACGGCGGTATTCATTTGGTGGACAGCGTGGCTGAAGTGGCCCGTATTGCCCCCGTGCAAACCGCCAAGCTGGCGGTGGTGACGCAAACCACTCTGAGTGTGGACGACGCGGCTGACATTGCAGCGGCCATCAAGGCCCGTTTTCCGCTGGTGCGCGAGCCCAAACAGCAAGACATTTGCTACGCTACGCAAAACCGCCAGGATGCCGTCAAACTGATGAGCCCGCAGGTGGACATGGTCATTGTGGTGGGCAGCCCGACCAGCTCCAACAGCAACCGCCTGGCCGAGCTGGCGCGCAAGCTTGGAACACCGGGGTACATGGTTGACAGCGCGGCTGATTTGCAAGAGCCATGGTTTGAAGGCTGCCAGCGCGTCGGACTCACCGCTGGGGCTTCGGCCCCCGAGATTTTGGTGACGCAGGTGATCGAGCGGCTCAAAGCGCTGGGCGCAGTGTCCGTGCATCGCTTGGCGGGTGAGCCTGAAAACGTCAAGTTTCCCCTGCCCAAAGGTTTACGTTTGAAAACCTCTGAAGCCTCTTGATTGCTATAAAATATATAGTTAATTGTCGATATAAATAAAGGGCTACAGCCCATTTTTACTTAAATTTATTACCATGTTAGACCTGACCCTGCTGCGCAAAGACCTGGCCCAAGTGGTGGCCCGCCTGGAAACCCGCAAGACTCCGCAAGCTTTTCTGAACGTGGAGGCCTTTACTGCACTGGAAGCCGAGCGCAAAACCATCCAGGTGCGCACCGAGGCATTGCAAGCGCAGCGCAACGCGGCGAGCAAACAGATCGGGCAGCTCAAAGCCAAAGGCCCGGCCGGTGCGGCTGAAGTGGACACGGTGATGGCGCAAGTGGCCAGCATCAAGGATGAACTTGACGCATCGGCCAAGCGGCTCGATCAGCTTCAACTGGACTTGCAAACCCTGCTGTTGGCCGTGCCTAACTTGCCGCATGAAAGCGTCCCGGTGGGGGCCGACGAGCACGCCAATGTGGTGGTGCGTACTTGGGGTCAACCGCGTGCGTTTGATTTCGACATCAAAGACCACGTGGACGTGGGCACACCGCTGGGGCTGGATTTTGAGATGGGGGTCAAGCTCACCGGGGCGCGCTTTACCGTGATGAAGGGGCAAGTCGCCCGCCTGCACCGTGCCTTGGCGCAGTTCATGCTCGACGTGCAAACGCAAGAGCACGGCTACACCGAGTGCTACACGCCTTACATCGTCAGCGGCGAAACCTTGCGTGGCACGGGTCAGTTGCCCAAATTTGAAGGTGATTTGTTTGCTGCCAAAAAAGGTGGCCAAGAGGGCGAGGAACAACCCGACCACACCGCGCTGTATTTGATTCCCACCGCCGAGGTGCCGTTGACCAACTTTGTGCGCGACGTGGTGGTGGCCGAGGCCGATTTGCCAATCAAGCTCACCGGCCACACGCCGTGCTTTCGCTCAGAAGCCGGCAGCGCCGGGCGTGACACGCGCGGTCTGATCCGTCAGCACCAGTTTGACAAGGTCGAGATGGTGCAAATCGTCCACCCCGACACCAGCTACGCGGTGCTGGAACAAATGACCCGTCATGCCGAAGCCATTCTGCAAAAGCTGGGCTTGCCCTACCGGGTGATGAGCCTGTGCAGCGGCGACATGGGCTTTGGCGCGGCCAAAACCTATGACCTGGAGGTGTGGCTACCGGCGCAAGACACCTACCGCGAAATCAGCTCGGTGAGCAACTGTGAGGCCTTTCAGGCACGCCGCTTGCAAGCGCGCTTTAAAAACGCGCAGGGCAAAAACGAGCTGGTGCATACCCTCAACGGCTCCGGCCTGGCGGTAGGCCGCACGCTGGTGGCGGTGCTGGAAAACTACCAAAACGCCGACGGCTCAGTGACCGTGCCCGCGGTCTTGCGGCCGTATCTGGGCGGCTTGGAGCGGCTTCAACAAGCCGCTGCCGTTGCCTAGCCTGCACGCTGTTAAAAGCTGATTTAGACTGAGCGCCATGATGCCACGCTCAGTCATTTTTCTGCTTTGGGCGGCGCTGTACGTGGTGCCCGCGCATGCGCTGCAAACCTTGCGGGTGCTGGCTTGGCCCGGTTATGCCGATGCCGACTGGGTGGCCAAGTTCGAGCAGCAGTTTGATGCCCGGGTTGAGGTCACGGTGGTTGGGTCGGATGAAGTGCTGTGGCAAAAAATCAGTGCCAACGGTGGGGCAGATTTTGATCTGGTGGCGGCCAACACGGTGGAGCTGTCGCGCTACATTGACCACAAACTGTTGCAACCCCTGAACCTGGCGCACGTGCCCAATGTGCAGCAGCAGTTGCCGCGTTTTAAAGCTGCACAGCACATAGCTGGCATCCACCGGCTGGGTGAGGTGTTTGCCGTGCCCTACACCTACGCCAGCATGGGTTTGATTTACGACCGCACGCAATGGAAGCAGCCGCCTGAGTCCATTCAAGAGATGTGGAATCCGGCCTGGCGCGGCAAGGTGCTGGCGTTTGATGACAGCAGCCACAACTTCTCACTGGCCGCGCTGGCCTTGGGTGGCAAGCCCTTTCAAATTGCACCAGCGGCCGTGTCCGGGGTGGTGCAACACCTGATTGCACTGCGCCGCAATGTGCTCACTTTTTACAGTCTGCCGGAAGAATCGGTGGCCCTGTTCAAGCAGCACAAGGTGGCCTTGATGTTTGCCAATTATGGCCAGCAACAGTTCAAGGCATTGCGCGATGCCGGGGTGGATGTGGGCTATGTCATTGCGCGCGAGGGCGCTTTGGCCTGGCTCGACTGCTGGGCCATTACCACTGGGGCGCGCAACCTGGCGCTGGCCCATGCCTGGATCAATTTCATGCTGTCGTCAGACATCAGCCGTGCGCTGACGCGTCGGCAAGGTTTGGCCAACACCCTGGATCCAGCTGCCGACACCTTGGCCAGCGACAAACTCTGGTGGCTTGAGCCGGTGGAAGACGATGCCCGACGCAGCGCGCTGTGGACACGCATTGTCTCGGGTGACCGACCGGAGCAGTTCAAATGATGCGCTTTGGCATTGCTGCCAAACTGGCTCTGCTGTTGCTGGGCTTTGGTTTTTTGTCCATGGGCCTGGTGGGAACGGTGGCGTATATGAACAGCCGCAGCACGGTGCTGGAATCGGCCCAGCGTGAGTTGCTGACTGCAACCCAGGTGCTGGGGCGGCAATTTCAGGCCAGCATCGAAATCGTCGCCAACGATGCCTTGATGCTGTCCCGATTGACCGCCGCACCGCGGCTGGTACAAGACCAGTTGACACCAGAGCACCGTGCGGCTGAAGCGGCCCTGGTGGATGCGTTCAAGACCTTGATGGTGGTGCGCCCGGCGTATTTTCAGGTGCGCTTGATCAGTGCGGCGCAGCATGGTCTGGAGCGGGTTCGGGTCGACCGAGACGGTTCCAGTCTGGTGACCGTGGCGGCTGCAGATTTGCAAGAGAAGTCCCATTACGCCTACGTTTTCAATACCCTGGCGTTGCAGGCTGGACAAGTTTACTTGTCTGACATCAGCATCAACCACGAACAAGGCGCGCACGATGGTCTGGATCAACCTACGCTGCGGGTTGCAACCCCGGTGACCGCCGCAGATGGAGCGGTGCTGGGCCTGCTGGTGATCAACGTGAATCTGAACCGGTTGTTTGAACGGCTGAAAAGCGGTTTGCCCAGCGCCTACCAGGTCTATCTGAGCAACCACTGGGGCGACTACCTGATTCACCCCGACCCTTCTCAAGCCTTTGGTTTTGATGCCGGACGACGGGTTTTCATGCAGGATGCGTTCAAGCCGGTGGCAGACCTGATCAAGGGCGTGAGCGGTAGCACTGTGACCAGCGTGGTAGACCCGTTGACACAACGCAGCGATGGTTTGGTGGCGACCTTTGTGCGTTTGCCGTATGGGGTGCAAGGTGACGAGCAGCGTTTTGTGGTGCTGGGTTTGTCACAGCCCATGGAGCAGGTCATAAACCAGATAGAGCGCATGGGTTGGCGCATGCTGCAAATGATGTTGGCAGGTGGTGTAGGAGCGCTGCTGCTGGCGGTGCTGGTGGCGCGCCGGGTGACGCAGCCACTCAAACAGATGACCGAGGCGATGCAAAGGTTTGCCGAGCACCAAATGGTCAGTCACATCAACGAAAACCGGCGTGACGAAATTGGTGTGCTGGCCGGTAGTTTGAATGCCATGCAGGACATTGTGGTGAGCAATTTGCAGGAACTCAATGCCAGCCGCGATGCGATTGAGCAGCTGGCCCAATACGACTTTTTGACCAGTTTGCCGAATCGGGCGCTGTTTGAAGACCGTCAGCTGCAGGCCATGGCGCAGGCCGAACGTGACCATGGTGCCATGGCGTTGATGTTTGTTGACCTGGATGGCTTCAAGCCAGTGAACGACCAGTATGGACATCAGACGGGCGATGAATTGCTGAAAGTGCTGGCGCGACGCATGGAAGATTGCGTACGCCGCATGGACACCGTGGGGCGCATTGGGGGGGATGAATTTGTGGTGCTGTTGCCCATGGTGACAGGGGTTCAGGATGCGCTGGTGGTGGCCGAAAAAATCTGCCAATCACTGCATGCCAAGACCACCATCGACGGCCATGACATCACGATTGCGGCTAGCGTCGGGGTGGCGCTTTATCCTGATCATGCCCAGGACATGCAGACCTTGGTGCACCGTGCCGATACCGCCATGTACCAAGCCAAAAACGCCGGTGGCAACCAGGTCAAAGTGGCAACGCCGTCCAGGCTGGACGTAGCAGGTTGAGGTGGCATGTCTGAACCCTTGCTGGTTTGTTTGATAGGGGCTGAATGCACCGGCAAAACCACGCTGGCACAGGCACTGGCCGAGCGCTTTGGTGGCTTGTGGGTATCTGAATACCTGCGCAGTTTTTGCGCGCAGCAAGGTCGCACGCCCACGCGCAGTGAACAGGCTGGCATCATGCGGGCCCAGTTTGATCAGGAAGCGCGCACCCTGGATCAGGCACGGCGCGCTGGTTGTGGTCTGGTGTTTTGTGACACGGCGCCTTTACTCACCGCGGTGTACAGCCTGCATTATTTTGGTGATGACGCGTTGCTGGAATCGGCCCACGCCGTGCATGGTCGTTACGCGCTGCATCTGGTGTTGCACCCGGATTTGCCGTGGTGTGCCGATGGTTTGCAGCGCGACAGTGCGTCGGCGCGGCAGGCTGTGCATGGCTTGTTGCAGCACCAGTTGCAAGCCAGGCGCTACCCGTACATTGAAATCGAAGGCGCGGGTGTGGCGCGTTTTCAGGCGGCGGTGCTGGCGGTGGACACGCTTTGCGCCTGATAGGGTGCGCGTTTTGCGTCACTACAATGGCAGCCTCACCGGGGGTGTCTGGCGCAAGCCGGGCTGAGAAAGACCCCAACTTCCGTTTTCAGATTCATGCGAGATCAGGCGCGAAGCCGCAGCAACAAGATCTCGCGTGGATATGGAAACGGAGTCACCTGATCTGGATCATGCCAGCGTAGGGAGCGTGAAGGTTTTGGGTCTCAGCCATTTGCTGGCTTGGCCTTTCAACCCGCGCTTTTGAAGTTGGCGCATTGAAAGGCTTGCCATGAACCGTCGTTTTTTTTCACTCGCTGCCACCACACTGGCTGCGTTAAGTTTTTCTACCCTGTCAAACGCCGCAAATGAACTGCGCGTCATGGTGCACAGCTCGTTTGCACTGCCCAAGCCCCTGCTGGCCGACTTTGAAAAACAGGCCGATGTCAAGCTGGCCATTATCAAGGGCGGCGACGCGGGTGAAATGCTCAACAAACTGATTCTGACCAAAGCCAACCCAGTGGCTGACGTGGTCTATGGCATTGACAACACGCTGCAAGCCAAAGCCCAGGCGACTGGTGTGCTTGATGGTGCTCTAGCCCCTGTGGACTATGGTTTTGTCACTATTAATTTTGATAAAACTGCGATTGCAAAAAGCGCTCTGGCCTTGCCCTCCACCTTGCAAGATCTGACACTGCCCGCCTACAAGGGCGCGCTGGTGGTGCCCAACCCTGCCACCAGCAGCACTGGCTATGCGTTTTTGCTGGCCACCATTGCCGGGTTGGGTGAAGAGCCGGCTTTCAAATGGTGGGGCCAGATGCGTGCCAATGGATTGAGAGTGGCCAAGGGCTGGAGTGAGGCCTACTACACCGACTTCACCCGCGGTGGTGGCACGCACCCGCTGGTGGTGAGCTACGCCACCAGCCCGGCGGCCGAAGTGTTTTACGCCACAGAAAAGCGCACCCAGTCGCCCACCGGCAGCTTGAACCTCAAGGGTGGTGTCTTCAAGCAGGTGGAGGGTGTGGCCTTGCTCAAGGGTGGTGGGCAGCGCGTAGCGGCGCAAAAATTCATCGACTTCATGCGCTCTGATCCGGTGCAGCAAGCCTTGCAGACCGAGATGTGGATGTACCCCGCGCAAGCCGGCACGCCGCGTGCGCCGGTGCTGCAGCAGCACGCCGCCGAGCCTGCCCATTTTGAGAGCCTGCCCGCGCAAGCCATTGCCGACCACGGCGCGAAATGGGTGGCACGCTGGACACAGGTGGTGCTGAAGTAAATTGAACGTGCGTCGACTCTGGCTGGCGGCCCTGCCGGCGTTGGCATTGGGCGTGCTGTTGCTGGCACCGCTGGCGCGCTTGGTGCACGCCGGTTTCAGCGCAGAGTTCAACCCCTTGGGTGAGTTGTCGATATGGCAGCCCTGGCAAGACGATTACCTGCGTTGGCGCGTGCTCTGGTCATTGGCGCAGGCCGCCATCACCTGCGTGTTGGCTTTTGTGCTGGGCCTGCCGCTGGCCTGGGTGCTGGCGCGTTTTGAATTTGCCGGGCGCACCCTGGTGCTGCGCCTGCTGATGCTGCCGTTTGTCGTGCCCACCTTGGTTGCAGCGTTGGGCGTGCTGGCGCTGTGGGGCCCGCACGGGTTGATCAGTGGCGCGCTGGGGTTCAACCTGCAAGACACACCCTGGCTGCTGCTGTATGGCAATTTGTTTTTTAACCTGTGTTTGGTGGTGCGTGCCGGGGCGGATGCGCTCGGGCAGGTGAACGCGCGCCAGGTGGCCGCGGCCAGGTCACTGGGGGCTACGCCGTGGCGTGCTTTCTGGCGCATTGAGTGGCCCGCCATTGCGCCGTGGCTGATGTCCAGCCTGTGCCTGGTTTTCTTGTATTGCTTTGCCGGTTTTGGCTTGGCGCTGGTGCTGGGCGGGCAGCGCTATGCCACGGTGGAGGTCGAGATTTATTCGCTGGTGGCGTATGAATTGCAATTGGGTCAGGCCAGTGTGCTGGCGCTGTGGATGCTGCTGCTGACCGGGGCGGTGGCGCTGGGCTACGCCGCGCTGGAGCAGCGCCTGGGCGCACCGGCGCGCCGTGTGCCGGTGTCGCGCGTGCGGCCGCAGGGCCGGGCGCAATGGCTGGCTCTGACGGCGGCGTTGGCGGTTTTGTTCGGGGTCTGCGCCTTGCCCATTGTTGCTATTGTTATCAAAGCTGTCAGCGCAATAGTGACGGGGGCTAGGGGCATATTTGATGCTGAAGCCCTGGGGGCCCTCTGGAATACCTTGCGTTTTTCCGGCATTGCACTCGTGGTGGCTACCGTGTTGGGCGTGTTGCACGCCTTGGCCACACAGACTTCGGTGACTTGGCGCGCGCTGGCGTTTTTGCCGTTTGTGGTGTCGCCGGTGACGGTGGCCTTTGGTTTGCTGCTGCTGTACCCGTCGTGGACGGCCAGCTTGGCACTGCTGCTGGCCGCCTACGCGGTGCTGGCCTACCCGTTTGTGGCCAAGGCCTTGTCTGCAGGGCTGGACGCTTTGCCGTTGTCGATGTTGCACGCCGCCCGCACGCTGGGAGCCAGCCCGTGGCGCT
>JAVHPS010000468.1:0-4651 GCA_036170715.1 Rhodoferax sp. | reverse complement strand
TGGCCGCAGTGGCCAAGGGGCATGTGATGAACTTCATCACCGACGTGGAAGAATCCTCCAAAGAGATCGACAAAAATCTGACCGACATCATGATGGCGCAAGACTTTCATGACCTTACCGGCCAAGTCATTTCCAAGGTCGTCAATCTGGCCGCCAGCATCGAGTCGCAACTGTTGCAGCTGCTGATTCTGACCGCCCCTACAGAAACTACGACCAAGCCAGCGGCTCCGTTGGATCTGGCTAAACCAGTCACAGAACCTGTTTTGCAAGGGCCTGTAGTCAATCCCGAAGGCAACCCCGATGTCGTCACCGGGCAGTCTGAGGTGGACGATTTGCTGGCCAGCCTGGGCTTTTAAAGCAGCCCCAAACAAGCGGGTAAATAACCCGCTTTTTGCCCTTTAGTTTCAGGGCCGCATCATGACAATGGGGAGAATCAAAACTTCTCCCCACCATGGATTCCAGTAGCCAAGACCGCAACCTACCCGCATCCGAACGCAAGCTGCAAAAAGCGCGTGACGATGGTCAGGTGGCGCGCTCGCGCGACTTGTCGCACTTGGCCGTGCTGGGCGGAGGTGCCTTGTGCCTGATGGCACTGGCCCCGATGCTGTTCGAACAGCTTAAAACTGCCGTCAGTTGGCAGCTCCTTTTTGATGCCAAGACCGTTCATGACCCTTTGACCATGGCAAGCCGCATGCAGTCAATGGTCATCATTGGCCTGACTGCATGCGCTGTGTTTGGTTTGCTCGTCAGTCTGATCGCCATGCTCAGCACGGTTGCTGTGGGGGGGTGGGTGGCCAGCTTCAAGCCCATCACGCCAGACTTCAGCCGTTTGAATCCATTAAGCGGTTTGGGCCGCTTGTTCACCAAAGACAAGGCTACCGAAATTCTGAAAATGAGCTTCATTGCCGCCATGCTGCTGGCAGTGGGCTTCAGCTACCTCTCATCAGGCATCGAAACTCTGGGTTCGTTGGTGCTGCAGCCAGCGGCCAGATCCATCGGGGTATTGGGTGACTGGCTAACGCACGGCATGGAACTGATGCTGCTGGTCGTGCTGGTGGTGGCCATGGTAGACGTGCCCTTGCAAAGTTTTCTGCACAAATCACGCATGAAGATGTCGCACCAGGAAATGAAGCAAGAACACAAAGAGTCTGACGGCAACCCGCAGATGAAAGGCCGCATGCGCCAGCGCCAGCGTGACATTGCCAACGGCAACAGCATCAGCGCGGTGCCCAAAGCTGACTTTGTGCTGATGAACCCGACCCATTACGCCGTTGCGATCCAGTATGACGAACGTAGCATGGCCGCCCCCCGGGTGATTTCCAAAGGCGCAGATTTACTTGCTTTCCGGATTCGTGACTTGGCCAAAGCGCACACCATTCCGGTGCTGCAATCACCCATGTTGGCCCGCGCCCTGTATGCCAACGCCGAGCTGGATCAGGACATCCCGACCAGCCTATACACCGCCGTTGCCCAGGTACTGGCCTACATCTACCGGCTCAAAGCCGCCATGCGCGGTGATGGCCCCATGCCCGGCGAGCCACCGCTGCCGTTTGTGCCGCCAGAGCTCGACCCCCTGTCCAAAGTGGTAGCCACCACTGACACACCATGAACCTGTCCTTACCCGCCTTCAAAACCTGGTTTGGCAACAACTCGGCCCTGATGAAAGGAGCCGCCGCCCCGATGCTGGTGGTCGCCATTCTGTCCATGATGGTGCTCCCCCTGCCGCCGTGGTTGCTGGACACCTTTTTCACCTTCAACATTGCTGTGGCGCTGATGGTCATGATGGTGGCCGCCTACATGCTCAAGCCACTGGACTTTGCCGCCTTCCCGGCCGTGCTGCTGCTCACCACCCTGATGCGTTTGTCGTTGAACGTGGCCTCCACCCGCGTGGTATTGCTCGAAGGTCATACCGGCCCGGGCGCGGCCGGTGCGGTGATTGAAGCCTTCGGCCACTTTTTGATTGGCGGTAACTTTGCCGTTGGCCTGATTGTGTTTTCGATTTTGGTGGTGATCAACTTTGTGGTGGTCACCAAAGGCGCAGAACGCATTGCCGAGGTTTCTGCGCGCTTTGCCCTGGATGCCATGCCGGGCAAACAGATGGCAGTGGATGCTGACTTGAACGCCGGGTTGATCGATGAAAAAGAAGCCAAACGCCGCCGCGCCGAAGTGTCTGAAGAAGCCGATTTTTTTGGTTCCATGGACGGCGCTTCCAAGTTTGTACGCGGCGATGCCGTGGCCGGCATCCTGATTTTGTTGATCAATATTTTTGGCGGCTTCACCGTCGGCGTGCTGCAACACGGACTCACAGCGACACAGGCTGCTGACTCCTACATTTTGTTGGCCGTGGGTGACGCACTGGTGGCACAGATCCCTGGCCTGTTGATCTCGGTCGCCGCCGCCATGGTGGTATCGCGTGTCGGCAAAGACGATGACCTCAGCAGTCAGATCGTGACGCAAATGTTCATCTCGCCCAAGGTACTGGGCATCACCGCCACCATCATGGGCATTCTGGGCATCATTCCGGGCATGCCGCACATCGTGTTTCTGGGCATTGCGAGCCTGCTCGGCTACGTGGCCTGGGTCATGGCGCACCAGCCACCGGCAACCGAAGCTGCCGACCTGACCCCGGTAGCGCCTGCAGCCGACGGCGAAGCCAGTTGGGACGACCTGCAACCGGTCGATCAACTCGGGCTGGAGCTGGGCTACCGCCTGATCACCCTGGTGGACAAAAACCGCCAGGGCGACCTGCTCACCCGCATCAAGGGCGTGCGGCGCAAATTTGCACAAGAGGTCGGTTTCTTGCCGCCGCCGGTGCACGTGCGTGACAACCTCGAACTCAAGCCCAGCGGCTACCGCATCACCTTGCGTGGCGTGATTGTGGGTGAAGGCGAAGCTTTCCCGGGCCAGTTCCTGGCCATCAACCCGGGTGGCATCAGCACCCCGCTGATTGGCACCGCCACCACCGACCCGGCTTTTGGCTTGCCTGCGCACTGGATCGATGCCACGCAAAAAGAAGCCGCACAAATGGCCGGGTTTACGGTGGTTGATTCCGAGACTGTAATGGCCACCCATTTGTCACACTTGATGCAAGTCCAGGCGGCCAAATTGTTGAGCCGCACCGAAACCCAACAACTGGTCGAGCACGTGAGCAAATTGGCTCCGAAATTGATTGAAGAAGTAGTCCCCAAAATGGTCTCCATTGCTGTGTTCCAAAAAGTATTGCAGCTGCTGCTGGAGGAATCGGTGCACATCCGTGACATCCGCACCATCATCGAATCCATTGCCGAACATGCCACCACCGTGACCGATCCAGCCGAGCTGGCCAAACGCGTGCGGGTGGCCTTGTCACCAGCCATCGTGCAGCAAATTTACGGCCCGGTGCAAGAACTCAATGTGATCGCCATTGACCCGCCGCTGGAGCGCCTGCTGATGCAAGCGCTGGGCAACACCACCGGCCAGGGCCAGGCGCTGGACCCCGGTGTGGCCGACCTGCTGACACAAAAAGCGGCCGAAATAGCGCTAAAACAGGAAGAGATCGGCATCCCCGCGTGCCTGCTGGTACCTGATTCCATTCGCAGCGCAATCGCCCGCCTGGTGCGGCGTGTTGCCCCACGGCTGCAGGTGCTCGCGCACAGCGAGATTCCCGAGTCGCACACCATTCGCATTGGCCCTATCCTTAAAGGTGCAGCATCATGAACATCCAACGCTTTACCGCCCCCACGGCCCGCGAAGCACTCGCCAAGGCACGCATGACCTTTGGCGACGGCACGCTGATTTTGTCCAACCGTCCCACCAGCAACGGCATCGAAGTGGTGGCCACCGGTGAGGACACCTTGGCTGAACTCGACCGCAACGCGCTGCCCCGTCAAGGCAAAACCAACCCAGCATCAACCGCACCACGCGCACCGCTCACACAGCTGCGAGCAAACCCCGACAGCCAGGTGGTGGATGACGCAACCCAACTGGCCATGAGCACCCTGTCGTTTCAGGACTATGTGCGTGAGCGCATGCTGCGTCGCCGCCACGAAGCGCTCACTCCCCCAACCAAGCTGGACGACAGTACCCCACAGGGGCGTGCCACGCAACCCAGGTTGGCTCCCGCCCCACTCCAAACCGCAGCACGCCACACCACCGCCCCGGCAGCCATCAAAACGCCCACCAAAGCCGCCTCTACACCGGTCGCAGCAACTGCAACGCCAGCGGTTTCACAAGGCATTGTGGATGAACTCCAGGCCATGAAGTCCTTGATTGAAGAGCGCTTCAACACCCTGACTTGGCTGGGCCAGGCGCGCCAGAACCCGATCCACTCGAACCTGATGCTCAAGTTGATCCGCTCGGGCTACTCCCCCACTTTGTCGCGCACCATCCTGGAGCACATGCCCGACAACATCACCGTACCCGAGGCCATGCGCTGGGTGCTGGACATTCTGACCCGCAACGTGCGCACCGATGCCAACGCCCGCGCCATTCATGAAGAAGGTGGCATTTACGCCCTGGTCGGAGCCACCGGTGTTGGCAAAACCACCACGGCCGCCAAACTGGCGGGGCTGTGTGCCCGTACCCATGGGGCCAACAGCGTCGGCCTGATCACCCTGGACACGTACCGTGTCGGGGCGCACGAACAATTGCGCACCTATGGACGCATGCTGGG
>JAVHPS010000467.1:0-1029 GCA_036170715.1 Rhodoferax sp. | reverse complement strand
CGCCTTGAGCAGCCCAGCCAGCGCGCCCGAGCGGGTGCGGTTGACCTCGCCGGCCAGATCAAACAGCACCGCCACCGCCTCGGGCGTGCCAAAGTCGTCGTCCATGGCGGCTTTGAAACGCGCCGCAAACGGCTCGGCCCAGTTGATCTGCGGCGTGGCTTCAGCGGGCACAAAGGCCAGGGTGGTGTACAGGCGTTTGAGCGACTGACGTGCATCTTCCAGGTGCACATCGCTGTAGTTCAAGGCACTGCGGTAATGCGCCCGGACAATGAAAAAACGCAGCGTCTGGGCATCAAATTTGGTCAAGATCTCGCGAATAGTGAAGAAGTTGCCCAGGCTTTTGGACATTTTTTCGTTGTCGCGCGTGACAAAACCGTTGTGCATCCAGGTACGCGCCAGCGGCTGGCCGGTGGCTCCTTCGCTCTGGGCAATTTCGTTCTCGTGGTGCGGAAACTGCAAGTCGGCCCCACCGCCATGGATGTCCACCGTTGTCCCCAGCAATTCGCCACACATGGCCGAGCATTCAATGTGCCAGCCCGGACGACCCGCGCCATAGACGCTGTCCCATTTGGCATCTGCCGGTTCGGTCGGTTTGGCGGATTTCCACAACACAAAATCCAACGGGTCGGTCTTGGCATCCAGCACCGCCACGCGCTCGCCGGCACGCAATTCGTCCAGCGATTTGCCACTGAGCTTGCCGTAGCCGGCAAACTTGCGCACGGCAAAATTGACATCACCGTCAGCGGCCTGGTACGCCAGACCTTGCTGCTGCAGCTGACCGATCAACCTAAGCATGGACGGCACGTAGTCGGTGGCGCGCGGCTCATGGGTCGGACGCAAAATGCCCAGCGCGTCAGCGTCCTGGTGCAAGGCATCCACCATGCGGTTGGTCAGGACGCGAATGGGCTCGCCGTTTTCAAGTGCGCGTTTGATGATTTTGTCGTCAATGTCGGTGACGTTGCGCACGTGGGTGACGGCGTAGCCGCTCACTTCAAGCCAGCGCCGCACCACATCAAAGGCCATCATGGA
>JAVHPS010000466.1:0-60035 GCA_036170715.1 Rhodoferax sp. | reverse complement strand
TAACTTCACCAATTTGGTCCGCGCCGACACCGGTCTTGGCCAGCAAGGCCTTGATGACGGTCGCGCCCAGGTCGGGGGCCGCAATTTTGGCCAGCGAACCACCAAATTTGCCCACGGCGGTGCGTGCGGCTGAAACGATAACGATCTCTTGCATGTGTTGTCTCCTGTGACTTTGTTAAAAATGAACCAAAAAAATTTTAAGCCTTGACCTTGACATAGCTGCCTGGCGCGGGCTCGATGGCCTTGTATTTGCCTTTGCCGTAGGTCTTGGGTGCAGTGATTTGCTTGCCGGCCTGCGCGGCCAGCCAGGTTGACCAATCGGTCCACCAGCTGCCCGGGTGCTCCTTGGCTCCGGCAAGCCATTGGTCAAGGGTTGGGGGCAGCTTGCCGTCGCCGCGAATCCAGTGGCTGCGTTTGCCTTTGGCCGGCGGGTTGATGACACCGGCAATGTGACCGGATGCCCCCATGACAAAACGCTTTTTACCGGGCAGGTATTGGGTGGACGCATAGGCCCCGCCAATCGGCACGATGTGGTCTTCGCGCGAGCCATAGATGTACACCGGCATGTCCACCAGGTTCAAGTCAATTTTTTCTCCGCACACGGTGGCTTGGCCGGGCTTGGTGAGTTTGTTTTCAAGGTACGTGTTGCGCAAATACCAGGCGTAATAAGGCCCAGGCAGGTTGGTGCTGTCGCTGTTCCAGTACAGCAGGTCAAACGGCGGCGGGGTTTCGCCCTTGAGGTAGTTGCCCACCACGTAGTTCCAGACCAAATCGTTGGGTCGCAAAAAGCTGAAGGTCATGGCCAGGTCTTTGCCCTTCATCAGGCCGCCCTGACCCATTTCTTTCTCGCGGTATTGCACAAACGCTTCGTCAATGAACACATCCAGCACGCCAGTGTCGGCAAAGTCGAGCATGGAGGTGAGCAACGTGGCACTGGCCACCGGCTTTTGACCACGCGCCGCCAGCACCGCCAGGGCGCAGCCCAGCATGGTGCCACCGACGCAAAAACCCAGTGCATTGATGCTCTTGGCCGCACAAATGTCTTGTGTCACGCTGATGGCTTTGATGACCGCATCTTCCACGTAGTTGTCCCAGGTTTTGTTGGCCAGGGACGCATCCGGGTTGCGCCAGCTCACGACAAAGGTACGGTGACCTTGCGAGACGGCATAGCGGATCAGGGAGTTGTCGGGTTGCAGATCCAGAATGTAGAACTTGTTGATGCAGGGTGGTACCAGCAAAAACGGTTTTTCATACACCTTGGCCGTGAGCGGTTTGTATTCAATCAGCTGAAACAGGTCATTCTGGAACACCACCGCGCCCTCGGTGGTGGCCACGTTTTTGCCAACTTCAAAAATGCTTTCGTCGGTCATGGACACATGACCCTGCTGCAAGTCATGCAGCAGGTTTTGAATGCCTTTGGCAATGCTTTCGCCCTGAGTCTCCAGCGCTTTTTGCTGGGCCTCGGCGTTCAACGCCAAAAAGTTGCTGGGTGCGGCTGCGGCCGTGAGTTGCTCCACGGCAAAGCGAATGCGGGCCCGGGTTTTGGCATCGGTCTCAACCGCGTCGGCCATCTGCGTGAGTGTTTTCGCGTTAAGCAAATAAGCCGCTGCTGCAAAAGCCGCAGCCGGGTTGGCCGCCCAGGCTTCATTGGCAAAACGCCGGTCATGAACCTGGATACCGCCTTGCAAACCGGTAGCCCAGAGCTCGGTTGCAGCCTGCAGGTAGTGCTGCTGCAAGGCCTGCAGTTTTTCGGGTGCAAACTTGATCTGAGGCGGCTTGACCGTGGGAGCCGTCAGGCGGGCAGAGGCTGCACCCAGGTCCATGTTTTGAAAAGATTCAAACGCTTTGCTCCAGCCATCGGTCATGGTTTGCTGGAATTGCTGGGCCGATTGCAGCCAGAGTTGCTGGGCCTGATCTTTCATGCTTTCCCCTCGTTTTGGTGATCCATTTTTGATTTCGCTAGTATCCCGTGCCAACACCTTCGAAAACCTGACATTGGCGCTCTGTCCGCGAAGAATACAACGAAATCACATGTACATCGTTCCCATTGCCTGGCTTTATGTGGCGCTCATGATGGCGGTGGCTGAGGCCACCAACACCACCGGCACGGTGCTGGGTGCCAGCATCACGTTCATTTTGTATGGTTTGCTGCCGGTCGGACTGGTGGTGTACCTGATGGGTGCACCGGCCCGCCGCCGCGCCATCAAAGCGCGCGAGCAAGCTGAACTGGCGGCGGCACGCGCCCAAAGTTCAACGGCGCAGCCAGATACTGCCCCCCAAGTGCCCACTGACCAGGTCGCGCCGGTGCAAGAAGAACCTTGACACGTTGCCCACAGCCATGACGTACCTGCAAAAAACCATTGCAACCATGAACGACCTGCACCAGCGCGACAGCATCAGCTGTCATGCGCAAAGCCTTGGTCAATTTTGAGTTGTGCCAAAGGTGAAACATCGCACGATCGTGCTTTTGTAAGAAAGGTGCGGGTTTTCCCTTGGTACAGTGGTTTTTTTGAGGTCTTATACATATGTCAGTTCAGCAGCTCTATACACAGAAAAAAATGACCGCCACCGATGCCGTGCGGCTGGTTCATAACGGTGACATGATCATCGTCCCCACCGGCGTGGGGGAGCCCCCAACCTTGTTAACGGCCTTGTCCGAGCAGCGCCGCGATTTTCAGGATGTCAAGGTGTCGCAGATTCTGGCCATTCGCAAGTATGGCTACATTGACCCCGAAACCGTTGCCCATGTGCGCCATGTGGCGCTGTTTTACGGTGCGGCGACGCGCGCAGGTGGGCAGGCCGGCTGGATCGACTTCATTCCCAACTATTTTTCCGAAATTCCAAGTTTGATCGGTCGCGGCCAGATGCCCGCAGACGTGGTCTTCAGCATGGCCAGTCCGATGGATGCGCACGGCTACTTTGCGCTTAGCCTGGGTGCCGACTACACCATGGCGGCCGTGGCCAAAGCCCGCGCCGTGGTGCTTGAAGTCAACCCCAACGTGCCTTTTGCCTATGGCAACTGCCATGTGCACATTTCGCAGGTGGCGGGTTTGGTTGAAAGTAACGATGCTGTGCTGGAGGTCGGTTTGCCAACCATCGGTCCGGTGCAAGAGGCGATTGGCAAATTCGTGGCCGAGCGCATTGACGACGGTTCCACCCTGCAAATCGGCTACGGTGGCATCCCCGATGCGGTGGTCATGCAACTCACCGCCAAACACGACCTGGGTATCCATACCGAAATGATTGGTGACGGTATTCTGACGCTGCTTGAAAGCGGCGCAGTGACCAACCGGCGCAAGAACTACCTGCCGGGCAAGATGGTGGCCACTTTTGCGCTGGGCTCCAGCAAACTCTACCAGTTTATGCACCGCAACCCGGCGCTTGAAATTCACCCGGTCGATTTCACCAATACGCCCACCCTGGCTGGCCAAAACGACAACCTGGTGGCGATCAATGCCACCTTGCAAATCGATTTATTGGGTCAGTGCGGTTCGGAGAGCCTGGGGCATCTGCCGTATTCAGGCACTGGCGGGCAAGCTGACTTTGTGCGTGCCGCCAATCTATCCAGGGGCGGCAAGGCCTTTATCGTGCTGCCATCGACCGCCAAGGCCGACACTATTTCACGCATCGTGCCGGTGTTGTCGCCCGGCACTCATGTCAGCACCAGCAAAAATGACATCAACTACGTGGTGACCGAATTTGGTGTGGCGCAATTGCGCGGCAAATCTGCCGGTCAGCGGGCACGTGAACTGATCGGCATTGCGCACCCGGACTTCCGATCTGAACTGACGCAAGCGGCCAAGCGCATGGGCATTTTGTAAAAAATAACAGTCGGCAGCTTCAACATGACCGGCCTGCAGAGTCCAATCATGTTTTCCAGATACTGACACAAAAGCGACCACTGACCCGGTCGCGCCGGTGCGAGAAGAACCGTGACGCATTGCCCACGGTACACCAAGGCGCACTGCTGTCGTTGCCATACAGCTGGGTGATGCCCATGGCACGCAGGCGCTGGCGTGCCAGGCCAGCCAGGTCGGCCAGCCATTTGCCATCAGGCCGTGGCTGGAAACAGCTGGCTGCATTTGCATCACCCGACACAAACGCCGCACGCACTTCAGCACCCACCTCAAACGCTTGGGGGCCAATGCAGGGGGCAAGCCACGCTATTATTTCAGTAGCTTCTTGCCCTTTATCAATAAGGGCTAGAGCACTAAATCGCTTATAAGTTTGTTCCAAAATGCCAACGCCACCCTGCCCCGCCAAACCACGCCATCCGGCATGTGCCGCCGCCACCACGCGCCCGTCACGGGTGGTCAACAGCACCGGCAAGCAGTCCGCCACCATGATGGTGCAGGCCACGCCAGCTTGATCGCTCAGGCAGGCATCGGCCACCGTGCCGTCGGGTGTATCCGTTTTAAGTTGCAGCACCTCGCAGCCATGCACCTGGTTCAGAAACACCGGGCGAACACCCAGCGCCCCCGCCCAACGGGCACGGTTGGCGGCCACATGCGCTGGTTGGTCTCCCACGTGGTCGCCCAGGTTGAAGCTGTCGTACGGCGCAGCGGACACGCCACCCACGCGGGTGCTGCACACCGCCTGCACGCCAGAGGGAGCTGGCCAGTCAGGCAGCAGCCAATCGGGATGCATTTGGGTATTGCCCTTTGCGCCTTCAATGCCCACGTGGACTCGGTTGCCGGGGCGTGTCAGGCAAACGCATGAATCTTGTCGTAAGCGGCCAGCAGCTTGTGGTGCATGTCGCAGCCGTCCAGTGCCAGGCCAGGCGCGCCCAAGCCCATGAAGCGGTCTTCCTGCATGATCAAGGCATGGGCTTGCGCCAGCGGGCCCGCGCCGTACAGCAGCGCCAGCGTGTCCAGGTACGGGCCACTGTCGCCCAGGTCTGCCAGGCGAATCAGGTTCTGGATGCAGGCGTACACGCGTTTGCGTTCGGGGTTGCACTGGTCAAAGTTCAAAATCCATTCGCAGCCCTCCAGCGTGGCGGCCTCGTCACCCACGGCCAGCGCCAGCAGGGTTTTGAGTTCACCCAGGCGCAGGTCGCTCCAGAACGAGCCGGCATCGGCAGCCAGGCCAATCAGCCCCGGCACCGGGCGGTGGTCGGCCAGGTTGCTGTCGTTCAAGGTGTCCAGCAAGTCAGCACATTCTTCATCGTCCAGATCGGTCAAGTTCAGGATGGCCTCACGGATCGGGTTAGCGATGCTGTTGTTTTCCCACTCCAGGTCGTCCACCGGGTAGATTTCGGACAGGCCGGGCACCAGCACGCGGCAGGCATACACGCCCAATTGCTTGAAGTCTGCAATGTAGACCTGATGCCCGTCCTGGTGCAGGCGCTCCAGGCAAAAGGCGTAGTCATCTGCCGTGGTGGTGGCAAAGTTCCAGTCGGCAAATTCAAAATCAGGCACGTCGCCCAAAAACTTCCAGTGAATGACACCGCTGGAATCAACAAAGTGAATTTCAATGTTGGTCGAGCTGGCGGTTTCTTCCAGATCAAACCCAGGCGCGGGAAAGCCCGACAAGGCATCCAGCGCCCTGCCCTGCAGCAACTCGGTCAGGGCGCGCTCCAGCGCCACTTCAAAGCGCGGGTGCGCACCAAAGCTGGCAAAGCAGCCCTGGTCAATGGGGTTGAGCAGGGTGACATTCATCACCGGGTACTGCCCGCCCAGTGAAGCATCTTTGACCAAAATGCCAAACCCGGCCTCGCGCAGCGCGGCAATGCCACGGGCAATGCGCGGGTAGCGGGCAATCACGGCATCTGGCACATCGGGCAGGCAAATGCCTTCGCTGATGATGCGCGCCTTGATGGAACGCTCAAAAATCTCGGACAGCGCCTGGGTGCGTGCCTCCATGAGCGTGTTGCCCGCTGACATGCCGTTGCTGACATACAGGTTGCCAATGATGTTGACCGGGAAATACACCGTTTGTTGGTCGCTTTGGCGCACATAGGGCAAGGCGCAGATGCCGCGCTCTGACGCGCCCGAGTTGAAGTCCACCAGGCTGCTGGCATCAATGCTGCCTTCGGGGTTGTAGAACGCTTGCAATTGCGGTGTGAGCAATTCGGCCGGCCAGGATTCATCTTCTGGCACGGCAAACCAGCGCTCTTGCGGAAAATGCACGTGGCTGCGCTGCGCCACATCGGGGCCGAGGTAAAAGTGCGTCCAGAAATAATGGGTGGACAAGCGCTCAAAAAATTCGCCCAAAGCGCTGGCCAGACAAGCCAGGCGCGTTGCACCCTTGCCGTTGGTGAACAGCAGGGGGCAGTCGCGGTCGCGGATGTGGACTGACCAGATGCCGTCCACCGGGTTGAGCCAGCTGCGCTCTTCAATGTGAAAGCCCAGCGCTTGCAGTTTGCCTTGCAGCGTTTGAATGGTGGTTTCAAGGGCGGCATCTTTGCCAGGGATAAAAGTGGTGTGTGTCATCACGCCAGCATAACGCATGGCCAAGACCGGGCTTTGGGGGCAAAGGCGCGCGCCAATAGTCGCAGGCGTACTGATCCTTCCGTTTCGCGCGTGTTTTGCTCCCAAAACCGCATGCGCATGACCCAGTCGCCGCGCCGGGTTCAAAGTGACACCAAGATGCCACGTCACTCTGAATAGACCCCCAGCCAGCGAAGATGCGCCCTGAAAACGCTAGACTCGGTGTTGGTTTTTCCCCTACCCCCTGCGGAGATTGAAATGATTCTTGAACTAGCCGATTTTTCCATCCAGAGCGGCCAGCAGGCAGCGTTTGAAGCCGCTGTGCAGCATGGCATTCAAAGCGTGATCGCCCAGTCAAAGGGCTTTGAGGGCTACAAGCTCAACCACGGCATTGAGAAACCAGAGCGCTACGTGCTGCAAATTTTTTGGACCACGCTGCAAGACCACACCGTGGGCTTCCGAGGCTCCCCGGCATTTGCCCAGTGGCGCGCCATCGTGGGGCCGTTCTTTGCCAGCCCGCCCGTGGTGGAACACTTTGAGCTTGTAGCAAAATCGGCCTGAAGCCCTTGTAAACACTCATTTACACATTTAAAAAGCATAGCATCATGCGTTTTGCATTTCCTCCTGCTGCCCCGGTGTGCGTGCCGGTCATGGGCAGCGACGCACCCTTTCCGGTGCACCGCATTTACTGCGTGGGCCGCAACTATGCCGAGCACGCCCAGGAGATGGGTCACAGCGGCCGCGAGCCACCGTTTTTCTTCATGAAGCCGGCCGACGCGGTGCTGGTGGCAGCGCCCGGCCACAGCACCGCACTGCCCTACCCGAGCCTGACCCACAACCTGCACCATGAACTGGAGCTGGTGGTGGCCGTGGGCACGGGTGGGAAAAATATCGCCGTAGAAAGTGCACAAGACCATATTTTTGGCTACGCCGTGGGCTTGGACATGACCCGGCGCGACCTGCAAAACGACATGAAGGCACAGGGGCGCCCGTGGTGCATTGGCAAGGGTTTTGACCACTCGGCTCCCATTGGACCGATCACGCCGAAGGCAGCAGCAGGCGACATTTCACAAGCCATCATTCACTTGGATGTGAACGGCCAGTCGCGTCAGCACAGCAGCATCAGCCAACTGATCTGGAACATTTCCGAGACCATTGCCCAGCTCTCTGTCGCCTGGACGCTGCAGCCCGGTGACCTGATCTACACCGGCACCCCAGCGGGCGTGGGTGCGGTGGTACCCGGCGACCGGCTCAGCGGCAGCATCAGCGGCCTGGCCGGCATTGAGCTGCACGTGGTCTAGGGCGGCCAGATGTACCAGCGCGCGCCCATCAAACATTGCAAAAGCTGCGGCCAGGCCGTGGTTTACCGTGTGCCCGACGACGGCGACACCAAACCCCGCGCGGTGTGCCCGGCGTGCCACACCATCCACTATGAAAACCCGCTCAATGTGGTCGGCACCATTCCGGTGTGGGGCGACCAGGTGCTGCTGTGCAAACGCGCCATTGAGCCACGTTACGGCAAGTGGACGCTGCCGGCGGGCTTTATGGAACTGAACGAAACCGTGGCCGAGGGCGCTGCGCGTGAAACCCTGGAAGAAGCTGGGGCGCAGTTTGAAATGGGCAGTTTCTTTTCACTGGTGAACATCCCGCGCGTGGGTCAGGTGCATCTGTTTTACCACGCCAAACTGCTCAGCGACCAATTTGACCCCGGCTTTGAAACCCTGCAAGCGCAGCTGTTTTCTGAGGCCGATATTCCCTGGGACGAGATCGCTTTCAAGACCGTGAGTGAGACCCTGAAACGCTTTTTTGCCGACCGCCGCCAGGGTCACTATGGAACGCACGTCTTTGACATCGCCTGAGCTGCAAGCTCAGCTTGAGTTCTGGTTTTATCGCGTGGGCGCATACCTGCTCTTGAACGTGATGGATGAGCCCGCCTGGCTGGCGCTGATGTTTTGCTGATACCTTTATACGTTTTGAGCTTCTAGCCCTTGTATTACATGGGCATACCGCTCTTCTTTTTGAACCACCCACACGCTTCTCATGCTGCCCTGTTACCTGCTGCTTGACCTGGAAACCACCGGCGGCAACCCGGTGCAAGACCGCATTACCGAGATTGCCGCGGTGCGCATCGAGGGCGGTGTCGAGGTGGCACGCTGGAGCACACTGGTCAACCCGGGCGTGCCCATCAGCGGCTTTATTGAGCGCCTGACTGGCATCAGCAACGCCATGGTGACCAGTGCCCCACCCTTTGCCGACGTGGCCACGCAGCTGCTGACGCTGCTGGAGGGCGCGGTGCTGGTGGCGCACAACGTGCGCTTTGACCACGGTTTCTTGCTGCACGAGTTGGCCCGCCTGCAGGTGACACTGCGTGCCAAAACCCTGTGTACCGTGCGCCTGTCGCGGCTGCTGTACCCACAGTTCAAAAGCCATGGCTTGGATGCCATCATGCAACGCCACGACCTGACCAGCAACGCCCGCCACCGCGCCATGGGTGATGTCGAAGTGATGCAGGCCTGGCTTGCGCTGGCACAAGCTGAGCTGGGGGCCGATACGCTGCAACGCCACGCCCAAACCCTGTTGCAAGGCAGCGCCGCGTTGCCACCGCAACTCGATACCAACGTAGCCGACATTCCCGACAGCCCCGGCGTGTACCTGTTTTACGGCGAGGGCGTGTTGCCGCTGTACGTGGGCAAAAGCGTCAAGCTGCGCAGCCGTGTCATGGCGCACTTCTCTGCCGCAGGCCGCGAGCCACGCGAGCTGCGCATTGCGCAAGAGATTCGCCGTATCGAATGGATTGAGACCGCCGGCGAACTCGGGGCACTGCTGCTCGAGGCGCGCCTGGTCAAGCAACACCAGCCCCTGCACAACCGCCAGCTGCGGCGCAATAACAGCTTGTGCGCGTGGCGGCTCGATGCCAACCCCAACGCCCGACCGTTGCTGACGCTGGTGCGCGGAGCCGAGCTGTCACCCCAGCAGTTTGCTAATTTATATGGCCCGTACCGCTCCAAAAACCAGGCGCTCAGCCACCTGCGCGAGCTGGCCGAGCAACACAGCCTGTGCCTGCAGGCGCTGGGGCTGGAGTCTGGCAAAGGCCGCTGTTTTGCGCACCAGATCGGCCACTGCCAGGGCGTGTGCTGCGGCCAAGAAGCGCCCGAGCGCCACCACCTGCGCCTGCAAATGGCGCTGGCTGCCGACAAGCTGCGCGCTTGGCCCTTTGCCGGGCCGGTGGGACTGCGCGAGCACAACGCACGCACCGGCCGCAGCGACTTGCACCTGTTTGAACACTGGTGTCATCTGGCCACGGTGCACAGCGACGAGGAACTGGCCGATGCCCTGCAAAATCGCACGGATGTGCTGGCGTTTGACCTGGACAGCTACCGGCTGGCACTCAAGTATTTGCTGCCGCCAGGCAAACCGGGGGCGACGCTTGTGGCGTTGAATCTTTCTAGCAAAATCAGGCTATAGCCCATATATTTAAATGGTTAATAGCTATATTTAAAGTAGCAAAATACCAGCACAAAGAATCCCGGAAACCAAATACGAATAGAATGATTTGGTGCGGCACCAATTTCAGAGCCGCACGCAACGGAGATCACCATGCCAGCAATCGCCTCACCCCCAACTGTCAAAGTCATCGGTGCCAACGGACAAATTTCGCTCGGCAAGCAATTTGCGGGTCGCCAGGTTTTGGTGGAAGAACAGGAAACGGGCGTTTGGCTGATTCGCACGGCAACCGTTATCCCAGATAACGAGCGCTGGCTGCATAACACACAAGCGGCTTGCGACCTTGCACAGGCTATGGCCTGGTCAACCCAACACCCGGCCGCCGACTCACAAACCGATGGGGTTCTGGCTGCTGCGGCTCAGAATGCGTAAAACGAATGGGCTCGAACGACATCCCGATTCGCCTTGACTTGAACAACCCGATTTTTCAGGAACACCTGTTTGCCCTGCAAAAACCGGAACGCATGGCCGCGATGGACACCCTGAGAAAAATCCGGCAACTGAGTTGGGGGCAGTTGTACCGCGACAGCGGTTTGAAGTGGGAAAAAATCCTCAGTGTGAAGCCACCGCAGGGTGTGGATGCCATCTACGCATTACGCATTACCCAGTCGCGCCGTTGCACCGCGTATCGCGACGGAGATTTCATGCGGTTTTTGACCATTGCCCCTGACCACGACAGTACCTACAGGCAAAGATAAGCGAACCGGGCTCGCAACTCTTGGCAACTCAACGCGGTGTGATGCGTTTGGGCTCCACGTCAGTGACTTCAGTAACGTCGTTCACCTCTGCATCCACCACATTGTCGGCATCCGCTGCCCGCCCCGGCTGACCCTGAGCTTGCCGGTAAAAGCGCTGCCACACCGCTTGGCGATTCATCTGAAACGTCCAGGGGCTCACGGGTTGGCCGGTGAGCCTGGCCCACAGCGCGCGCAGCAGCCACAGCACCAGCACCACCAAGCCCACGGCCAGCAGGCTGGCAAAAAACACCAACCCCGCCAGCAGCAAGCCCAGCCGAACCAAAAACCCCAACACCCTCAACAACACATCGGTCACAACGTCACTCCTTTTGAGGCCAGCACATTGCGCCAAGCGCGTGGCTTGCAAGTGCGCCGGACGCAACTTTACACAGCGGGCTCAGGCCGCAACAGTCTGACCACGCACACGCCGCAACACCGCATACGGTGGCAAGCCCTGCAACATGCGCCGGCCGTAGGCCATGGCCAGCAAGCGTTTGTCGTAGCAAATCACGCGCGCCTGGTCGGTCTCACTGCGAATGGCGCGCCCCGTCCACTGCAACAGCTTGATGCCGGTGGCAGGCACCACCAATTCTGAGAACGGGTCGCGCCCGCTGCGTTTGAGCCACTCCGCACGCGCTTCTTCCACCGGGTCACTCGGTGGGCTAAACGGCAGCTTGGTGATGAACACGGTTTCACACAGCGTGCCGGGCAAATCCAGGCCTTCACCAAACGACTGCAGGCCAAAGATCACCGAGGGTCGACCTGACTCGACCCGCGCTTGGTGGATGCCCAGCAGCTTGGCGCGCGCCAATTGCCCCTGCACCAGCACCACGTCGAGCAAGGCGGCATCAAGCGCGTTGACTGCGGCCTGCATCTGCGCGCGGGAGGTGAACAGCACCAGCGCGCCGTGCGGCACGTCACGCAAATCAAGCAGCAAAGCGGCCACCACCTCGGCGGTGTAGGCCTCTACCTGGCGCGCGTCGGCAGCGGTGTCGGCCACAATCAGCTGGCCTTGCTGGCGGTAATCAAACGGGCTGTCCACCGCCAGCGTGCTCACATGGGGCACATCGGCCAAACCGGTCTCAGCCAGAAAGAAATCAAAACTGCCGCAGGTGGTGAGTGAGGCCGAGGTGACCACCGCCCCTCGCACCTGCGCCCAAACATGGCGACGCAACAGGTCACCCGGAACAATCGGACAGGCGTGGGCGGTCAAATGCACTAGGCCAGAGCTGGTGTCTGACTTGAGCCACTTGGCCAGCGGCGGCTCGCTGTTGGAGAGCCACATGGCACTGGTGGCCACCACCGCGTTGGTTTTGGGCGCAAGGGGACCGAGTTTGGCGTATTGACTGGCCCACTGCGCCGCCTGCGTGGGGTCTTCTTTGGCGCGCAATTTGAGTTCTGCACCCAGCGCTTCCAGGGCATCGGACAAGGCCGTGGCGTGGCCATGGATGAGTTTGAAGGGCTCCAGCATGGCTTCAGGCACTACGCCTTCCTTGAAGCGGTGTACCACGTCATAGCTGCTGGTCTGGCCGCGCAAAAATTCCATGGTCAGGCGGCTGGCCTCCAACAGGGCGGTTTTGAGCTGCTGCGCCAGGGTGGTCACGTCTTGTGCCAACACAAAGCCCATTTTGTCGGCGACTTCGATCAAAATTTTGGGCAATTTGTCCAGCCAGCGCAGGCCGCTCAAGTCCATGGCGCTAGAGAACTGATCCAGCGCTACCGCAGGCAGGTGGTGGCCTTCGTCAAACACCACCAGGCAGTTGTCCAGTTCTGGCAAGGCTTTCATGCCCAGCGAGGCCAGCACCAGGTCATGGTTGGCCACAATCACCTGCGCCTGCGCCAGTTGCATGCGCGCCTGGTAATAGCTGCAGGCACCAAAACGCGGGCAATGGCGTGCGGTGCAGGTGTGGCGCTCGGCCGCTACCGTGCTCCAGTCCGAAGGGTAGGGCTGCTCGGTCAGACTGTCACGGTCGCCGTCCCATTTGCCCGTGGCCAAGCCCGAGACCAGGGTGTCGTAGAGCTGCATGCGCCGCTCCACCGGGTCTTGCCAGGCTTGCCCTTTGACGGGTTTGGGTGCCTGAAGCGGCTGCGTGCTGGGCTCGTCGTCGCCTTCAAACAGGTCTACCGCGTCACCGCCGCCCACCAGGCGTTCCAATTTAAGCTTGCACACATAGCGGCCACGCCCTTTGGCCAGGGCAAACACAAACGGGGTGTCCAGCACGGCAGCCAATGCCGGCAGGTCTTTGGTCATTAACTGTTCTTGCAAGGCCACGGTGGCAGTGGACACCACCACCCGGGTTTTACGCGCCAACGCCATGGCCACGGTGGTGGACAAGTAGGCGGCCGATTTGCCCACACCTGTGCCTGCTTGAATCACGGCCACAGCCGCTTGCGGTGACGCATGCTCCCCCAGGGTAACCGCGTGCAGACGCTCGGCAATGCGCTCAGCCATCTGGCGTTGCCCGGCACGGGTGCGAAAGCCGGGCGTGGCCGCTACCACCTGGTCGAACGCGGCCAGGGCGACAGCCGTTAAATCAGTGGCACTCAATGATGCCTCCATAGCCAAAAGAGACGACGCAGCAAAAACATCGCTTTGAAAATGAAAAAGGGTTGAAAAGCATGACGCTTTTCAACCCTTTGGATCAATGGTCGGTGTGAAAGGATTCGAACCTTCGACCCCTTGCACCCCATGCAAGTGCGCTACCAGGCTGCGCCACACACCGAAGCCCACAATTATAACCACAGCGCACGCACAATTCAGTCAGCATCCACCAGCAATTCACGAATAGCAAACAATTCCTGGCGCACTTGATGCAGCGGGTCATCAACGGCAAAGACCGAATCCTGAAAATCGGCATCGGTATCAAAGCCGAGCATCGAGTCGCTCACTTCAATCACTTCCACACCATCGAGCAACGCCTCGCCCTGGTGTTTTTTGTCACGCTCCAACTGCAACAGCTCCTGCATCTTGTTGCGCGCGCCACTGATGGTAAAGCCTTGGTCGTACAGCAAATCGCGAATCCGGCGAATCATCAGGACTTCGTGGTGCTGGTAATAGCGTCGGTTGCCACGCCGCTTCATGGGCCGCAGCTGGGTGAATTCTTGCTCCCAATAGCGCAGCACATGGGGTTTGACACCACACAGGTCACCCACTTCACCGATGGTGAAATAACGCTTGGCAGGAATGGAAGGGAGAGGATTCTCCATAAAAATCAACGCGATAGACCGTAAAGCTGCGAGGTTACTCTAAGAAGACCTCGGCTGTAAAGGTGCTTGAATCAATTAAGTGGAAAAACGCAATTACGACCGCTTTGCTTGGCTTCATAAAGCTGGGTGTCGGCTTCTTTGACGAGCAGGTCAGCCTGGTCAAGCGCGCTGCGGTGGGACAGTCCGGCAGAGAAAGTCACCGAGAACGTACCACCCTCACATGCGTGCTGGATGCCACTGAAGTCATGGCGTATGCGATCCAGAATTTCAAAGGCCTGCAGCGCGTCGACACCCGGCAACACCAGCAAAAATTCTTCGCCACCGTAACGCCCCACCAGATCGGAGGCACGCAGGCGCAATTTGAGCAGCCAGGCCAGGCTGCGCAGCACCTGGTCCCCGGCTGGATGGCCGTAGCTGTCGTTGACGGTCTTGAAGTGGTCAATGTCAATCATGGCCACCGTCAGGGGTTGCGCGTGGGCACGGGCTTCATGCAATGCAGCGTTGAGGCGTTCTTTGATGGTGCGGTGGTTATAAAGACCGGTCAGACCATCACACTCCATGGAACGGCGCAAGGTGCGATAGCGTTCAATTTTGCTTTTGACCACGGCGTTGAGCAGCACCGGGTTAAAAGGTTTGGTCAAAAAGTGGTCACCGCCCAGACGCAATGCATCCACTTGCAAGGCCATGTCACCGTCACCCGACAAGTAGACCACGGGTGTTGAAAGAAACTCTGCGTGCTGGCGAATGATGCGCGTGGCTTCGACACCGGTGCAGTCGGGCATGTACATGTCCATCAGGACCAGGTCAGGCTCAAACTGGCGCATGCCCTGGAGTACCTGCGCCGGATTAGTCACGGCAAAGCTCGACATTCCCCCTTTACCCATGGCAAGCTGAATCGATTTGCTGGCCGTTGGTGAATCTTCAACGATCAACACCCGGTAAGGCGGTTCGGTTGCATTGCTGCACAAATCAATCAGTTTGCCCAGCACCAGTGCGGGTGAAGATTCAACGGAAAAACAATAGTCGGCCCCGGCACGCAGCATGTCTTTGAAACCATTGAAATCATCCTGCGCCAAATAAGCGATCAGTTTGGTGGCCGAAAACCGCCCGCGCAAACTCTGCATCTGCGCGCACACCTGTTGCGCAGACCCGTTGCAACCATCCAGCAAAAGAAGGCTTGGTTCAGCCGCATCGATGGGGAGACTGGCTACATCAAAAACACGGCCTTGAATACCAAAGTACCCGAGTTGCGTAACCAAAGCCTGCCACCGGTGTGCCGTGTCGGCCACAAACCAGACCTGCGCTGCCGGACTGAGACTGGCCACCACATCCGTGACTTCAGTCTGGCGACGCTGCGCTGTAGTTTGCACATTGCGTGCAACAAATTGGGTCACCCGTGCGCCCAGCACGTGCACCCGACTGGAAATATCTGTCAGCAGGGGCAATGGTATTGCGCCCAAAGCCACCTGGTCGAACGCTGTAAGAACCTGGGCTTCCAGGTTCCTCGACATTTGCAGCAAGCCAGACCATCCTTGTTGTTCCAGAAAATCAGCAAAACTCGACAACAACACGGCAAATTCAACCAAGCGCTCAAAATCAGCACCTTGGCTGCACAACTGCCACTGCTGCAGCACGTCGTGTCCTCTGCGTTCAAGATCTGCGGGCGCGCAAGGCATTGGGGGTGTCTCTGGAATCAGTGCCGAATCAGGTCAAAGCGCGGCGGTTTTATCCAGCGTTTGATTCTGAATCTGCTCTTTAAGCTTTTGACTGGCATGAAAAGTCACCACCCGGCGCGCAGCAATAGGAATCGCCTCACCGGTACGCGGGTTGCGACCGGGACGCGGGGCTTTGGTACGAATCTGAAAATTACCAAACCCAGTAACCTTGACATCATTGCCATCCACCAGACTGCTGGCGATCAGGCTGAAAAAGGCATCAATCATGTCTTTGGATTCACGTTTGCTCAGCCCGATTTGGTCAAACAGCAAATCAGCCAACTGCGCCTTGGTCAAGGCCGGAGTTTCAAGAGATTCAACATTGATATCCATTGGACTAACGCCTTTGTAGGTCACTGAAAATAGGCATTAAGCACGCTGCACTGCACCCACTTGCGCCGCTAATGTGGCCACCACAGCAGCCACCGCAGCTTCAATTTGCGCTTCGGTCAACGCCGCGTCTTCAGCATTAAGCGTCAAGCGCACCGCCATGCTCTTGCCGCTTGCAGCAGCGGCTGTCCCCTCGGCAGCTACAACCTTGGGACGGTAAATGTCAAACAACACCGCGTTACACAACACCCCGCCACACGGTGCGGCCCAGATCGCTTGCATCAAGGCATCATGGGTAATGCGTTCATCCACCAACACCGCAATGTCGCGTTCAACCGCCTGAAACCGGGGCACAGCATTGAACTTGGGCACGGCACGGTTGAGCACGGCATTCAGATCAATTTCAAACAATATAGGCGCTTGGTTCAAATCATAGGACTGCCGCCACTTGGGGTGCAATTCACCCACCACACCAACCGCCATGCCCGCGCACAGTACCTGCGCACAACGCCCCGGATGCAGAGCCGGGTGCTGGGCTGGCTCAAAGGTCAAAGGAGTCGGTGCCAGCAAGGCCTGCAGATCACCTTTGACATCAAAAAAATCAACCGCACGCTCTTTGCAGCCCCACTCCGGCTCATCCACCCCACCCACGGCCAGGCCGGCCAGTCGCATCGGTTGGTCAAATCCTTGCACCGTGGTGTCGGTACTGGTCACCGACGCATCGCGCAAAAAGACCCGACCCAACTCAAAAACTCGCACGCGCGCCGCTTTGCGATCTTGGTTAAACTTTAAAACTTGTAGCAAAGACCCTAGTAAAGACGAGCGCATGACGCTCATTTGGCTTGCAATCGGGTTGAGCAGCTTGATCGGTTGCAGGTTGCCTGCCAATTCTTGCTCCCAACGTGCTTCTACAAAACTGAAGTTAATGGTTTCCTGGTAGCCCAAACTCGCCATGCTGCGACGCACCCCGAAAGCAGAGCGTTGGTTTTCTGGCCGAATCTTGGCCGTGATGGGGGCCTGCGGCGGGGTCTGTGGCAAGTTGTGGAAGCCAATCATGCGCGCCACTTCCTCGATCAGATCCTCTTCAATTTGCAGGTCAAAGCGAAAACTCGGTGCGGTAACTTCCACCACGCCATCGTGCTCTGTCACCGGCAAGCCCAACCCGGTCAACGCGCTGACACACTGCGCCTGGGTCAGGGGCATACCCAACACTTTGGCCGCGCGCGCCACCCGCATCCGTACTTTGATGCTGGCAGGCATGGCTACTTGCTGGTCATCCACCGGGCCGCATTGGGTCGCAGGCGTGCCGCAAATGTCCAGAATCAATTGGGTGATGTGCTCAATGTGCTCCACCGTCAGTGCGGGATCCACACCGCGTTCAAACCGGTGTCCGGCATCGGTTGAAAAATTGAAGCGGCGTGAGCGCCCGGCAATTGCACGGGGCCACCAAAAGGCAGCCTCAACATAAATGTTGGTGGTGTCATCCGACACCGCTGTGGCATCGCCGCCCATGATGCCAGCCAGCGATTCAACTTGGTGCGCGTCGGCAATCACGCCCACTTGTTCATCCACCGTGACGGTGTTGCCGTTGAGCAGCTTAAGTTGTTCGCCGGGTTGCCCCCAGCGCACGTCCAGTCCACCCTGGATTTTGTCAAGGTCAAAAATGTGGGTCGGTCGCCCCAGTTCGAACATGACGTAGTTGGAGATGTCCACCAAGGCCGTGACGCTGCGTTGGCCACAGCGCGCGAGCTTGTCCACCATCCAGACCGGGGTTTTGGCTTTGGGATTAACCCCGCGAATCACGCGACCAGAAAACCGGCCACACAAATCGGGCGCGCTGACCTTGACGGGCAACACCTGCGTGAGCTGGTTGGCTGCCTGCGGATACTTCAGTGACTTCAAGGGCGCACCGGTCAACGCCGAGACCTCACGTGCCACACCATAGACGCTCAGACAATGTGCCAGGTTAGGTGTGAGCTTGAGTGTGAACAGGGTGTCGTCCAGGTTCAGGTGTTGACGAATGTTTTGGCCCACCTGGGCATCGGCGGCAAGCTCCAGCAGTCCGCCATGGTCTTGCGAGAGTTTCAGTTCATTGGCCGAGCACAGCATGCCAAAACTCTCCACCCCACGCAATTTACCAACCTTGATCCCAAAAGGTTTGCCATCTTCACCGGGCGGCAACTCGGCCCCGACCAGCGCACAGGGCACCTTGATGCCCGCACGCGCATTGGGCGCACCGCAGACAATGGTGAGCGGTGCGGCCTGCCCCACATTGACCTGACACACGCGCAGACGGTCTGCATTGGGATGCTGCACAGCTTCCAGGATTTCACCCACCACAATGTGGCTAAAAGGCGGGGCTACGGGTTGCAGCTCTTCGACTTCCAGACCAGCCATGGTCAAGGTGTCGGCGAGTTCAGCAGTGGTTAACGTGGGGTTGCAAAATTCGCGCAACCAGGATTCAGGAAATTGCATGGTCAATCCATCAGTTCAGACAAGTGGGCAACACGGTTTCTGTGACGTGTGCAAAGCGGCTATTTGAATTGCGCCAGGAAGCGGATGTCGCCATCAAAAAACAGCCGCAGGTCATTCACGCCGTAGCGCAGCATGGTGAGGCGATCGGGCCCCATGCCAAACGCAAAGCCAATGTAGCGCTCGGGGTCGAGCCCCATGTTGCGGATCACGTTGGGGTGCACCTGGCCGCTGCCGGCCACTTCAAGCCAGCGCCCAGCCAAGGGGCCACTGGGGAACTGGATATCGATTTCGGCACTGGGCTCCGTGAAGGGGAAAAAGCTGGGTCGAAAGCGCAGCACCAAATCTGGGTTTTCAAAAAAGGTGCGACAGAAATCGGTGAACACATACTTCAAATCCTTGAAGCTGACGTTTTCACCCACCCACAGGCCTTCGCACTGGTGGAACATGGGGGAATGGGTGGCATCGCTGTCCACACGGTAGGTGCGCCCCGGCGCGATGACGCGAATTTCGGGCATAGCCCCAGCAAACAGTGCCGCTTGTGACCCCGTCGCATCGACCGCAGCACGGTGTTTTTTCACGTGCTGCACGGCATGGCGAATCTGCATCGGGCTGGTATGGGTGCGCAACAAATTGGGCGCGTGTTCGCTGCCACCTTCGACATAAAAAGTGTCGTGCATGGAGCGTGCCGGGTGGTCTTCGGGCGTGTTCAAGGCCGTGAAGTTGAACCAGTCGGATTCGATCTCAGGGCCTTGTGCCACCTCAAAACCCATGGAACCAAAAATGGCCTCGATGCGTTCCAGTGTCAACGACACCGGGTGCAAGCCACCCGTGCCGCGCTGACGACCCGGCAGGGTCACATCCAGCGCCTCGGCTTGCAGCTGTGCCTGCAATTCACGCTCAGCCAGCGCCTGGCGGCGGGCATTCAGAGCCGCTTCAACGCCTTGTTTAACCAAATTAATGGCCGCGCCGCGTGACTTTTTTTCTTCAACCGGCAAAGCCGCCAAGCTCTTCATCAACTCGGTGATGCGGCCGGACTTGCCCAAGAAAAGGGCTTTGCTGTTTTCCAGATCGGCTGGGGTCTGGGCCTGCTCAAACGCTGTGCGGGCGTTGTCGACCACCGTTGTCAAGTCGTTCATAAATTCTCTTGAAGGCTTCAATCCAAGGAAAAAGGGCTAGTGCTTTTTCAAGCTCTAGCCCTTATCAATATTGCATAGGTAGCTATAAATTAAATAGCTACCAACCCAACTCAAGCAGCCAGTTTGGCCTTGACTTGTTGCACGATACCAGCGAACGCTGCCATGTCGTGGATCGCAATATCGCTCAAGACCTTGCGGTCAATCTCAATACAGGCTTTCTTCAGACCGTTGGCAAATTGGCTGTAGGTCATGCCGCACTGACGCGCAGCGGCATTGATACGGGCAATCCACAACTGACGGAACACACGTTTTTTGGCACGGCGGTCACGGTAGGCGTATTGCCCTGCCTTCATGACAGCTTCTTTGGCTACCCGATACACATTACCGCGGCGACCACGGAAACCTTTTGCAAGGGCCAGAACTTTTTTATGGCGGGCGTGAGCCGTTACACCACGTTTGACGCGAGGCATTCAAATACTCCTTGTTCGTCGTTAATCAAAGACCACGGCAAGGCAGCATCTGTGCCATGCGACCCATGTCGGTCTCATGAACAGCAGTTGCACCACGCAAATGGCGTTTATTTTTGGTGGTCTTCTTGGTCAGAATGTGACGTTTGAAGGCTTGACCGCGCTTGACGGTACCACCTGGACGGACGCGGAAGCGTTTCTTCGCCGCGCTTTTGGTCTTCATTTTGGGCATTCTCATGCTCCTTTTTCATTGTGCTCGTGAGGCGTCTGCAAGCAATTTGCAGCCTTGATGGCCCCGAGCCACTTGATATGACAGGCTTAACCCTGTCACGCTTCAGGTGTGCCACCGAAACGGCAACACCCCCAAACTTTCAGGCCGCTGCTGAGCTTTCAGCAACTGCCGGTTTAACTGCAGCCGGCTTTTTACGACCCGGTGCAATCATCATGATCATCTGGCGACCTTCCAACTTGGGAAACTGCTCGATCACGATCAGATCACCCAATTCGTCGCGAATGCGATTGAGCAACGCCATGCCCAAATCTTGGTGCGTGATTTCACGGCCGCGAAATCGCAGCGTGATCTTGCACTTGTCACCCTCCAACAAAAAGCGCTTGATATTGCGCATTTTGATGTTGTAGTCACCGTCATCGGTACCAGGGCGAAACTTGATCTCTTTGATGTCGATCACAGTTTGCTTGGCCTTGGCCTCAGCCGCTTTTTTCTGCTCTTGGTACTTGAACTTCCCGTAATCCATCAGCCGACAAACGGGCGGTATGGCGGTGGCCGCAATCTCCACCAAATCCACATCTAACTCACCCGCCATGCGCAGTGCATCATTGATACTGACTACACCCAGGGGCTCGTTTTCCACACCAGAGAGGCGAACCTCTGGCACCATGATTTCCCGGTTTAACCGGTGTTTGCGTTCTTCGCGTTGACGGCGATCACGATATTCGGTAGCGATGACTCAATCCTTCACAAAAACTGCCACTTAAAGTGGCTTAACTGCATAACGCAACGCACATGAAGCGAAGTCAAAAAATCAAACGTTTGATTTTCGGGAAACATCAGCTGAGAGCGTTTTGGCAAACTCGTCAACCGACATGACTCCAAGGTCTTGACCACCCCGGGCGCGCACCGCAACAGCACCAGATGCCATCTCTTTGTCGCCAATCACGACCAAATACGGCACTTTTTGCATTGAATGCTCGCGTATTTTATACGTAATTTTTTCGTTACGAAGGTCTAGTTCCACTCTAAACCCTTGATTTTGCAACGTTTTAGCGACATTCTTGGCGTATTCGGCCTGTGCGTCGGTGATGTTGAGCACTTTCACCTGCACCGGTGCCAGCCAGCTGGGCAAGGCTCCAGCGGTTTCTTCGATCAAAATGCCAATGAAACGCTCCAGACTGCCAACGATGGCCCGGTGCAGCATGATGGGGCGATGGCGTGCACCGTCTTCACCCACATATTCCGCCTCCAGGCGTTCAGGCAAATTGGGGTCAACCTGAATCGTGCCACATTGCCACGGACGGCCAATGGCGTCCTTCAGGGTGTACTCAATCTTGGGGCCGTAAAAAGCGCCCTCCCCTGGCAAGTATTCAAAATCACAGCCCGACGCGCGCAAGCCCGCAGCCAGTGCATTTTCGGCCCGATCCCAACTCTCTTCGGTGCCAATGCGCTGCTCTGGCCGGGTCGACAACTTGTAGATGATGTTGGTAAAACCAAAGTCCCGGTACACCTTTTGCAGCAGCGTGGTGAACGCCACCACTTCAGATTGAATTTGATCTTCGGTGCAAAAAATATGGCCATCGTCCTGCGTGAAGGCGCGCACGCGCATGATGCCGTGCAGGCCGCCAGTGGGCTCGTTGCGGTGGCATTGACCGAATTCACCTAAGCGCAGCGGCAAGTCACGGTAGCTCTTGATGCCCTGCTTGAAGATCAGGATGTGGCCCGGGCAGTTCATGGGTTTCAAGGCGTAGTCGCGCTTTTCCGATTCGGTGGTAAACATGTTTTCGCGGTACTTGTCCCAATGCCCGGTCTTTTCCCACAGCCCCTTGTCCAGAATTTGCGGGCCTTTGACTTCCTGGTAGCCGTTGTCGCGGTAAACCTGGCGCATGTACTGCTCCACCTGCTGCCACAACATCCAGCCTTTGGGATGCCAGAACACCGTGCCTGGTGAGTATTCATCGATGTGGAACAGATCCAATTCGCGCCCCAGTTTGCGGTGGTCGCGCTTTTCGGCTTCTTCAAGCATCTTCAGGTGCTGCGCCAGCTCTTCCTTTGTAGCCCAGGCGGTGCCGTAGATGCGTTGCAGCATCTCGTTGCGATGGTCGCCGCGCCAGTAGGCACCGGCCACCTTCATCAGCTTGAAGTGCTTGAGTTTGCCAGTACTGGGCACGTGCGGGCCACGACACAAATCTTCAAAAGAGCCCTCACGGTACAGGCTGACATCTTCACCCGCAGGAATGCTGCCAATGATCTCAGCCTTGTAGTGTTCGCCCAGCCCTTTGAAATACGCCACGGCTTCATCGCGTGGCAGCACCCGGCGCAGCACCGGTTCGTCTTTGACGGCCAATTCGGTCATGCGCTTTTCGATGGCCGCCAGATCGTCCAGGGTAAACGGGCGTTCAAACGAGAAGTCGTAAAAAAAACCATTTTCAATCACCGGCCCAATGGTGACCTGCGCTTTGGGAAACAGCTGCTTGACGGCATACGCCAGCAAGTGGGCGGTGGAGTGGCGAATGACTTCCAGCCCATCAGCATCCTTGGCGGTCACGATGGCCACCGTGCTGGCCTTGTCGATGACAAAGCTGGTGTCCACCACTTTGCCGTCCACCTTGCCGGCCAAAGCCGCCTTGGCCAGGCCAGCGCCAATCGATGCAGCCACCTCCGCAACGGTGACAGAAGATGCAAAGTCGCGTTGCGAGCCGTCTGGAAGTGTGATTTGAACCATGATGTATTTCGAAAAAAGAAGCGTCTGAAAAGAAAAAAGCGCGGAATTGTCCGCGCTTTTACTATTATTTTTGTAGCTGCATACGCAAGAGGCGCGCGGGCTACGGCCTTATTTGCATATAAATGTTGGCCATGTCGTTCGCGGTGTCATAACCAGACTGCCTTTCTCGCTCTTGATGAGGTTGAACTTGCCTTCTAGTTTACCTTACCCGGTATGCCACAAGTTTCAGTGGTGCGGTGGTAGGCAAAGTCGCAAAAAAAAGCTGGCCGCACCTTTGCGGGCGCGCCAGCCTCTGACTCCTCGGGAACTTCTTTTAATGGAACTGTGCTTCTTCAGTCGAACCGGTCAGCGCCGTGACGCTGGACTTGCCACCTTGAATGACAGTGGTCACTTCGTCAAAGTAACCTGTGCCCACTTCTTGCTGGTGCGACACAAAAGTGTAGCCACGATCACGTGCGGCAAATTCAGGCTCTTGCACACGCTCCACGTAAGCCGACATGCCGCGTTTGACATAGTCTTGCGCCAAGTCGAACATGTTGAACCACATCGAGTGGATGCCAGCCAGCGTGATGAACTGGTACTTGTAGCCCATGGCACCGAGTTCGCGCTGGAACTTGGCAATGGTCGCATCGTCCAGGTTTTTCTTCCAGTTGAAAGACGGGCTGCAGTTGTAGGCCAGCAATTTGCCAGGGTGTTTGGCACGCACGGCTTCAGCAAATTTACGGGCGAATTCCAGATCAGGGGTACCGGTTTCGCACCACACCAGGTCGGCGTAATCGGCATAGGCCACGGCGCGGCTGATGGCTTGATCCAGACCTTTGCGTGATTTGTAGAAACCTTCTGCCGTGCGTTCGCCAGTCAGGAACGGTTTGTCGTTGGCATCGTAGTCGCTGGTCAACAGGTCAGCAGCTTCAGCGTCGGTACGGGCAATCACCAAGGTGGGCACACCGCACACGTCAGCGGCCATGCGGGCGGCAACGAGTTTTTGAATGGCTTCAGCGGTAGGCACCAGCACTTTGCCGCCCATGTGACCGCATTTTTTGACCGAAGCCAGTTGGTCTTCCCAGTGCACCCCCGCTGCACCGGCTTTGATCATCGCCTTCATCAATTCAAAGCCGTTCAGCACACCGCCGAAACCGGCTTCGGCATCGGCCACGATCGGGGCGAACATGTCGATGTAGCCCTTGTCACCTGCATCCACACCCTTAGAGTGTTGAATTTCATCGGCACGGCGGAAGGTGTTGTTGATGCGTTCCACCACGGTCGGTACCGAGCTCACAGCGTACAGCGATTGGTCGGGGTACATCGACATGGAAGTGTTGTTGTCCGCAGCCACTTGCCAGCCGGACAAATAAATGGCCTTCACGCCGGCCTTGACTTGCTGCATGGCCTGACCACCGGTCAACGCACCCAGGCAGTTGACGTAGTCTTCAGTGTGCAACAAATCCCACAGCTTTTCAGCACCACGGCGTGCCAGGGTGTGCTCGATGGGGAACGAGCCACGCAGACGCACCACGTCGGCGGCGCTGTAACCGCGCTTGATGCCTTTCCAGCGTGGGTTGGTAGCCCAGTCTTTTTCGAGGGCGGCGATTTGCTGTTCGCGGCTCAATTGTTCAGTAAGGGTTTGTGCCATGAGATCACTCCTGAGTTGATGAAAACTTGAACATCTGTGGCCAATTGCCTGCGATGCCATGGCTTTAATTTTATGTCTTATAGAAGACTAAATTTTAATCTTATGTCTTATACAAGACATTTTTTTATTTCATACAAATCAATGACTTATTGCTGTAATTTTACTATACGAAAAACATAATGCACCTTTTGAAATCCGATTGCGCAGTCACTTCACATTATATTTTGCAATATGAAAAGTATTTTTTGCCATGCAAAATCAAGGCATCAACCTGACTCAAACCGGGGAGTCGATGCGAATCCAGGTGGTTTTGGTTTCGGTGTACTTGTCAAACGCATGCAACGATTTGTCGCGCCCCACACCGCTTTGCTTATAGCCGCCAAAGGGCACGGTGATGTCGTCCTCGTCGTACTGATTGATGTGCACCGTACCGGCCCGCAACGCACGCGCCACACCGTGCGCCTTGTTGATGTCACGCGTCCACACCGCCGCCTGCAAGCCATACACGCTGGCATTGGCCTGACGCACCACATCGGCCACATCGGTGAACGACAACACCGACAGTACCGGGCCAAAAATCTCTTCACGGGCAATCGTCATGTCAGGCGTGACCCCGGCAAAAATGGTGGGTTGCACATAACACCCCCCGGCCACAGGAGCCACTTGCTGACCACCGGCCAACAACGCAGCCCCTTCCTTTTGCCCCAGGTCGATATAACGCATGACGTTGTTCAATTGCACCTGGTCAACAATGGCCCCCATCACCGTGGCCTTGTCCAGCGGATTGCCCGGCGCATAGCCCGGCACCATGGCCACGGCGCGCTCCAGAAACGCGTCACGAATGCTGGCCTCAACAAACAGACGCGACGGCGCATTGCAGCTTTCGCCTTGGTTGAAGAAGATGCTACCCACCGATGCCGCCACCGCACGGTCAATATCTGGACAATCGGCAAACACAATGTTGGGCGATTTGCCACCCAGCTCAGTCCAGGCCCGTTTCAGGTTACTTTGCCCAGCCATCACGTGAATCTGCTTGCCCACCCGGGTGGAACCGGTGAAGGCAATGCAATCCACGTCCATGTGCAGCGCCAGCGGACTGCCCGCTTCCGGGCCAAAACCAGGCACTACGTTGAACACGCCCGGCGGAATGCCGGCCTCCAGCGCCAGTTCGGCCAACCTCAGCGCCGTCAGGGGCGATTTTTCGCTCGGTTTCAACACCACCGAGTTGCCTGCGGTCAGCGCCGGTGCAATCTTCCAGGCGGCCATGATCATGGGGTAATTCCAGGGCACGATCACCCCGACCACGCCCATGGGCTCACGCGTGATAAGCGCCAACGCGGTGCGTGCGGTAGGGGCAATTTCATCGTAAATCTTGTCCACCGCTTCACCGTACCAGCGGATGCAATTGGCCGCACTGTTGACATCCACGCTGCGCGCGTACTGAATCGGTTTGCCCATGTCCAGCGTTTCCATCAATGCCAGTTCATCGGCATGGCTGAGCAACTGGTCGGCAAACTGGATCATGATGCGTTTGCGCGCCGCCGGTGCCATGCCGCACCAGCGTTGGTCTTCAAACGCGGCCCGCCCCGCTGCCACCGCCGCGTCAATGTCAGCCTGTGTACCCCGTGCCACCTGGGCCAGCACACGGCCATCCACGGGGGAAATGCAGTCAAAGGTTTGCCCTTGTGCGGCGGCCACACGCTGGCCATTGATGAACGCCCGGCCGTCATATGCTGGATTTATCATGCGGTTTCCTTGAATCAAAATACATAGCTTCTAACCGAGTTAAATAAAGGGCTAGCGTGCTAAAACACTTGTAAGCTCAGTGTGCCTGCAAGGCCACCATTTCAGCGCGCACGGCTGCCGCCATCTCGCGCTCGCGCTTGCGGGTCTGGCGGGCCACCCAAACGCTGTAGCTCATTACCACCAGCGTCACGGCGATGATCAACAACGTTGCCGCCGCGTAAATCGTCGGATTGATGCCGCGCCGGGCATAGCCAAAAATCACCTGTGGCAAGGTGTTAACGCCGGGTCCAGACAAAAATTCGGCAATTACCACATCGTCAAACGACAAGGTAAACGCCAGCAAGTAGGCGGCCCCCACGGCCTGCACGATGTTTGGTAACGTCACCAGAAAAAACACCTGCAGCGGCTTGGCCCCCAGATCCATGGCCGCTTCTTCAATGGCATGGTTCATCTCCAGCAGGCGCGACTGCACCACCACCATGCCGTAAGCCATGCCTAACAGTGTGTGCCCGAGCACAATGGTCAACATGCCACGCTGCGGCCAACCAAAGGCGTTTTGCACCCCCACCATCAGCAACAACAGCGACAGGCCGATCACCACCTCTGGCATCACCAGCGGTGCATTGACCATGCCCGAGAACAAGGTGCGACCGACAAACCGACGGTAACGCACCAGCACAAACGCCGCAAAAGTGGCCAACACAGCAGAAGCAATGCCCGATGCGGTGGCCACCTTGACCGACAGCCAGAAGCCATCGACGATTTTGGTGTCACGCATCAGCGCCTCGTACCAGCGCAGCGAAAACCCGGTAAACACCGCATCTTGCCGTGTGCTGTTGAACGAAAACACCACCATGAACAGCAGTGGCACATACAAAAACAAATAAGTCAGCCCCAGCCAGCCCCGGCCAAAGTAGCGGTATACAAAGTTCTTCATGTCTTGACCCTCATGACTTGGGCTCGGCCGGGCCAGCGGTGTAGTGGTAATAAATGGCCAAGGGCACCACAATCAGCCCGATCATCACCACCGCCAGCGCAGTGGCGCGCGGCCAGTTGTTGCTGGTGAACATTTCGTCCCACACCACCCGGCCGATCATGATGTTCTCCGGCCCGCCCAGCAGCGATGGAATCACAAATTCACCCACCGCCGGAATAAACACCAGCATGAAACCGGCAACGATGCCGGCCTTCGACAGCGGCACGGTCACCAGCCAAAAGGCCTTGAACGGCGACGCGCCCAGGTCATGGGCGGCTTCCAGCAGCCTGAAGTCCATCTTGACCAGGTTGGCATACAACGGCAACACCATGAACGGCAGGTAGACATAAGTCATGCCGACCAGCATCGACACATTGGTGTACAGCATCTGGATCGGTTCCTGAATGATGCCCAACGCCAGCAGCACCTGGTTGACCACACCCTGGTCGGCCAGAATGCCTTTCCAGGCATAGACACGCAACAAAAACGAGGTCCAAAATGGCAGCATCACCATCATCAGCAGCGCCGGGCGCACGCTGGGACTGGAGCGCGCAATGAAGTAAGAAAACGGATATCCAACAGCCAAGCACAGCAACGCGGTGCACAACGCGTACCAGAGCGAGCGCACATAGGCCTCGATGTAAATAGTCTGGAACAACGCGCCTTCTTCACCCGCGCGAAAGATCGACCAGTAGTTTTCGTACTTGAGCTTGAGCAGGCCGGTGCTGGAGTCCCAAATCGGTTTAAACGGCGAGATATCGTTGCCCATGTCGACAAAGCTGATGTACAGCAAAATCAAAAAAGGCAGCAGAAAAAACAGCACCAGCCAGGTGTAGGGCACACCAATCACAAAGCGCTTGCCAGGCAGCGAAACGGTCAGGGCCATAACTGAGTCCTCGCGGGGGTTAACAGGGTCTGGTCTGGCTGACATGCCAAATCAATCGCGCAGCACAATGCCGGCACGGTCGTCCCACCAAAAAAACACTTGATCATCCCAAGTGATGTCAGAGAGCTCGTGGCGCGAGGTGTTGGCCTCGGTGATCTTCACCTGGGTGCCGTCGCTGGCTTTGACGATGTAGGTGTTGTACGAGCCAAAGTAGGCTATTTCTTTCACACGCCCAGTGAACAGGTTATGGGTCACCGCGGGACGCAGCTTGTTGATTTCTATTTTTTCGGGTCGCACCGCAATAGCCGCGGGCATGTGCAGCGCACCGCTCACACCATGCCCCACCTGCACCTCGCCAATGGCAGTTTGCACGGCACAGTGGTCGTTCTCGTCGACGCTGATCTTGCCGTCAAACAGGTTCACATTGCCAATGAAGTCGGCCACAAACCGGTTTGCCGGGTGCTCATACACCTCTTCCGGCGAACCCACTTGCAACACCCGCCCCTTGCTCATCACAGCAATGCGGCTGGCCATGGTCATGGCCTCTTCTTGGTCGTGCGTCACCATGACACAGGTCACACCGACTTTTTCAATGATATTGACCAGTTCAAACTGGGTTTGCTCACGCAACTTTTTGTCTAGCGCCCCCAACGGCTCGTCCAGCAACAACACCTTGGGCTTTTTGGCCAGACTGCGGGCCAGCGCCACACGCTGCTGTTGCCCCCCCGAGAGCTGGTGCGGCTTGCGCTTGGCATAAGGGGTGAGCTGCACCAAATCAAGCATCTGACCCACACGGGTTTGCAGCTCGTGCTTGGGGCAGCCTTCGCGCTTGAGGCCAAAGGCCACGTTTTCCCAAATATCCAGGTGCGGAAACAAGGCATAACTCTGAAACATCATGTTGAACGGACGCTCATACGGTGCGAGTTTGGCCACATCCTGCCCACTGAGCAAAATGCGCCCCGATGTTGGCTGCTCAAACCCGGCCAACATGCGCAACAAAGTGGACTTGCCGCAACCGGAGCTGCCCAGCAACGCAAAAATTTCGCCTTGCTTGATGGCCAGGTTGACTTCATCAACGGCCACCGCTTCGTCAAAGCGTTTGACCAGTTTTTCAGTCACCAGATATTTTTCTTTGGACAGTGATTCAGCCATGCGCGGGTCTCTGTTTTGAACATTCAAGCGATAAAAAAGGGCTGCTCAACCTTGCGGTACAAACAGCCCTTTTGCGTGCACAAGACGCGGCTTTATTTACCTTTTTTGAAGCCGTTGTAGGCCGTGGCCATGGCTTCACGGGCTTCGTTGGTGAAGCTCGACGGCGGGATCATCTTGGTCATGTAATCGGCTTCGACAAAAATGGACTTGTTGCCGGCAATTTCAGGTTTGATTTTGTCCATGGCGGCCTTGTTGGCCGTGGGGTAGCCCATTTCATTGGCCATGGCCGCTGCGTTTTCAGGGCGCAGGTAAAAGTCAATGAAGGCGGCGGCATTGTTGGGGTGCTTGGCATCTTTGGTAATGGCCATGGTGTCAAAAAAGATCAGGGCGCCGGTTGACGGCAGCAAAGATTCAATCACGTCTTTGGACTTGTTCTCGGTGGCACGCAGCGCCGCCTGGTTGATGTCACCCGACCAGCCAATGGCCACACAGGCTTTGCCGCCGGCCACGTCGTCAATCATGGTCGAGCTGAAGATGCGCACGTCTTTGCGCACTTTGGCCAACATGTCAGCAGCCAGTTTGTAGTCGGCGGGGTCGTTGGAGTAAGCATCTTTGCCGATGTAGTGCAGCGCCACCGGGATAATCTCGGTGGGTGAGTCCAGATAGGCAATGCCGCAAGATTTCAGTTTGGAGGTGTATTCGGGTTTGAACACCAGGTCCCAGGCGTTCTCGGGCATGGGCAGTTTGCCCAGCGCTTTGGTCACTTTGGTCTTGTTGATGCCCACAGTGGTAAAGCCCCAGGCCCACGGCACCAAATGCTTGTTGTCGGGGTCGGTGTTTTTGGCCAGCGTGGCCATGATGGGCGCATCCAGGTTGGCCAGGTTTTTGATCTTGGCCTTGTCCAGCGGCTGGAACATGCCGCCTTCAATTTGCGGTTTGGCAAACACACTACCCGGCACCACGATGTCATAACCGGTGTTGCCCGCCACCAGCTTGGCGTGCAGCGCTTCGTTGGTCTCGAAGGTGTCGTAATTGACCTTGATACCGGATTCTTTTTCAAACGCAGCAATCATGCCCGCAGGCACGTAGTCGGGCCAGTTGTAGATGTTGAGCACTTTTTCTTCAGTCGGTGCAGGCGCTGGTGCGCTGACCACCGGTGCGGGTGCTGCCACTGGCGCAGGCGGCGCCTCTTTTTTGCCGCAACCGGCCAGCACGACCGCTGACAGTGCAAATGACCAAAGGTACTTTTTCATCATGACAACACTCCGTTTAAAAAAACAAATTAGAAAGAACACGTGTGAAAACTAGCAGTACAGAGATTAGCAAAAAATGCGCCTACGCCACATGGGTACATACACTCAAAACAAACCTTTTTGGTGCAAATCCTGCTGCGTCAAGTCCAGACAATGCCCGATTAGCGCCAGCATTTCGTCAATTTGGGCATGTGTCATGGTCAAAGGCGGCGCAATGATCATGCGGTCTCCCACGGCGCGCATGATCAGACCGTTGCCAAAACAATGGCCCCGGCACACCATGCCCACACCCAGATGCTCGGCAAACCGTTCTTGCGTGGCCTTGTTTTTGACCAACACCAAACCGGCGGTAAAGCCGCAGGTTTCGGCGATGCCCACCAGGGGATGCTGGGCGATTTTCTCGAAGCCTTTGGCCAGATAGGGGCCAATGTCGTCATGCACGCGCTGCGGCAGCTGTTCACGCTCCATGATCTCCAGGTTGGCCAGCGCCACAGCGCACGCCACCGGGTGACCACTGTAGGTGTAGCCGTGGTTGAACTCGCCGCCCTTGTCAATCAACACCTTGGCCACGCGGTCGCCCACCAGCACACCGCCCAGCGGGATGTAGCCACTGGTGACGGCCTTGGCAAAAGTCACCAGATCGGGTTTGTAGCCAAATTTTTCATAAGCAAACCAGTGCCCCAGGCGGCCAAAGGCGCAAATCACCTCGTCGCTGATGAGCAAAATGCCGTATTTGTCCACAATGCGCTGAATCTCTGGCCAGTAGGTGGCCGGTGGAATGATGACACCGCCTGCGCCCTGGATCGGCTCGGCAATGAACGCGGCCACTTTGTCGGCCCCGATCGCCAGAATTTCTTCTTCAAGCCAACCAGCTGCACGCAGCCCAAATGCATTTGCTGTCTCACCCGGCTTGCCGTTTTCAAAGTAGTACGGCTGCCCAATGTGCTTGATGTTCGGAATGGGCAAATCACCCTGCGCGTGCATGCCGCTCATGCCGCCCAACGAGGCTCCGGCCATGGTGCTGCCGTGGTAAGCGTTGTGGCGGCTGATGATGACCTTGCGCTGCGGCTGGCCCAGCAGATCCCAGTAGCGGCGCACCATGCGCACGTTGGAGTCGTTGCTCTCAGAGCCACTGCTGGAATAAAACACGTGTTCAAAACTGCGTCCGTCCACCTTGGGTGCCAGCCCTGCCAGCTTGGCCGCCAGCTTGACCGCGGGCACGTTGGTGGTTTGAAAGAAGCTGTTGTAAAACGGCAGCGTCAGCATTTGGTCATAGGCTGCCTGGGCCAGTTCCTTGCGCCCGTAGCCGGCGTTGACGCACCACAGGCCGCTCATGGCATCGAGCATTTTTTTGCCTTCTGAGTCCCAGACGTAAATGTCGTCGGCCTTGACGATCACCCGCGCCCCGCGCGTGGCCAGATCCGCGTGGTCGGTGAACGGGTGGATGAAATGGGCACTGTCGAGCGCCTGAATGGCTTGGGTGGTGAGCGGGTGGCTAGCAACAGCAGCGTTCATGAGCTTGATCCTTTTACAAGATAAATAGAGCTATAGCCCTTTTATATTATCGGTATAATGCTATACATGTAATAGCAAATGTTCCCGTTCCCAGGGCGATATCACTTTCATGAATTCGTCAAACTCCAGTTCTTTGATTTCGGAATAGACGGTGATGAATTCCTTGCCCAGCACCTCGTGCAGGTCGGACTCGCGGCGCAACCAGTCCAGCGCCTCACCCAAACTGCGCGGCAAGGCATAGGGCGACAAATAGGCATCGCCCTTCATTTCGGGTTTGGGTTTGATCTTGTTTTTGATGCCCAGGTAGCCACAGGCCAGCGTCATCGCCATGGCCACATAGGGGTTGGCATCGGCTCCAATGACGCGGTTTTCGACCCGCCGCGCCGCCGGACTTGAAATGGGCGAACGAATCCCCACGGTGCGGTTGTCGTAACCCCACTCGATGTTGATGGGTGCGGCCGTGTTGCGGCTCAGGCGACGGTAGCTGTTGACATACGGAGCCACCAGCACCATGGCCGCCGGAATGTAGCGCTGCAAGCCACCGATGTAATGCATGAACATCTCGGACGGCGTGCCGTCGGGGTTGCTGAACACATTTTTGCCCGAGGCCACCTCCAGCAAACTCTGGTGCACGTGCATGGCACTGCCTGGCTCGCCAGCAATCGGCTTGGCCATGAAGGTGGCATACATGTCGTGACGCAACGCAGACTCACGCACCGTGCGCTTGAAAAAGAACACTTCATCGGCCAGCCCCAACGGTTCGGCATGAAAGAAATTGATTTCCATCTGCCCGGCACCAACCTCGTGAATCAAGGTGTCAACGTTGAGTTCCATCTTGTCTGAGAAATCGTAAATTTCTTCAAACAACGGGTCAAATTCATTCACCGCATCAATGCTGTAGGCCTGGCGTGAGGTCTCGCTGCGGCCGCTGCGACCAATCGGGGCTTTGAGCAGCGTGTTGGGGTCGGTGTTGCGTGCCGTCAGGTAAAACTCCAGCTCAGGGGCCACGATCGGTTGCAGACCTTCGGCCGCATACAAATCACACACCCGGCGCAACACCGTGCGCGGTGCAAACGGTACCAAATTGCCCTGGTGGTCAAAGCAGTCATGAATCACCTGCGCGGTGGGGTCGGTGGCCCAGGGCACAATGCGCACCGTGTTCGGGTCGGGGCGCAACTGCATGTCTTTGTCGGTGGGGTCGATCACGTCGTAATACGGCCCACTCTCAGGAAACTCACCGGTCACCCCCATGGCCACAATGGCCTGCGGCAAGCGCATGCCACGGTCCTCGGTGAACTTGGCACGCGGCAAAATTTTGCCCCGGGCCACCCCGGTCAAGTCAGGTACCAGACACTCTACCTCGGTCACCCGGTGCTCATTGAGCCATTGTTCCAGGTCGTTGAAAGTCATCGATTTTTTATCGTTCATGTTGTGCTCCAGATCAAACAAGGACATCAGGCTGTGTCGCCCCACCCGGTTTGCTCATGGCCCATTGTGGGGGTGAAATTGGTTCACAATCGGAGCCACTTCCGGCAAACACAAGGTGCCATTTAGACACCAGCTGACACCATGCTATCTGAACTTCTGCTGACCGAAATGAACCAGCTCGCGGCGCGCAGCAAGCTGCCGCTGCACCGCCAGCTCTACGAAGCCCTGCGCCACACCATTCTCAACGGCAAACTGCAGGCTGGCCAGCGCCTGCCGTCCAGCCGTGACCTGATGCATGACCTGGCCATGTCGCGCAACACCGTGGTGGCGGCGCTGAACCAGTTGTCGGTTGAAGGCTATCTGGACAGCCGGGTCGGCAGCGGTACATACGTCAACCAGAATCTGCCCCAAGCCAGCAAAAAACAAGGCTTGCGCACCTGCCCCGCACCAGAAAAATTGTCACAGCGCGGCCAGGCACTGAGCGACACGTTTTGTGCCGCCGACCTCGAGGTGCAGCCCTTTACCCCCGGTATTGCCGACTTCAGCGCCTTTCCGCTGGCGCTGTGGCAGCGCTTGCAAAACAAGCACTGGCGCATGACCTACCCCGACATGCTGGACTACTGCAGTGCCGGTGGCTACGGCCCTCTGCGCCGCGCCATCACCGACTACCTGCGCGTGTTTCGCAGCGTGCCGGTGGACATTGACCAGGTCGTGGTCACTAGCGGCACACAAGAATCCCTGAGCCTGTGCGCACAACTGTTGGCCGACCCGCAAGACACGGTCTGGCTCGAAGATCCGGCCTACTGGGGTGCCGTCAAAGCGTTCATGGCCACCGGCCTGCGCCTGCACGGCATTGCGGTGGACAGCCAGGGCATTGCGCCGCAAGACGCAGACCAAACTGCGCCCCCGAAGCTGATTTACGTCACCCCGTCACACCAGTACCCTACCGGAGCCGTGATGTCACTGGAGCGCCGCCAGCAGTTGCTGACGCTGGCGCGCCGCCACCAGGCCTGGGTGCTGGAAGACGATTACGACAGCGAGTTCCGTTTCAGCGGTCCACCAATCTCATCCCTGGCTGGATTGGATACGCAAGGCCAGGTGATTTACCTGGGGTCGTTTTCGAAAGTGCTTTACCCTGGCCTGAAGCTGGGCTACATGGTGGTACCCAAAAACCTGGCGGCGGCCTTCAAGCGCGCCCATTACGACCTGAACCGCCCGGGCCAAATGCCGGTGCAGGCAGCCTTGGCCGAGTTCATTGACATGGGCCACTTTGCCAGCGCCCTGCGCCGCGCTCGACAAAGTTACAGCCAACGCCGCCAATGCCTATTGGCAGCATTGCAGCCGTGTCTGGGGGTGCACGCACGCATCACCGGAGCCGAACAGGGCCTGCACCTGTGCTTACGCCTGCCCAACACCCTGGACGACCGGGCGCTGGCGCAACGGCTACGCCAACAGGGTCTGGTGGTGCGCCCACTCTCAAACTACTGCCTCAGCCGCCGTGACCTGAAAGGGCTGGTGATTGGCTATGGCTATGCGCCGCTGGCTGAAATTGAACGCTTTGGTCCGCAGCTGGCCCAGGCGCTGCAAGAAGAGCTGCAACGCACACAACCTTGAGACAAAAGCAAACGGGTTACCAAGTGCCTTTGGGCTGACGCGAGCGCACAAACGCCGAAATAATCGCCGCAGAAGCCGTTCGGCTGGCCCGGTTGGCAAAGTCAAAGGCGCTCAAACCCTGATCGTTTTTGAGCAGCGGATCAGCCCCGGCCTCCAGCAGCAACTTGACGGCCGACTCGGTGCCGTAGTGCGCGGCCATCATCAGCGGCGTCGTGCCGTTGGGCGAGGCGGCATCTATGTAGGCATTCTCTTCCAGCAGCAACGCCATCACCTCGACATGGCCATTGGTGGCGGCATAGTGCAACGGAGCCCAGCCGGTTTTGTTGACATCGGCTCCTTTTTTGATCAGCAACGTGCACAGCTTGAGTTCCCCTTTGAGTGCCGCCAGCATCAACGGGCTTTCATCTGCCGCGTTGCGCGCCTCGGCTTTGGCATTGGACAAGGTGAGCAGCACCGTGGCCACCTTGACCGATGACAACTTGGTGGCCAACAACAGGCCCGAGTTGCCTTGCGCATCAACCGTGTTGGCATCAAACCCACGCAGCAGCAGGGTCACCACTTTGGTCTCATCGTCCTGCGTGACGGCCGCAAAGAAATCATCAAAAGAGCCCGCCTGGGCGAGCGTGGCGGCCAGCAAGGCTGCAGCCCAACACAATTTTTTGATGCACTGAACGGGGGACATGGCAAAGACGTAGCGAAGGTGTAATAAGGGCATCACCCAACGGCTCAGGCACGCACGCCACTGAACAAACGGTCAAAGTTGGCGTTGGTGGCGCGGGCTATCTCTGCCACGGGTATCTGTTTGATGTCTGCCAGCTGCGCTGCCACCAGCGGCACATACGAAGGGTTGTTGGTTTTGCCACGGTGCGGCACCGGAGCCAGGTAGGGACTGTCGGTTTCGATCAGCAACCGCTCCAGCGGTACCAAAGCCGCCACGTCACGCAAGCTTTGCGCACTCTTGAAAGTCAAAATGCCCGAAAACGAAATGTAAAAGCCAAGCTCAAGCGCTTGCTGTGCCACCGCCGCGTCTTCGCTGAAGCAGTGAAACACGCCACCCGCACTGCCAAGGCTACCGTCTTCACCTTCGTCCCGCAAAATGTCCAGCGTGTCTTGCGCCGCCTGCCGGGTGTGGATCACCAGCGGCTTGCCCAGTTGCCGGGCGGCCCGGATGTGGGTGCGAAAGCGCGCCCGTTGCCAGCCCATGTCGGCCACACTGCGGCCGTTGAGACGGTAGTAGTCCAGCCCGGTTTCACCCACGCCCACCACCCGTGGCAGCGACCCCAGCCGCACCAGCTCAGCCACGTCGGGCTCACGCACGCCCTCGGTGTCGGGGTGTACACCCACGGTGGCCCAGAAATTGTCAAAGTCAAGTGCCAGCCGGTGCACCCTGTCAAATTCTTCCAGCGTGGTACTGATGCACAGCGCACGGCTCACGTTGGCCTGCGCCATGGCCTGCCGAATGGCGGGCAAGTCGGCCAGGAGTTCGGGGGCATTCAAATGGCAGTGGGAATCGGTGAACATGTTGCAGCAATGGGCACACCGTGCCGGTTGGCGCGGGTTTTAAATGGTTTGCGTGACTCGCTCGGACGACAAATGCGCACCCAGAATTTCTTCAATTTTGAGTTTCAAGGCGCGGGATTTTTCGTCGTCTGGAAACACCACCCCAACCCCCTGGGTACGGTTTTGGTTGGCTTTGGGGGGCGTGACCCAGGCCACTTTGCCGGCCACCGGGTAGCGTTGCGGGTCGTCTGGCAGCGAAATCAGCACGTAAATTGCATCCCCCAAGCGGTAATCACGCTGCGTTGGGATGAACATGCCGCCGCTGCCAAACACAGGAATATAGGCCGCATACAGCGCTGATTTTTCCTTGATCGCCAGCTGAATCACGCTCGGGCGCGGTGCGCCTGAGCGATTGGCATGTTTTTCGACGGGGCTGAGGGACGAGTCTGTCATGCTTTCGAGTTTAGAGCCAATTGCGCCTGGCTCACCAGGGCTTCCTGCATCAACCCGGCATTGAACGGGTGCTCAGCCGTTTTCATGGCCTGCGCCAGGGCTTTGGACCAGGCCGTCAAGCTCTGCCAAGTCCCCGCTTTGGGCAAGTCAGCCGTGGCAAAAAAACGCGGTGCAGCGCCGCTGTGCTGCGCCAGCAGGTCGTGGCACAGCTTGTGCAGGGCATCGATCGTCTGCGCTGGTGTCCAGTCTTTGAAAACGCTGACATCGCCGCTTTGCACCGCACGCGGCAAACGCGGCCACAGGGCGCTGACGGGAGCCAATTGCAACGCGTCTTGCGGCCGCCCACCGGCCGCGCGCAGCATCACCAGCGCTTGTGGCTCAGGCACGCCCTGCGCCTGCAGCCAGCGCATGGCACTGGGTTGATCCGGCCAGACCATGGTGTGCCCCAGGCAACGGCTGCGAATGGTGGGCAGCAACTGGTGCGCGGCATCGGTGGCCAGTACAAACTTCACGTCACCCGCAGGCTCTTCCAGGGTTTTCAGCAGGGCATTGGCGGTGTACACGTTCATGCGCTCGGCCGGGAACACCAGCACTGCCTTACCCCGACCCCGGGCGCTGGTGCGCTGGGCAAATTCAACGGCATCGCGCATCGCTTCGACCCGGATTTCTTTGCTCGGTTTGCGCTTTTTGCTGTCAATCTCGTCCTGCGCCTTTTCTGGTAACGGCCAGCCCAGTTCCAGCATCACAGTCTCGGGCATCAACACGCACAGGTCAGCATGCGCATGCACCGCCAAGGCGTGGCAACTGCCGCATTCGCCGCAGGCCCCCTGCGGCGTGGCGCGTTCACACAACCAGGCCCGCACCAGCGCCAAAGCCAGTTCGTATTGCCCCAGACCGGACGGCCCGGCCAGCAACCAGGCGTGGCCACGCTGCGCCAACAGCGCCTGCGTTTGTGCCGCAATCCAGGGCGCGGTCACGGGGGCGCTGGCCGCTTGGTTCATGCCACCACCCCGGCTTGCAACACGCCGCGTTGCTGTAGCGTGGCCAGCACCGCGTGCCACACCGCGTCGCGGCTCTGGTCGGCTTCAATGCGGGCAAAGCGCGCCGGCTGGGCTGCCAACCGCATCTGGTAACCGGCACGTACACGGGCAAAAAATTCCACCGGCTGGGACTCAAACTTGTCGGGCACGCGCGCACCCGTCAGGCGTTGTGCCGCCACGCCGGGGGCCAAGTCAAACCAGAGGGTGACATCAGGTTGACGAAGAAAATCACCTTCTAGCCCTTGCGTTGATTGCACCATGTGCTCCAAAAAAGATAGTATCTTCAGGTCAAATCCACGCCCGCCGCCCTGGTAGGCAAAAGTGGCATCGGTGAAACGGTCACACAGCACCACATCGCCTCTGGCCAGCGCCGGCTCAATCACCTGCTGCAGGTGGTCACGCCGCGCGGCAAACACCAGTAACGCTTCGGTCATGGCATCCATGGGGGCGTTCAACACCAGGCTGCGCAGTTGCTCGGCCAGCGGCGTACCACCGGGTTCACGGGTCAGGGCAACCCGTCGACCCTGGGCCCGAAAAACCTGCGCCAGCGCTTCGATGTGGGTCGATTTGCCAGCACCATCAATGCCTTCAAAGGAGATAAAAAGTCCGGGTGTTGTCATGGCTTACTGGCCGCGTTGGTATTTGTTGACCGCCCGATTGTGCGCGTCCAGGGTGTCGCTGAACTGGCTGCTGCCGTCACCGCGCGCCACAAAATACAGGGCGCGACTCTGCGCCGGGCGCGCCGCCGCCCACAGCGAGGCCTTGCCCGGCATGGCGATCGGCGTGGCGGGCAAGCCAGCGCGGGTGTAGGTGTTCCACGGTGTGTCGGTGAGCAAATCGCGCCGGCGCAGGTTGCCGTCAAATTTGTCGCCCAAGCCGTAGATCACCGTGGGGTCCGTTTGCAACAACATGCCTAACCTGAGCCGGTTGTTGAACACCGCCGCCACCAGCGGGCGGTCTTCGGCGCGGCCGGTTTCTTTTTCAACGATGCTGGCCAGGGTCAGCAACTCGTCTGGCGACTTCAACGGCGAGTTGGCCGCACGCTGGCTCCAGGCTTGTTCCAAATGCTGCGCCATGGCACGCTGCGCGCGCTGCAGCAGGTGCAGGTCACTGCTGCCTTTGGCATAGGTGTAGGTGTCGGGGTAAAAGCGGCCCTCGGGGTGGCGCGTGGGCAGGCCCAGCTTTTGCATAATCAAATTGGCCTCTAGCCCTTGTGTATCATGGGTAAGGTGCTCTGCTTTTGAAAGCGCCAAGCTGACTTGCTTGAAGCTCCACCCCTCCACCAGGGTGACAGACCGCAACGCTTCCTCGCCCCGGGTCAGTTTGGCCAACAGGCTGCGTGGGGTAACACCAGCTTGCAGCTCGTAATTGCCAGCTTTGATTTGCCGCGCTTGGCCAGAGACACGAAACCATGCATAAAGCAGCTCGGGCGCAGTTTGCACCCCGCTGTCAACCGCGTCCTGGGCCACGCCGCGCGGTGGCGTGCCGGGCTCCACCACCAAGTCCAGGGTGGGGCCGGTCAGGCGCAGGGGCCGGTTCAGCCACCACGCGGCCCAGCCACCCAAGGCCAGCGCCAACACCACGATGCCAATCAACCATCTACGCACAACCCTGCTGCCTTATCAAAAGAGGACTGCACATGATAATTCAGCCATGAACTCACCTCTTGAACTCTTCCAGGGCGTGGCCCGCCTGACACGCTGTGGCCTGATCCGGGCCCAAGGCGAAGATGCCGCCAAATTCTTGCATGGTCAATTGACCAACGATTTTTCATTATTGGGCTTATCAGAGGCGCGTCTGGCCGGTTTTTGCAATGCCAAAGGGCGCTTGCAGGCCAGTTTCATCGGCTTCAAGCGCAGCCCGACTGACATCATGCTGATCTGCAGCGCCGATCTGCTGGCCGCGACCCTGAAGCGTTTGAGCATGTTTGTGCTGCGCGCCAAGGTCAAGCTCAGCGATGCCAGTGCCGACTTCTGCCTCTACGGGCTGGCTGGGCAGGCGGCACAAGATGCTACAAAAAATACAGCAGCAAACCTAGGTTCTATATGGGCTAAGGCTGATTTTGACGCTGCGTCTTTGATCACCCTCTACCCCGCTGAAGGGGTGTCGCGTGCCCTGTATGTGTGCCCAGCGGATGCGGCTGCACCTGCGGGCGCGCCTTTGAGCGAGGCACTTTGGGCCTGGGGCGAGGTGCGCAGTGGCATTGCCACCGTGAGCCAGGCCATTTTTGAGGCCCTGGTGCCACAGATGCTCAACTACGAGTCGGTCGGCGGGGTCAATTTCAAAAAAGGCTGCTACCCGGGCCAAGAAGTGGTGGCGCGCAGCCAGTTCCGTGGCACGCTCAAACGCCGCGCCTACCTGGCGCATGGTTTGGTTGCCATGCAAGCCGGACAGGCACTGTTTGCACCTGACGATGCCAGCCAGCCCTGTGGCCTGGTGGTGCAGGCTGCCGCCGCGCCGGGCGGCGGCTGTGATGCGATTGTGTCGATGCAGATCAGTGCGTTTGAGGCCGGTGCGGTGCACCTGGGCCAGGTGGATGGCCCGTTGCTGGCTTTGTCGGCTGCACCTTACCCGCTGCTGGCCGATATTTAGGGCGCAAACCCCGTCGGTGGCTTTATACCCGGCGCGCCAGTGGGCCGAGTGCGATTTGCTCGAGCAGGTGAATTTGTTGCTCAAACTTGGCCCAGTCCAGCATGGAGCGGCGCAGCAACCCGGCTTGAACTGCCTTGGCGTATTGCTCACGTGCCATGTCAAAAGGCAGGGCCTGTGCCAGTGCGGCAGAGCGTTTGAAGCTGTCAACGACCTGGGTCAATTCCGGGTTGGGGGTGGTCATGGTGGCCCTCAACGCATCATGTTGCCAAAAACCAAGTTTTGCGCATGGCCGCGGGCAGAGTCAATCTCGCGCATGCGTCGCTCCAGGTCGTACACATCGGCCGATGCAGCCAAATAGGCTTCGTCCAACTGTTTTTGAGTTTGAAAACCGGGCAGGAAAGCTTGGATGAGCTTTATCAGGGTGGACATGGTGCGTCCCTTTCGTGTGGATAGGCTTCGATTATAAGGGTTTACCCTAATACCCACAGAAAAAACCCTGGAAACCTTAGAGGTTCAACTCAAACCGCAAACGCCAGGCGCAAGGCGCGTGCGGCATCCAGATGGGCGCGGCGCGCCTCAGGCACAGCCCGGCCCATTTTGATGAACTCGTGGGTGACACCGCGGTAGATTTCAAGGTCAACCACCACCCCGGCAGCGCGCAGTTTGTCGGCGTACAACAACCCCTCATCGACCAGCGGATCGCATTCGGCCAGACCGAACCAGGCCGGTGTCACGCCCTCCACGTCAGCGGCCAGCAACGGGGCAAAACGCCAATCTTCACGGTCTGGCCGGTTGGGAATGTAGAAATCAAAAAAGTAATCAATGTGTGCCGCCTCCAGCACAAAACCATGGCCAAAAGTTTGGTGCGACAGGGTGTCGGCATGGGCGGTGGTGCCGGGGTAAAACAGCAGTTGCAGCTTCAAATTCAGGCCCAGCGCACGCGCCTGCAAGGCACAGGCGGCGGCCAGCGTGCCCCCGGCACTGTCACCGCCAACGGCCACGCGGGTGCTGTCAAGTTGGTGGGCTGCACCGTGCATCAGCACCCAGTGCACGGCATCCCAGGCATCTTCAAACGCGGTCGGGAAACGGTGTTCGGGTGCCAGCCGGTAGCCCACCGACAACACCGCGCACTGCGCCAGGTGACTGAGCGTGCGGCACAACACGTCGTGCGTGGCGATTGACCCAATGGTGAAGCCCCCGCCATGCAGGTACACCAGCACCGGCAATGTCTGCGTTGAAGGCGCATACAAGCGCACTGGCACCTCAAAGCCGTCACGCGCGGGCACGGTGAAGCTTTCCACCCGCTGCAAGGCCACCGGTGGCACGTCCAGCACGCCGGCGTTGACCTCATAAGCGGCGCGCGCCTGTTGCGGTGTCAGGGCGTGCAACGGCACTTGCCCGGCACGTGCCATGCGCTCCAGCACACCGTGCATGGCGGGGGTCAGTAAAGCGCGGGGGTTACGGTGGGGCATGGTGAAGCAGTACGGGTATGAATGCAAGTTCCAATACTAACCACGATCACCCTGGCTCTTATCATGGCATCAACATTGCTTTGCAGCAAGCAACCCACGCTTTGACGAACCCATTTTTTTGAGACACCGCACATGTCCATCCACGCCGCACTGAACCACATCACGCATTACAGCTATGACCGCCTGGTCGCTCTGGGGCCGCAAGTGGTGCGCCTGCGCCCGGCCCCGCATTGCCGCAGCAAAATCATCTCGTATTCGCTCAAGATCGAGCCGCCGGTGCATTTCATCAACTGGCAGCAAGACCCGTTTGCCAATTACCAGGCAAGGCTGGTGTTTCCCGAGAAAACGCGCGAATTCAAGGTGACCGTCGATGTGGTCATGGAGATGGCGGTCTACAACCCGTTTGACTTTTTTCTGGAGCCTGCTGCGGAAGAATTTCCCTTCAGCTACGAGGCTGCCCTGAAGCAAGAGCTGGCCCCCTACCTGATACCTGAGCCTGTCACGCCGCTGGTACAGGCTTACCTGGACAAAATTGATCGCAGCAAACGCCGCAGCGTGATCTTTTTGGTGGACCTGAACCAGTCGGTGCATGAAGCCATCAACTACACCATCCGCATGGAGCCTGGCGTGCAAACGCCTGAAGAAACACTGAAGCTGGGCTCTGGCTCTTGCCGTGATTCAGCGTGGCTGATGGTGAACCTGCTGCGCCATTGCGGCCTGGCAGCGCGCTTTGTGTCGGGGTACTTGATTCAATTAAAACCAGACGTGAAATCACTTGACGGCCCGAGTGGCACCGAAGTGGACTTTACTGATCTGCACGCTTGGTGCGAGGTCTATTTGCCCGGCGCAGGCTGGGTCGGGCTGGATGCCACTTCTGGCCTGCTGGCGGGCGAGGGGCATATTCCGCTGGCCTGCACGCCCCAGCCCTCAGGTGCTGCGCCCATTGAAGGCCGCTCTGACAAATGCGAGGTGAGCTTTGCCCACCATATGCAGGTGACACGCATGTACGAGTCACCCCGTGTGACCAAGCCCTACACCGAAGACCAATGGGCCGACATCATGGCGCTGGGCGAGGCGGTTGACACCGAGTTGCTTGCCGGTGACGTGCGCCTGACCATGGGTGGTGAGCCCACTTTTGTAGCTGACAGCGACCGCGATGCACCAGAATGGAACACCGATGCTCTAGGCCCCACCAAACGCGGTTTTGCCACCAAATTGGTGCACACATTGCGCCAAGAATATGGCCAAGGTGGCTTTTTGCACTTTGGCCAGGGCAAGTGGTATCCCGGCGAGCAATTGCCGCGCTGGGCACTCAACATCTATTGGCGCGCCGATGGTCAACCGGTGTGGACGAATCCCACGCTGTTCACCGACGAGCGTCACCCCACGCACTACACCCACCAAGATGCCAGCCGCTTTACCCAGCTGCTGGCCGCCAAACTGGGGGTAACGGCCAAGTATGTGCAAACCGCATATGAAGACACCTGGTATTACCTGTGGCGTGAGCGCCGCCTGCCCGTCAATGTCGACCCGTTCAATTCCAGACTGGACGATGCAATGGAACGCGCCCGGCTGCGTCGTGTCTTCGAGCAAAAACTCGATACGCCGGTGGGCTATGTGTTGCCCATCAAGGTTGCCGGGTACGACAACCTGTATGGCGCAGCCTGGACCACCGGCCCGTGGTTTTTGCGTGACGAGCGCATGTACCTGATGCCGGGCGACTCGCCCATGGGCTTGCGTTTGCCACTGGATTCGTTGCCCTGGGTCAGTGAGGCCGATTTTCCGTACCTGATCGAGCAAGACCCGTCGGTGCTGCGCGCTGCCCTGCTCGCCCATGACACCGTCGCTGCCAAATACGCCCCAGGCACAGTGGGTTTGGCGCTCCTTGCGGCGGCGCGGGCAACAGCCGCCGCAGCAACCGCTCCCTATCAATTTGTGCCGACCAAGCACCTTGCACATGCCGGCCGCACACCGCAGGCCACGCGCAAAATGCAATCAGCAACGGGGGCTGCCGCAACAACGGCTGTGCACGCCCAAAGCATCCGTCAATCAGAACCCACTGACTTTGCACGCGCGCCGGCCCCAAACGAATCTGCCCACTGGGTTACCCGTACCGCTCTGTGTGTAGAAGTGCGCGACCCGCGCCGCGCCAGCGGCCCCAAAGTAGAGGCGGTGGGTGAAAAATCAGGCGTGCTTTACGTGTTCATGCCGCCGCTTGAACAGCTCGAGCATTACCTGGATTTGCTCACTGCCATTGAGGCCACGGCGCAAGAGCTGGGCATGCAGCTGGTGCTGGAAGGCTACCCGCCGCCGCGTGACCCGCGCCTGAAACTGCTCAGTGTCACGCCTGACCCCGGTGTGATTGAAGTCAATATCCACCCCGTCACCACATGGAAAGAACTGGTGACCAACACCGAGTTTTTGTACAACGCCGCCTTTGAGTCGCGCCTGAGTGCAGAGAAGTTCATGACCGATGGCCGCCACACCGGCACGGGTGGTGGCAACCATTTTGTGATGGGCGGGGCCACGCCTGCAGACAGCCCGTTTTTGCGCCAGCCCGAGCTGTTGGCCAGCTTGTTGCTGTACTGGCACAACCATCCGTCGCTAAGCTACCTGTTCAGCGGCATGTTTGTCGGCCCGACCAGTCAAGCACCACGGGTGGACGAGGCGCGCAACGACCAGCTCTACGAGTTGGAAATTGCCCTTGAACAAATCTACAAAAACCGCCAGCGCTATGAACAGGACATGCCGCCGTGGCTGGTCGATAGAACCCTGCGCAACATTCTGATTGATGCCACCGGCAACACGCATCGCAGTGAGATTTCCATCGACAAAATGTACTCACCCGACTCCGTCACCGGTCGCTTGGGACTGTTGGAGTTGCGCGCCTTCGAGATGCCTCCGCACCCCCACATGAGCAGTGTGCAGCAGTTGTTGCTGCGTGCGCTGATTGCCCGTTTCTGGCGCACGCCTTACCGTGCGCCGGCCACGCGCTGGGGCACCGAGCTGCACGACCGCTTCATGCTGCCGGCCTTCATTGAGGCTGATTTCAAGGATGTGATGCGTGAGATGCGCACTGCGGGCTATGCCTTTGATGACAGTTGGTTTGCCCCGCACATTGAGTTCCGCTTCCCCTTGGTGGGCTCAGTTTGCGCTGCCGGGATTGAGCTTACCCTGCGCAATGCACTGGAGCCCTGGCATGTGATGGGTGAAGAAAACACCGCCGGCGGTACCGCCCGGTATGTGGATTCATCCCTTGAACGCATGGAAGTGCGCGTCACTGGCCTGAACCCCAGCCGCTACGTGCTCACCTGCAACGGCCATGCTCTGCCTTTGCACCCCACGGGTGTGGTCGGCGAGTACGTGGCTGGTGTGCGCTACAAGGCCTGGAACCCACCCAGCAGCTTGCACCCCAGCATTGGTGTGCACGCACCGCTGACCTTTGACATGGTCGACACCTGGATGAAGCGCTCTTTGGGTGGCTGCCAGTACCACGTGTCACACCCGGGCGGCTTGAGCTACGAGACCCTGCCGGTCAACGCCTTTGAGGCCGAAAGCCGCCGCCTGTCACGCTTTGTGGCGATGGGTCATACCCCAGGTGTCATGCACATACCGCCGGCTACCATCAACCTGCCGGGCAGCCGCGAGTTTCCGTTCACGCTGGATTTGCGGCGGGTGTAGCCTGCACGGTGCGCAACGCAGCCTTGATGTTGCTCACCTCCATGCCCAGCATGTCAGCAAATTCCTCTGGGCTTTTGCCACTGGCTTGAAACGACTGCACCAGCGCCGCCCGGCGTGCGCGCTGCAAGTCAACGTCTTCCAGCACCTCGTCCAGCACCTCCTGCACCACCGCGGCCGGTACGCCAATGCGTGCCAGGTAATCTTGCCGTGACAGACCCGATTTTTCATAGGCGGCGTGCAACTGGTTGCGCAGTTTGGGGCGCAAGTCTTCTTCGGTGCGCGCCTGGCGGCGCACAAACAACTCCACGATCGACAAAAAAACGTGTTCTGGAGCTACTTCTTCAACCGGTTCGCCGGCCAAGTCATGCCGCTTCAGGCCAGCGGCCACACACTGTAAATAACGGGTGGAGCGGGTGTGCACACCCAGGGCAGTTTTAAGATCATCGCGCTTGAACACTTGCGGGTGCGCGGCCATCAGCTCCTGAAAAATGCCAAGTTTGAGTGGTACAAACTGCGCACCAAACAACTGGGGGTAAAGCTCAAACAATTTTTCAAGCACCGGTTGTGCCGCCGCAAAACGGTTTTTGCCCTTGGCTTTGGTGCTGTGTGGGGCAGTCTCTGTCACTGCGTCGGGTGCTGCGTTGGGGATGTCGTTCATGTGAAGCATGGCTGTTGAAACAAGCTGCAATTGTCAACCATCCCCACCCATCGCTGGCATACTCGCGTCAATGAACCAGTCTCAAGCCAACGGATTCCAAAGCCAGACCAACCCAGCACCTGAACCCACGCTCTGGACGCTGCTGGGGGCCAGCCAGGCCGGCATTGGCCACTTTGATGAGCTAACCGGCACAACATCAAATTCAATAGCAAATAAGCCAACCTTAACAAGGGCATGGAGCGATTTTTTTGAACAAATATCGGGTGATAGCAGCGCCGACATGAGGCTGCGTGCGGCCAGTCTGGCGCGCCAGGTACGCGACAACGGCATCACCTACAACGTCTACGCCGACGAGAACGGCCCGCAACGTCCCTGGTCGCTGGATTTGTTCCCGCTGTTGCTCGATGCCTCAACCTGGCAGCACATTGAAGCCGGTGTGCTGCAGCGCGTGCGCCTGCTGGAGCAGGTACTGGCCGATGTGTATGGCCCGCAAACCCTGCTGCACAGCGGTTTTTTACCGCCTGCGCTGGTGCATGGCCATCCCGGCTACCTGCGCGCCATGCAGGGCATCCGTCCGGTGGGTGGGCGCTATCTGCACATTGCCGCCTTTGATCTGGCGCGTGGGCCAGACGGCCACTGGAGGGTGCAAGCCCAACGCTGCCAAGCCCCTTCAGGACTGGGCTATTTGCTGGAAAACCGGCTGGCGATTTCGGCCCAATTTCCGCACGCCTTCCAGAGCCTGCGGGTGCAGCGACTGGCGCTCACCTACCGCGCTCTGATGGACAGCCTGCGCAGCATGAGCCCCCTGCAACAAGACGCGCACCTGGCCTTGCTGACCCCCGGCCCCTACAACGAAACCTACTTTGAACACGCCTACCTGGCGCGCTATCTGGGTCTGACACTGGTAGAAGGCGGCGACCTGCTGGTGCGCGACGAACACCTGTTTTTGAAAACTCTCAAAGGCCTGGTACCGGTGCATGGTTTGCTCAAACGGGTGGACGATGCCTACCTGGACCCGCTGGAGCTGCGTGCCGATTCCACCTTGGGCGTACCCGGGCTGCTGCAAGCCATTCGGGCCGGTAACGTGCTGGTAGCCAACGCGCCCGGCACGGCGTTTTTGGAATCACCTGCGCTGCTGGGCTTTTTGCCCGCGCTCTCGCGCCATCTGCTTGACGAAGAACTGCGCTTGCCGGCACTGCCCACCTGGTGGTGCGGTGAACGTGGGGCCATGCAGGAAGCCTTGCAGCATCTGAATGCGGGTGTCATCAAGCCCACTTACCCTGGAACACCCAGCCACAGCCACTTTGACGCAGTACTGGGCATCGAACAAGACCAACGCACGCTGGACGAATGGGCCGGGCGCATCATGCGCCAGCCCGAAGCACACACGGTGCAGGCCTATGCCCCACTGTCCCAAATGCCGACCTGGGTCAGTGCTGCACCCAACCCCGCCGAGGCAAGCGCAGAGCAGCCCTTGTTGATGCGCTCGGTCATGCTGCGGGTATTTGCGGTTTCAGACGGCGCGCAAGGTTGGCGCGTGTTGCCAGGCGGACTGGCACGGGTGGCCAGCCGGGGGCAAGAGATCACCACCATGCAGCGTGGCGGCAGCAGTGCCGATGTCTGGGCCCTGACACAGGGCGCGGTGGACCCCACCACCTTGCTGGCCCCGCACCTGACCCCTGAAAGCCTGCTGCAGCGCAAGCGCATGGTGACCAGCCGTGCCGCTGAAAACCTGTTTTGGTTAGGGCGCTACACCGAGCGCACCGAAAACGCCCTGCGCCTGGCACGCCTGACGCTGGAATGCCTGCACGGCGAAGAAAGCTGCAGTGCCCCGCTGCTGACCTGGCTGGGACAAATGGCGCTGGCCAACACCCTGATCCTGCCCGGCGTGCCAACCCCAGCGCAAGCCGCACGCGTGTTTGAACGGGCCCTGATTGACAGCCTGGGCAGCGACACCGGGGCCACCAGCGTCGGCTACTGCCTGCGGGCCTTGAAACTGGCCGCGTCCAGTGTGCGTGAACGTTTGTCGCCAGAACACTGGCGCATCATCACCCGGGCTGAAGAAGAGCTGTTTGAGCGGTGTGCAGCGGCACGGCTGCGGTCTGATTTTTCAGCCCTGCAGGCGCTGCAAATCATCAAAGACACCAGCGACCACATGGCCGCTATCACCGGTGCACAAACCGACCGCATGACGCGTGACGACGGCTGGCGACTGCTCAGCATTGGGCGGCACATTGAACGCCTGAGTTTTCTCTGCGCTGCCTTCAAGCGCGCCCTGGTCTGCGCCAGCCTGGCCAGCGACAGTGGCTTTGATGCCATGCTGGAACTGTTTGACAGCGCCCTGAGCTTTCACGCCCAGTTTCAGCAAAGTCATGACATGGCGGCGCTGGTTGACCTGCTGGTGCTGGACCGCGACAACCCGCGCTCCGTGGCCTGGGTGGCGCATACCCTGCGTGGCCGCTTGGCCAAACTGGCCGGCTGCGAAGCCCACCAGCTGAGCGACCTGGCGCTCCAAGTGCCCAACCCCAACGCCTGGGGCTTGGCACAGTTGTGCGACTTGCAGGCTGATCTGGCCACGCCTACCTGCGAGCCCGCGCCCCCCCCGCGCTATCAGCTGCTCAACACCCTGCTGACGCAGTGCATGGATGCCGCTTTTGCGGTGTCGCAGGACATCAGCACCACTTACTTCACCCACAGCGGCGTGCTCAACCGCAGCCTGGGGGCGACATGAAATTGCACATCACCCACGAGACCCGGTACGACTACCAACCGGTGGTTGAAACCGCCCAGCACGTGGCGTACCTCAAACCCGTCAACACCAGCGCGCAGCAGTTGCTCAGCCATGTGCTCAATGTATTGCCCGAACCCAGTGTGCTGCATGAAAGCATCGACGTATATGGCAACACCCGTCACTATGTGGCATTGCAAACCCCGCACCGCCAACTGCAGGTCGTGAGCCGCAGCACCGTCAACACCGCGTGCAGTACCCGGCCCATGAGTCACATCACTTGGGAGCAAGCGCGCGAACGCCTGCGCTACCAGGCAGGGCAAGCTTTTGAGCCCGCCAGTGAATTTGTTTTTGCCTCACCCATGGTGCCACGACACAACGAATTTGCAGACTACGCCCGCCCCAGTTTTGCGCCTGGGGGTAGTTTGCTGACATGCGCCGTCGATTTGATGCACCGCATGTTCACCGATTTCACCTACGAGAGCCAAAGCACCGAGGTCAACACCCCCGCGCTGCAAGCGCTGGCCCAGCGCAAAGGCGTGTGCCAAGACTTTGCCCACATCCTGATTGCCTGCCTGCGCTCACTGGGGGTGGCGGCACGCTATGTCAGCGGCTATTTGCTCACCCTGCCCGCACCCGGCACGGTCAAATTGCGTGGCAGCGATGCGTCGCACGCCTGGGCTTCCGTCTATGTGAGCGACTTGCCCGAGGGGCAGCGCTGGGTCGACCTGGACCCCACCAATGACCGCGCCGGTTGGCCAAGCCCGGGCGAAGATTACGTGACGCTGGCGCTGGGGCGGGATTTTTCTGACGTGTCGCCGCTGCGCGGTGTAATCCACGGCGGTGCCAGCCACACACTCCAGGTGGGTGTCACGGTGGAGCCATTCTGAGCCGCCTTCAAATCCGTAAAATAACGCCACGCTTGGTATCAAATACATAGCTACCAGCCGAATAAATAAAAGGGCTAGAGGCCATTTTTACTTACAACTTTAACCCCAAGGAAAATCCATGAGCATTTACGCCAAATTGTCCCAACTCGGCATTACCCTGCCCCCTGTGGCCGCCCCCGCTGCCGCCTACGTACCGTTTGTCCAAACCGGCAATTTGGTATTTTTAAGTGGCCACCTGGCCAAAAAGGACGACAAGGTCTGGGTCGGCCAATTCGGCAAGACCATGAAGGCCGAAGAAGGCAAAGCCGCTGCCCGCGCCGCCGCCATTGACCTGATGGGCACCCTGCACGCCGCCGTGGGCGACCTCAACCGCGTGACACGCATCGTCAAGCTGATGTCACTGGTCAACTCCACCGCAGACTTCACCGAGCAACACCTGGTCACCAACGGTGCCAGCGAGCTGATTGGTGAGGTATTTGGCGCTGAAAAAGGGGCCCACGCCCGCAGCGCCTTTGGCGTGGCGCAAATCCCGCTGGGTGCGTGTGTCGAGATTGAGCTGATTGCCGAAGTAGCCTGATAACCTGCCAGCGCTACCCATTTGTGCCCTTGTAGGGCGGGTTTCAACCCGCCATGGTCGACTGAAGTCGACCCTACAAACACTCTGGGTGCGTGCGCTTTGACGTTAAAACGTTTCCCAATCTGAATCGGCCGCTGGAGCTGAAGCAGCCTTCAGCGGAACGGGCTTGGCTGCAGCGGGCTTGGCCAAGGCCGGGCGCAGACTCGTTGCGCCCAGCCCCGTTTTGGCGCTGGCCGACTTGGACGGTGCAGCCAGTGGCTTGGCCGCAGGCCGCGCTGCCAAGGCTGGTCTGGCTTTGGCAGCGGGCAAGGATGGCGCGGGTCGATAAGCCACCTGCGCAGGCCTGGGCGTGATGTCGCGCATGGGGCGCTGTGGCACGCTGGTGTTTGCCAGATTGCTGGTTTTGAACACCGCCACCGCACGTGCCAACTGATCGGCCTGGTCGCGCAGGCTCTCGGCCGCTGCGGCACTTTGCTCCACCAACGCCGCGTTTTGCTGCGTCATCTGATCCAGATTGCCAATGGCTTGATTGACATTTGAAATACCGGCACTTTGTTCACCGGCAGCGGCGGTGATTTCGCCAATCACGTCGGCCACTTTACGCACCGATTGCACGATGTCGTTCATGGTCACACCCGCATCAGACACCAATTGCGTGCCAGAGGCGACTTTCTCGACCGAGGTGTTGATCAGCAACTTGATCTCTTTGGCCGCCTCGGCACTGCGCCCGGCCAACGAGCGCACCTCACTGGCCACCACGGCAAAACCGCGCCCTTGCTCACCGGCGCGTGCCGCTTCCACCGCTGCATTCAGAGCCAGGATGTTGGTTTGGAAGGCAATGCCGTCAATCACCCCAATGATGTCGGCAATTTTGCGGCTGCTGTCGTTGATGTCCTGCATGGTGCTGACCACCTGCTGCACCACTGCGCCGCCGCGCTGCGCCACGCTGGAGGCCGTGGCCGCCAGACTGCTGGCCTGACGCGCGTTGTCGGCGCTGAGCTGCACGTTTTGCGTCAGTCCGCTCATGCTCGACGCAGTAGCTTGCAGGTTGCTGGAGGTTTGTTCGGTGCGCTGCGCCAGGTCGTTGTTGCCGGTGGCGATCTCGGCGCTGGCAGTGGCAATGCTGTCGGTATTCTGGCGCACCTGCTGCACCATTTGGCCTAGTGAACTGTTCATGCTGGCCAGCGATTTCATCAAATCCCCAAATTCATCCCCTCGGCTGGTATCAATTTGCGCGCTCAGATCCCCCTTGGCAATGCGTGCTGCAAGCGCATTGGCTTGCAGCAACGGCTGGCGGATGGAGCGCAGCAACCAGGCTGAACCCAGCACAATACCCAGCACCAACAGCAGCATCAAACCACTGGCAACCATGATCAACTCTCTGGCACGCTGCGCGTAACTGGCACGCGTACTTTCATACGACTGTTCCTGCATGGCCACAAAATCGCGTTGCGACTTTTGATAAATCTCCATCGCAGGCAAATACAACGTGCCGATGGTGCTGGCAGTCTCGGCAGACAAGCCATCGGCACGCTGCTTCATGGCTTGTGCACGGGTTTCCAGCACACGTTTTCGGTTGGTGGCAATGGTTTGCAGTTGGTTACGGTCAGCAGCAGTCAGGTTTTCAGCATCAATCGACTTTTGAATCTGACCAATCGCAGCAGATGTGGCTGCAATTGCATCTTTCAATCCAAGCTCCACGCCCGGATCGGTGCTGATCAGAACCGCTTGTGATCGCGCTGCATTGGCTTGTGTCAAACCCGCCCAGCGCATGGCCAATTTAACCCGTGCGTTCAGTGTGTCCAGGATGAGCGTGCTCTCTGCGCGGTCACCCGCAGAGCGCATGGCGGTGTACCCCACCACCACGGCAATACCCAACACGATGAACAAGGTAGAAAGCCATAATTTGGCGGCTAGGCGAAGGTTTTGCAAGTTCATGACAGAGTCCAGTTCAACAAATCGGGCAGCGGCATCTTAGCGGCCATCAGGTACGCTTGAAACAGGTATTTTCCCGTGATTCACCCACACTCAGCCACTTTGACAACAGTCTGCCCCAAGACGGCAGCCAAGTGGTCAGCAGACACCCAATGCGGCGCAATTTCGACCAGCGGCAGCAGTACAAAAGCCCGCTCGAACATGCGGGGGTGCGGCACCGACAAGGCAGGGCTATGAATGCGGGCCGTGCCATACAAAAGCAAATCCAGATCAAGGGTGCGCGGGGCATTGCGGTAGGGCCGCTCGCGCCCGGCTGTGGTTTCAATGTGCTGCAACTGCCACAGCAGCGCGGGCGCAGTCAGCCGGGTCTGCAGGCCAACCACTGCATTGACAAAATCAGGCCCCGCAGCTTCAAAAGGTGCACTGCTGTACAAGCTGGACTGCGCCACCAGCCGGGTTTGCGGCAAGCCTGCAAGCTGCACCATGGCCGCTTGCAGTGTGGCTACGGGTTGGCCCAGATTGCTGCCCAGGCCCACGTAGGCCAGCACTTCAGGGCGCGCGCTCATGCGTGCGGGTCTGACGCACTTTGATCGGTTGCATCACCCGCGCTACGCCCTGCGGGGCGGCGGCGGCGACGGCGTTTTTTGGGCGCAGCCGCGCCCTCATCCTGATCTGCAACCTCACTCGCGTCACGGGGCAAGGGTTGATCTGCAAACCGTTCGTCTGGGTCGGTTACAGGTGGTACGGCGTTTGTGTCGCGGTTCAGCGCACGCGGTGGCCGTGGGGCGCGGGCGAGCTTGGGGCGCTGCTGCTGCTCCAGGCGCACGGCATCGACCATTTCGTTGCGCAGGTAGTCATCAGCCAGGCTGAAGTCTTCCCACCAGTCGGACAAAACCAAATCCAGCTCACCGTTTTCGGCGCGCAAGCGCATGAAGTCAAACGCGGCCCGAAAGCGCGGCTGCTCCGTCAAGCCAAACGGCGCACTGCCCACGCGTTTCTCAAAACGGGGCTGCATCATCCAGATTTCACGCATGTCACCGGCCAGTTTGCCGCGGCCCGACACGTCGCCAATGCGGGCATTGAATACGTCTTCAATCGCATCCATCAGCGCCGGGTGACCATGTTGGTTTTTCATGCGCTGAGCCCAGCCGTCACGCACATCGTCCCACAACACGCAGGCCAGCAAAAAGCTCGGGGCCACCGGCTTGCCTTCGCCCACGCGGCGGTCGGTGTCTTGCAAGGCCGATTTGACAAATGCAGACTCAGCGCGCTCCACCACCACGTCGAGCAGCGGGTAAATGCCGCGCGCCAGGCCCAGTTCTTTGAGCTTGTCGATGGAGGCCAGCGCGTGCCCGGTTTGCAGCAGCTTGAGCATTTCGTCAAACATGCGGCTTTGTGGTACTTCAAGCAGCAAGGCTTTGGATTTGACCAGCGGCATGGCGGTTTTGGGCTCGAGCTTGAAGCCCAACGCCCCCAGCTTGGCAGCAAAGCGAATGGCGCGGATGATGCGCACCGGGTCTTCGCGGTAGCGCGCTTGCGGGTCACCAATCATGCGGATGACTTTGGCTTTGGAGTCCTTGAGGCCATGGTGATAGTCCACCACCAGCTGCGTCTCGGGGTCGTAATACATGGCGTTGATGGTGAAGTCGCGCCGCGCCGCGTCTTCGTCCTGCGGACCCCAGACGTTGTCGCGCAGCACCCGGCCGGTAGAGTCCACCGCGTGTTTCATGCCGGCCAGCTCGCTTTTGCTGGTTTTCTCGTTGCCGGCCACCTGTTCGGCGGCGGCGTTGTCGAGGTAGGCACGGAACGTGGAGACTTCAATCACCTCGTGTTCACGCCCACGCCCGTACACCACGTGCACGATGCGAAAGCGCCGCCCGATGATGAAGGCGCGCCGAAACAAACCTTTAACCTGCTCCGGGGTGGCATTGGTGGCCACGTCAAAGTCTTTGGGAGCCAGACCCAGCATCAGGTCGCGCACCGCACCGCCGACGATGTAGGCCTCAAAACCCGCATTTTTAAGCGTGCGCACCACATTTTTAGCGTGCTCATCGACCAGCTTGGGGTTGATGCCATGTTCAGCGGGGCCAATTTCCATGCGCTTGCCAAAGCGGGGTTTGGCCGGTGTATCGGACTTGCCGAGCAGTTTATTGATGAATTTTTTGATCATTGCTCTTCTTTGAAAAGGTCGAGTATGCGCCAGCCACGCTCGGTGGCGATGGCGCGCAGGGGTGCGTCCGGGTTGGTGGCCACCGGGTGTGCCACACGCTCCAGCAGGGGTAAATCGTTGATGGAATCGGTGTAAAAGGTGGCCTCAATGCTGTCCCAGTGCAGGCCGCGTGCGGCTAGCCAGGCCTGCACCCGCGTCACTTTACCGTCACGAAACGAGGGCGTGCCGTCAATTTCACCGGTGAACCATTGGCTTGCCGGGTCGCGCACCAGGTTGATGGCAATCAACTCGGGCACGCCAAACGCGGCGGCAATCGGGCGGGTGACAAATTCGTTGGTGGCCGTAACGATCACCACCGCATCGCCCGCTGCCTGGTGCTTTTGTACCAAAGCCAGGGCCTGGGGTTGTATAGCTTTTTGCACGATAGCCCTCATATACTGGGCATGAGCAGCTATTGATTTTGTAGCACCCTGACAACGAATGGCGGCGGTTGCAAAACGCACGTAGTCGTGAATGTCAAGCGTGCCCGCCTTGTACTGCTGGTAATACACGTCGTTGCGCCGGGTAAATGCTTCGGCATCGTTCCAGCCCAGCGCGGTGGTGAACACGCCCCACTCGTAGTCTGAATCAATCGGGATCAGGGTGTGATCCAGGTCAAAAAGCGCCAGTTGCATTTTCAAGAATTGTCCATCATGGTTTTGATCAGGGGGATGGTGATGGCGCGCTGGGTTTGCAGGGCGTAGCCGTCCATCAAGTTCAGCAGTTCCATCAGGCTGCCCAGGTCGCGGCTGAAACGGGTCAGCATGAAGTCCATCACCTCATCACTCAACACAATGCCACGGGCGTCCGCCGCCTGACGCAACACGGCGCGGCGCTCGGGCTCGCTCAAGACCTGCAGAGCAAACACCGGGCCCCAGCCCAGGCGGGTACGCAGGTCGTCGCGCAGCTTCAGGTCGGCCGGCGGCAAGCTTCCGGCGGCAATCACTGCCATTTGGTGCGTCTGGGCGTTGACAAACCAATTGAACGCGACTTGCTGCTGGCCCGCGTCAAAGGCCTGCACATCGTCGAGCAACACACAGGCCCAGCATTCGTCAAATTCAGCGGACGATTGCATGCTGGCATCGAGCCAGCCTACGCTGGCACCCTGCTGCTGCAGCACGCCGCGCAAGGCTTGCAGCAAATGGGTTTTGCCGCAGCCGATGCTGCCCCACAGGTAAGTGGGCACGGGGGAACGTAGCGCCTGTGGGCTGTCGCCGAGCCAGAGTTTGAGGTGCGCCAGTGCTGCTGCGTTGGGACCGGCGCAAAAATTGGCCAGCGTCGGCCCGGTGGGCAGGCCCATGTCAAGCACCAGCTGTTGCATCACGCCTCTCATGCGTCCTGGTACAGCGTGCTGGCCAGGTAGGCTGCGCGCAGGCGGCGAATGCCCACCAGCAACACGGCGCTCAAGGGCAGCGCAATCAGCACCCCGACAAACCCCAGCAAGTGGGCAAAAGCCATCAGGGCAAAAATCACCGCCAGCGGGTGCAAGCCAATGCGCTCACCCACCAGCCGGGGAGTCAAGACAAAGCTCTCAAGCAGCTGGCCTGCGCCATACACCACCGCCACCATGATCAGTGCACTGACATGACCCGTCTGGGCTGAAAACTCCAAAAAACCAGCCAGCGTTGCCAGAATCAACCCCAGACCAAAGCCAAGGTAGGGAATCGCCACCGCCAGCCCTGTGAACACGCCAATGGGCAGCGCCAAGTCCAGCCCAAACAGGGCCAGCCCGACGCTGTAATACACCGCCAGCACCACCATAACCAACAGCTGCCCACGCAAATATTGCCCCAACACCGTGTCGGCCTCGTGGGTAAAACTGTCCACCGCCGCACGCAGGCGTGGCGGCACCAGCACCAGCAGCAGCCCCATAAACCGCCGCCATTCCATCAACAGGTAAAACAGCACCACCGGAATCAGCACCGCGTTGCCCACCACCGACAGCGCCACACTGCCACCGAGCTTGGCCGATGCCAGCAAACGCCCTAGTGCGTCCTGAAAATTGGCGTTCAAATGTTCGGTAGCAAAGGCCTTGAGCCCGGCCACGTCCAGCGACACATGCCAGCCAAACTGCGCCAAAAGAGGCTGTAGCGCCGCGTTGGCTCGGTCCAGCATGGGGGGCACTTGTTCGCGCAACAGGGGCAACTGCTTGACCAAAATCGGTACCACCAGCAGCATCAAGGCCAGCAGCAGCGTTAAAAACACCAGCTCAACCACCACCACGGCCAGCAGGCGCGGAATGCGCCCCTTGCCCAAGTCGTCAAGTTTGTCCACCACGGGTGTCAGGGCGTAGGCCAAAATAGCCGCCACCACAAAAGGTGTCAGCACCGGTGCCAGCAGCCAAAATGCCAGCACCGCGCCCAGCAGCAGCGCCAGCCAGGAAAAAGCTCTTTTTTGGGTGGGGGTTATGGGCATCAAAAAAATGGCTGATGAAGTGTCGGGTAAGCGCTATGAATGCAGCAAAATTGAGCCTGCATTCTATCGGCGGCAAAGATGGGTATGCGGTACGGTGACTGTGTCATGCACCAGACTGGCAACGTGTGCCAATGATCCGAACCTTCTGGCGCGAGGCCTTTGGAAAAACCAAAGTCTGCGTCAAAGCTGACAATATTGCGGGCTTCACCTCTGGAAAAGGATCAACGCATGTCCTTCAATCGACCTGTCTTTTGGTGGCAACGGTTAGCTGACTTGGCCCTCTTTTGTGGTGCAGCACTACTTTTCGCGTGCGCCTGTACCGCACAGGCTCAGACACCTGGTGCTGAACTTGTTGGCAACGCCTCAGCCAAGCTGCCAGCCCATCCTCGCCTGCTCGCCACCCAAGCTGATTGGCTGGCACTGGCAGCACGCCGCGCCACCGACCCTGACCTCAACCGACTGATCGATCTGCAGTTGGAGCGTGCGCGCAAAGACCTGATTCTTGCGCCGCTAGAGCGCAAACTCAAAGGTCGACGCCTACTCAGCGTGTCGCGCGAGTTCATCCGCCGCAGCCTGCTGTGGAGTTTTGCGTATCGGGTCAGCGGTGATCGGATTTTTTTAGACCGCGCCAGGCGCGAAATGCTCTCGGTCGCTGCTTTCTCTGACTGGAACCACAGTCACTTTCTGGATGTTGCTGAAATGACAACTGGGCTGGCGATCAGCTATGACTGGCTGTATGAAGACTTGCCAGCTGACGAACGCGCCACCCTACGCCGTGCCATTGTCGATAAAGGTATTGCACAAGCACGCAACGGTCATGCCACCTTCAAGTACAACAACAACTGGGGACAAGTTTGCATTGGTGGCATGGTACTGGGCGCGCTCGCGGTGCAAGAAGATGAGCCAGAACTCGTTCGCGACCTGCTCGTCGCCGCCAAAGCCAATGTTCACACCGCACTCAACGCATACAAGCCCGACGGCATATACCCAGAGGGACCGGGCTACTGGGTCTATGGAACAAGCTATTCCGTGCTGCTGGTGGCAGCACTGCGTGGCACGATAGGTAACGACTGGGGCGTGCTTGATTCGCCAGGTCTGAAACGTAGTGCAGATTTTTTTGCGCATGCGGTCAGTCCAAGCGGACGACAGTTCAACTTTTCCGACGGCGGTGAAGGGCAAGAGATCAGCCCACCCCTTTTTTACCTCGCGCGCGAGCTTCGGCAACCCGTATGGATAGAAGCCAAGCGAACCATGATTCGCAACAAGCAAGGCTTGAATGAACGCTTTGCCCCCCTGATCGCGCTGTGGTGGCCTGACCGTGCCACGGCCGAGCCAGCCGCGCTGAACTTTAACGGCCAAGGCCCACAGCCGGTCTCCATCTGGCGCTCGTCGTGGACCGATCCAAATGCACTCTACTTCGCGATCAAGGGCGGCGGGGCCAACCATAACCACGCGCACATGGATGCGGGCTCCTTTGTCATCGATCTTGACGGCATACGCTGGGCTAAGGATTTAGGCATGCAGGACTACAACAGTTTGGAGAGCCGAGGCGTAGACCTTTGGAACATGAAACAAGGGTCTGGGCGCTGGCAGGTCTTTCGCCTCTCCAACGCAGCACACAACACGATTTCCATCGACACCAGTTTGCACAATTCCAGCGGCATGGCAACGCTACAAATGATTGGTGAGACTGAAACCATGATCGATCTCAGCCCAGTTTTTTTATCTGGACAGCTCAAAAAAGCCACGCGGCATGCGCGCGTTGACGTTGACGGATTGACCGTGACACTGACCGACAAAATTAGTGGTGCCAAGCCCGGCAGCCGCATTCGCTGGGTCATGAACACTGAAGCGTCAATTTCCATAAATGGCCATGAAGCGACGCTTGGCAGTGGTGATAAAACCTTGCATGTGCGCTTCAGCGGCACGCCAGTCACGCTGGAGGTGCACGACATCTCCAATCCTCGTACCGACCTGGATGTGACAAATCCCAATTCGCGTCAACTCATCGCGCTTGCACCCACACCCAATGACGGAAACTGGAATGTGAGCGTGCGGTTTTCTCGTGATTGATATCCCGGACTACATCGGTGAATCGTCTCTGAATCGAATTTGCGCTTTGCTGGTCGCACCAGGTTAACCCAGACGCAGCGCTTCTAAAATATGAACCCACACCTTGGTCTGCCTGCCCTTCTCGCCACCACACGTTTTGAAACCCACCATGACCCCATCCGAACCAAAAAAACTCTCCTTTGCTGTCATGGGCGCGGGTGCCGTGGGCTGCTTTTACGGCGGCATGCTGGCGCGCGCCAGCTACCCGGTGACGCTGATCGGCCGCGCGGCGCATGTGCACGCCATTCAGACCCACGGCTTGCGCCTGCAAACCCTGACGTTTGACGAAGTGGTGCACCCTGCTGCAAGCGTTCTGCCCAGCGCGGTCGCCGATGCCGACGTGGTGTTGTTTGCCGTTAAATCCACCGACACCGAGGCCACAGGTATCCAAATCCGCCCCCACTTGGGCCCCGGCGCATTGGTACTGTGCCTGCAAAACGGCGTGGACAACGCCGAGCGTCTGCGCACCGTGTTGCCCGGTGTACAGGTGGCCGCAGCGGCGGTGTACGTTGCCGCCGAGATGGCCGGCCCCGGCCACCTGCGCCACCACGGGCGCGGCGAGCTCATCATCGAGCCCAGCCCGCGCAGCGCGGCGCTGGCGCAAACGCTGCAAG
>JAVHPS010000465.1:16230-21062 GCA_036170715.1 Rhodoferax sp. | reverse complement strand
GCATCGGGCTCGGCATCTTGCAGGTCGTCGGCGGACACGCCGTACTGCGCCGCCAACCACAGCGCCGCCTGCACTGCCTGCACGGCATGTTGGCGGGCGGCAAATTCGGCTTGGTAATCGGCGTAACTGGCCAGCGACCAGCGCGCCAGCTGAGGCAAATGCCGGTCTGAAAAAGCACCACGCTCGTTCATGCCAAAGTGGGTATTTTGCGGCATCACGATCAGCGCTTTGAGCAAGTCTGAACCGGCTTTGGAGCGCGACAGCAGGGAATACGCGCGCAGCAACTCGGCCGCTTGCCGCACATCGCCGCCACTGGCATCCTGCAAATGCAGGCTGATCAGGTTCACCAGGCGCGCGCGCGCTTGTTCCAGCTCTGGGCGCAAATATTCGCTGCCGAAGTAGCGTGCAATTTGCACCATGCCCTTGGCGGCCTCTTGCGCCATCGCCGCGCACCTGGCGGCATCAATCAGCCCGTGCTGCAGGCCGTAACCCAGGGCTTTTTCAAAGAAAGGGCGCTCATCAAACAGCGCAACCGCGTGTGCCGGGTCAGAGGGGGGGCGCGTCATGCGGGTCAAATCGTGGCTGCGGGGTCAGATGGCGGACTCTTCGTCCGGGTCAATGGCCGCTGGCGTGACCTGGCCGCGGTCGGTGTCACCGGTTTCCACCTTGCCGTCGTCTTCATACCCGTCTTCCTCGTCCAGGCCCAGCTCGAAGGCGCGGGCTTTGGCACGCAGCACCAACAGCATTTCAATGAACAAGTCGGGGCATTCGTAGCGCAGCAGCCAAGCCAGTTGCATCCAGTCCGAATCGGCCACTTCGTCCTCGTCCAGTCGGGGGCGAGCATAGGCGTTGGCACGCAGGTCGTCCTCAGACAGCATGTCGCCATCGTCTTCCACCGTATCAAACGTACCGGTGCGGGCAAAGGCTTCGATGCGACTCCATTTTTCTTCAAAATAGTCCGCCAGCGCCTCACTGCCGCCTTCCAGGTCACCCATGGCGGTCAAAAAATCAACCGGTTTGGCGGCGGGCCGGAAAATCACCGCATTCATCATGCCGCGCAAATGGGTGCGGGTCAGGTCGCGGTATTGCTTTTCAATCACCACCGCACGGGCAAACTGCTCAGGCGTGAGCAGGCCACTGATGATGGTCTCACGTGCGCTGTCGTACTCGCGGATCACCGCCAGCACGTCTTTGGGCGGCAACTGCGCCAGCACTTCCACCAGCGCGCCGTCACCGTCGCGGTCGGCCAACGCCACCAACGCATGTTCTGCGCCCACAATGTCACCCGCCGCAATCAGGGCGCGGGTTTCTTCGATCAAAGCTAAATGGTGCATGGTGTTCCTTATTCCTTGCGGTCAAAGCCCTGGTCTTCAAGCCATTGGGCGCTGGCCTCTTCGTGGTCACGTTCCTGGTGCAATTCATCGTCACGGTCATAGTCGTTCCCATGGTCGAGTTCACGCCGATGGGTCTGCTCGCGGCCCTCATCCGGCTCGTGGTCTGAGGCTTCATGCGGATGCGGTGTGGGCCGCTGGTGCATGTATTCCAGCGCGGCAGCCACCGTCATGAACCAGTCACCTTGCGGCTCTTGCAAAAAAACATCAGCCAGTTCCTGCGCCCAGGGACTTAGCTTGATGGCTTGTGCCAGACTCGACCAGTCAGGCAACTCGTCAGCGTCCAGCGTCAGCACCTGCTCCAGCGCCAGCGGCTGCTCAAAGTGAAAACCGCCGTGAAACACCACGGCCACCATTTCCGGGCTGAGCTCGATCATTTGCCGCAAAAAAGTCAACTGCCCACGTTTTTCCAGCAGCCGCTGGCGCAGCACATTGCGGCCTTCAGAGTCAAAACTCAGATCGTCCATTTCTGCCTGGTAGGTGGCGCGCAAATTGCGAAAAAAAGCCGACATGCTCATGGATGTTTCCTTGGTGAAGTGACACTTTCGACGACGCGACTGAAATACGCCTGCCAGATTTGGCCCGCAGTGTGCAGCGGGTCGTCGAGCAAATTGCGCTGGCGATTGGCATCGAAAGCCTGGCGTTTGACCGGGTCAGACAGTACCTCGTAGGCCTCTTGCGCGGCCCGAAAGCGTGCCGCAGCTTCAGGGGCCGGGTTGCGATCGGGGTGGTGCGTGGAGGCGGCTTGCCGGAACGCTTTTTTGATGTCAGCCAGACTGGCTGAACTGCGCAGGTTCAGTGCAGCGTAATGGTCTTTCATACAGGTGGTTGGGGACGCTACAACAAAGCCTGATTATCGGCCAATCACTCCAAGCCGCGTGAATTTTGCCTGCGGGAGTTTCCCATGGCCATTTTTGCACTCTAAAATCCGGCTCCGATGGGGGCATAGCTCAGATGGGAGAGCGATTGGTTCGCAATCAATAGGTCGGCGGTTCGATCCCGCCTGTCTCCACCATCCCAACACCGCGTGTGTGCCGCACGCCGGGCTCAACGCGGCAAGGCACACACCGCGCGCGCAAACGTCTCCACCGTGTCCCAGTTGGTGAATTCCACCACGGTTTTGGGGTCGGTCGGTCCATCGGTGATGAGCATGATGAAGCGGATCATCAAGCGGTCCAGAAAACCGTATTTGGGGTAATCCAGCTTGCCGGCAAAGACCCCGGTCAAGGCCGGTTTCCAGCTGATGGTTTTCAAAAACTTGATCAAATACGGGTTGGTGGCTGGCGTATTTTTATGCGCCTTGCGGGCCACGATGTTGACCGTAAAAAACGCACTGGGCAGACGCTCCAACTGGCCCTGGTGCCGGGCGATGAATTGCGCCACCTCCGGCTGGTGATGGCCATAGCGAATACTGGCTCCCAGCACCACCCGGTCAAAACTCTCCAGCTCCAGCGCGGCGGCCTGGGCCAGGGGCAACACCGTCACTTCTTTGCCCAAGCTCCGCATCACCTGCTGGATGTGCGCGCAGATGCGCGGGGTATGGCCGTCGGTGGTGGAATAGGCAATCAGGATGCGTTCAGGAGAAGAGTCGGTCATGGCGTGCTTGGATGAAAAGTCTGCGGCAAAGTTTAAGCGCTTCAGTGCGGAAACAACTCCGGGCTTTGCACAATGATCTGCTTCAAGTGCGCAAAGCAGTCGGCATCAATGGCGCTGCCCACGGTCTCCCCCATGATGACCAGCGTTTGGTCGATGGGCACCGCGCCCCGATAGGGTCGCTCGGCGGTGATGGCATCAAAAATGTCGGCGGTGGTGATGATGCGGGTTTCGAGTGCAATCTGATCACCCGCCAGCCCCTTGGGATAGCCCTTGCCGTCCAGCCGCTCATGGTGCGCGGCCGACACCCGCGCCAGCTCGTCAAAGATACGCACCCGGCTCAGAATGGCCTCGGTGTAACTGGCGTGGCTCTGGATCGCTTTCCACTCGGCAGCGTCGAGTTTGCCCGGCTTGTCCAGAATGCGGTTACTCACCCCCAGCTTGCCTACGTCGTGCAACAACGCGCCGCGCTTGAGCCAGCGCCGCCGGGTTTCGGGCACGTTCATGGACTCGCCCAGCAGTGCGGTGTACAAACCCACGCGGGCGCTGTGCCCGGCGGTGAACGGGCTTTTGGCATCCACCACTTGGCCAAAGGCTTCGGTGATGTCGTCCAGGTAGTCTTCATCCACCGCCACTTCATGGCCACCAGGCTCCATGGCGTACACCGCAGGTTCCAGTTGGGGCGAACTGAGCATGAGCCAAAACGCGGCATCGCCGCTGACGGCTTGCAACGCATCCACCAGCTCGGGGTCAAACCAGCTGCCACGGCGCGCCTGCACCTCGGCCATGGCGGTGGCCTGGCCGCTGGCCACATGGTGCACGTCAAGCACCTGCGCCAGCAGCGCAATGCGCGCGTTGATCGGAATCGCCGCGCCCGCCAGCCGGTCTGGGCGGCCTTCGCCGTTCCAGTGCTCATCAAGCGCATGAATACCCTGGGCCACAGCCTCAGGAAAACGCAGCTGGCGGGCAATGTCGGCTCCGCGCGTGCAACGCGTCAAAATCAGCTCCTGAGCCACTTCGTCGCCATGTTTCATGATGCCGCCCAGTGCCTTGAGCCGATCCATCAACCCGGCGGCCGGACCGGTGTGACGCAACACAAAACGCAACACCTGTGGCAGGCTGCCGTCGACCCATTTGAAGTCGCGCTTGAAGACCAGGTCGTCCTCGACGTAGAGCTGGCAAATGCGGGCGGCGTTGCTGGAGCAGCCCAGGTCTTTGAGCAGCAACGTGTAATACAGCGTCCACAGCGCGTCGCTGGCCAAGCCGATGCGTTGCCCAATGTGCATGCCAATCCAGCAGCAGCGCACACAGTGGCCTTCGGGTTGGCCCTCAGTAATGTCAAGCGCATGGCTGAGCGCACCCATGAGTTCAGAGAGTTTCAGCGACGACACGGCAGACTCCTGTAAAAATTTGAGCAAATATAGCCTATTGCCCTTTTAAATTATCGGCTTATAGCTATCAAATTAGTAGCTTTATTTACAACGGATGCTCGGTGTAAAACTTGCCACCGTGGTACAGCAGCGGGGCGGCCCCGGCGCGGTGTGTGCAGTGCTCCACTTCACCAACAAAAATCACGTGGTCACCTTCGGTATAGCGGCTGCGGTTGAAACATTCAAACGTGGCCACGGCACCGGCCAGCAGCGGTGCGCCGCAAGCGCCTGCGACAAACGCCACGTCGGCAAAACGATCCACCCCGCGCGTGGCAAACCGCTGCGCCAGCGCCTGCTGCTCAGCCCCCAGGATGTTGATGGCGTAATGGCTGCCGGTACGAAACGCAGCCATGGCGCTGGCGGCCTGCGACAGGCTCCACAGCACCAGCGGCGGCTGCAGCGACACCGAGTTGAACGA
>JAVHPS010000465.1:0-16130 GCA_036170715.1 Rhodoferax sp. | reverse complement strand
CCTGCGACAGGCTCCACAGCACCAGCGGCGGCTGCAGCGACACCGAGTTGAACGAGCTCGCCGTCAGACCCACCAAGTGCCCGTTGCTGGCACGCGCGGTGACGATGGTCACCCCGGTGGCAAACATGCCCAGGGCGGTACGAAATTCGGGGCTGGAGAATTGGGGCGGGCGGGCGCCCAAAGGGGTCAAAGACATGCCAGCAATTTACCCGATATCGCGTCACCCCAGGCGTTGCCGGGGCGAAGCGGGGGTTCTTGTGACGATGCTGAGGCGGCCTCATTAGAATCAGACAATGCGGAAAATGGTCTATTTGAAATCTTTTTTTGCTATATTTTATATAGCTATATATCCTTTTAACGCATGGGCTTGCACCGATTTTTTAAAAAAAATTCCGAACGTATCAGCAGCCTTGTGCACCACTGCCCAACTAACCCCCAGCGGCGCGCACAGCGTGCAGGGACGGGCCTTGCTGCTGCGCGACATCCAGGCCGAAGCGCCCAAACTGCGGGTGCTGGTGGTGGCGGCCATGCATGGCGACGAGTTTTCTTCGGCCTCGGTGGCGCTGCATTGGCTGCAACAGGCACAAGCCGCACCGGAGGCAACCGACTGGCGCTTCATTCCGGTGCTGAACCCGGATGGCTTGCTGCACCGACCGGCGCGCCGTATGAATGCACACGGTGTCGACTTGAACCGCAACTTTCCAACCCCCAACTGGCAGCGCGAAACCAAGAATTATTGGGAAAAACGCACCCGCAAAGACCCACGCCGCTGGCCCGGCCAAGCGCCACTGAGTGAACCCGAGTCAAGATTTTTATTTGACCAGATAGCCAGTTTCAAGCCCGACGTGGTCGTCAGCATCCACGCCCCCTACGGCGTGCTCGACTTTGACGGTCCGGTGCTGCCACCGACCCGGTTGGGGCGGCTGTACCTGGATCAGGTGGGAGTGTTCCCCGGTTCACTGGGCAATTACGGTGGCATCCAGCATGCGCTGCCGGTGGTGACGGTGGAGCTGCCCAGTGCCTTGCGCACCCCGAGCGCTGCCGAGATGCGCAAAATGTGGCTTGATTTACGCCATTGGATGAACCAAACCGAGCTGGCGCGGCGTTGAGGCCGCCGCTGCAGACCCGGCAGCAGGCCAGCCCTACACCAGCAACGACTGCTGCACCACCATGCCGTGGTGCGCCCGCACCAGAGCCTCCAGCGCCTCACTTTCCACCGGACGGCTGATCAAGTAACCTTGCAACAAGGTGCTGCCCAGCAGCAGCAGACGGTCTTTTTGGGCCTGGGTTTCAACCCCTTCAGAGACGATGATGATGCCCATGCTTTGCCCCAGAGACACGATCGCCTTGACGATGGCTTCGGCGTGGTCACCGGTGGCAATGTCGTTGACAAACGCCTTGTCAATCTTGAGCTCGGCCAGCGGCAGCGACTGGATGTATGACAGCGACGAATAGCCGGTACCGAAATCATCAATCGAAAAGCTCAGCCCCAGCGCGCACAGCTGGTGCATCTTGGCGATCACCTCCTGGGTGTCGCGCATGACGATGCCTTCGGTGACTTCCAGTCGCAGCAAGCGCGGGTTGGCTCCGCTGCGGCTGAGAATGGCCGAGATGCGGTCAACAAAATCGGTCTCTGAAAACTGCCGTGGGCTGACGTTGACACTCAGGGTCATGTGGCTCAGGTCTGCGTTCTGAGCCCAGCGCGACAACAACGCGCAAGCGCTTTGCACCGCCCAGTCGCCCATGGCCACAATTGCCCCCGATTCTTCGGCCAGCGGAATGAACTCCACCGGCGACACCACACCGCGCAGCGGGTGATGCCAGCGCATCAGGCACTCTGCACCCACCGCCTGGTTTTGCGCGTCCACCTGCAGCTGGTACAGCAGTTTGAGCTGGCCGTCGCGCAGCGCCAGGTTGAGCTCATTGCTCATGGCCATGCGCGCCATCAACGCCTGTTGCGCCGCCGGGTCGTAGCGGCGAATCAGGTTACGCCCGTCCTGCTTGGATTTGTACATGGCCACATCGGCGCGTTTGAGCACCTCGGTCAGTGGCTCATCAATCAGGCCAAACAAAGCCACACCGATGCTGCCGCTGCAGGTGTAGCGCAGTGTCAGCGCATGCAGGCCAATGTGGTTCATGGTCTCCAGCTCAAAGGGTTGGCGCAGCATCTGGTGCACCTGCTCGGCTTTGGCCATGGCTTGCGTCATGGCCCGGTCTTCGCTGGTGTCCAGCTGCGACAGCATCACCACAAATTCATCGCCTCCCAGGCGCGCAATCATGTCGTTGGCCCCCATCAGCAACTGCAGCCGCTCGGCCATGCGGCACAACAGCTGGTCACCCACGGTGTGCCCATGCGCATCGTTGAGGTTTTTGAAATGGTCCAGGTCAATGAACATCACCCCCGCCAGCGTGCCGTTGCGCAAGGCCTGGCGCATGGCGTTGCGCAAGGCCTCCATGAACATGCGCCGGTTTGGCAACTGGGTCAGCGGGTCGAAGTAAGCCAGCTGACGAATTTCGTTTTGCGCTTTTTGTTGCGCCGAGATGTCGGTAAACGAGCCGACAAACCCGCGCAGGCCAATGGCCCCGTTTTGCACCTTGGCAATGGTCACCATGCAGGGCACGTCCAGCCCGTCCTTGTGGCGGCACAGCAGCTCGCCTTGCCAGCGCCCGGCGGTTTGAACCTCTTGCCAGACGCTGCGCAGGGTGCCGTGCAGCACCCCGGCCCCGCGCAACACCGAGGTGCGCTGCTGCTGCAGCTCCAGCGCGGTGTAGCCCAGGATGGCCGTCATGGCCGGGTTGGCGCGTTGAATACAGGCATGTTCATCGGTCACGATCAAGCCCACCTGGCTGTTGAACACCGCCGCCGTCAGCTCCAGCGAGGTCTGCGCCTCACGGTTGAGGTTGGTGAGTTCGCTCAGCAAGCGGTTGCTGCGCCACAAATAAGCCAGCACGGCCACCACCGCAGCACCCGCCAGCACGCCGGTCAGCTCAATGCCGTGCTGGTAATGCTGCCAGAACGCTTGCCATAACGTGGTGTCAGCCTGGATCACCAGGGCTCCTGCAGCACTGCTCAGACAGCACAAAACAATGACCCATCTCAAGTTTTTTAGCATAGGCTGGATTAAATCACGCGCCGCCCAGGGTCTCCCAGCGCTCTAGGGCGGCCATCAATTGGTCATCAATTTGCGCGCTGCGGCTGGCCAGTTTAAGAGCCCGGGCGTTGTCCACGGCGTACAGGCTGCCGTCGGCCAGCAGGCTGGCGGCTTGTTGTTGCTCGGCCTCCAGCGCGGCAATCAGATCGGGCAAACCGTCGAGCTCGCGCTGCTCCTTGAAGCTGAGCTTGCGCGGCTTGGCCGCTGCCGCTGACGCTGGAGTCAAAGGCACATCAGGCGCTGCAAATTGCTCTTGTTTTTGTAGCTTAATACCCTGTTCTTTAGAGGGCTTGATGCCTGTTTGACTCTTGCTTTTTTCAAGCTCTGCGGCGCGCCTGCTTTGCGTTAACCAGTCGGTCACGCCACCCTCGTACTCGCGCCAGTGGGCGTTGCCCTCGTAGGCGATGGTGCTGGTGACCACGTTGTCCAGAAAGGTGCGGTCGTGGCTGACCAGAAATACCGTGCCGTCGTAGTTTTGCAGCAGGTCTTCGAGCAGCTCCAGCGTGTCAATGTCCAGGTCGTTGGTCGGCTCATCGAGCACCAGCACGTTGGCCGGGCGGGCAAACAGGCGCGCCAGCAGCAGCCGGTTGCGCTCGCCGCCGCTCAAGGAGCGCACCGGCGAATTGGCGCGCGCCGGGCTGAACAAAAAGTCGCCCAGGTAGCTTTTGACGTGCTGCTTGCGGTTGCCAATCTCGATCCACTCTGAGCCTGGGCTGATGAAGTCCTCCAGCGTGGCATCCAGGTCCAGCGCGTTGCGCATTTGGTCAAAGTAAGCCACGCTGATGTTGGCCCCCTGGCGCACCGTGCCCCACGGGCTGTGGCCGGGTTCGGGCGCGGGGGCGTTGGCCGGAGCCGGGTCGGCCTTGAGTTCACCCAGAATCAGTTTAAGCAGCGTGGTTTTGCCGGCACCGTTGGGGCCCAGCAGGCCGATCTTGTCGCCGCGCAGGAGGGTGGCAGAAAAGTCGTGCACGATTTTTTTGTCGCCAAAGCTCTTGGACACGTGGGTCAGCTCGGCCACCAGCTTGCCGCTGGTCGCGCCACTGGCCACGTCCATGCTGACGCTGCCCAGCGTTTCACGCCGTGCCTCGCGGTTGGCGCGCAGCACCGCCAACTGGTTGATGCGCCCCTGCGCCTTGGTGCGGCGCGCTTCCACGCCACGGCGAATCCAGACTTCTTCTTGCGCCAGCAGCTTGTCGGCGCGGGCGTTGATGACGGCTTCTTGCGCCAGTTGCTCTTCTTTTTGCAGCAAGTAGGCGGCAAAGTTGCCGGGGTAGCTGAGCAATTTGCCGCGGTCGAGCTCGACGATGCGGGTCGCCACGTTGTCCAGAAACGAGCGGTCGTGGGTGACGGTGATGATGGAGCCCTTGAATTCGCACAGCAGGCCCTCCAGCCATTCGATGCTGTCCAGATCGAGGTGGTTGGTGGGCTCGTCCAGCAGCAGCACATCCGGCGCGGCCACCAGCGCCTGCGCCAGCGCCACGCGTTTTTTGTTGCCGCCCGAGAGCGTGCTGACCACCGCGTCGGGGTCCAGGTGCAGACGGTGCAGGGTTTCACCCACGCGCTGCTCCCAGTTCCAGCCGTCCAGCGACTCGATCTCGCTTTGCATCGCATCCAGATCGCCATGGCCCTGGGAATATTCATCAATTAAGGCTCTAGCCCTTGCCATACCTACGCTAGCAGCTTCAAAAATAGTAGCGTCTGCGTCTAGCTGCGGCTCTTGCGCCACGTAGGCGATGCGGATGTTGCCCTGCACTTGCACCACACCGTCGTCGGGTTTGTCCAGCCCGCCCAGAATTTTGAGCATGCTGGATTTGCCCGCACCGTTGCGCCCGATCAGGCCCACGCGCTCTTGCGTCTCAAGTGAAAAATCAGCGTGGTCGAGCAGGGGAACGTGCCCAAAAGCCAGCTGGGCGTCAAGAAGGGTAATCAGTGCCATAAGAGTCGGATTATCCCTTGCCCGTGTGCCCTCAGCAGCATCGCGCCCAAAGGGTTGTGGCCCAGGGAATGGGTCGATCCCATAAACTACGCCCGCCCACCACCCCAGCCCACCCATGCCCCGTTTTTACTGCCCCGCCCCCCTCACCACTGGCGCTTTGCTGGACTTGCCGGACGGCCCGGCACGGCATGTACAGGTGCTGCGCCTGCAGCCTGGCGACCCGATCACGCTGTTTGACAGCCAAGCCGATGACCGCGGCCAGTTTGGCGAATTTGCAGCCGAAGTCACCCACATGGGACGCAGCAGTGTGCAAGTCAAAGTAGGACCCTGGTCTGCCACACAGCGTGAACCCGCGCACGCCGTGCACCTGGCCGTGGGCATGCCGGCCAACGAGCGCATGGACTGGCTGGTAGAAAAAGCCGCCGAGCTGGGCGTGGCCAGCATCCAGCCCTTGATGACCGAGCGCAGTGTGCTGCGCCTGAGCGGCGAGCGCGCCAGCAAAAAACAAAGCCACTGGCACAGCGTGGCGGTGGCGGCGTGCGAGCAATGCGGCGGCAACCGCGTGCCACAGGTGCATGCCGTGTTGACGCTGGCGCAATGGCTGGCCACGGCGGGCCAGAGTCAAGCAGGGCCCGACTCGTGCGCCTTGCTGCTGTCGCTGCGTGACGGCGCGCAACCGGTGCGCGCTGCGGCAGCGGGTAGGCGCACGGTCACTTTTTTGTCCGGCCCCGAAGGCGGGCTGAGCACCGCAGAAGAAGACGCGGCCTTGGTGCTGGGTTTCAGGCCCGCCAGCTTGGGCGCGCGGGTGTTGCGCGCTGAAACGGCAGCCCTGGCAGCGCTCGCGATGCTGTTGAGCTGAACCAACGCGGTGTCAAATCAGCGCCGCCAGCGCTTGTCGCCCGACCGGTTTGGTCACAGCCCCCAGCAGGGTGAAACGCCGCAGCTTGGCGACCAGGGTTGCAGCCTTCATGACCTCTTCATTTTGCCCAGACACAATGATCAAGCTGCCGCTAAAACCGGCCTTGCCCAGTGCTTCCATAAACTCGAAGCCATCCATGCCTGGCATGTGCAAGTCCATCAAAATCAAGTCAAACCGGTTGCCATGGCCAGCCAGTTTCTCCAGCGCTTTGTGCCCCCCCTGCGCCGCCGTGGTATTGCTGATGCCGAGCTGGGTCAGGATACCGGTCAACAGTTCAAGCTGAAAAGCATCGTCGTCCACCAGCAGCACGGCACGCTGACTGCGGCTCAAAGTAGCCGCCGGGCTGGGGGGTAAAGGGGGTGCAACAGGGTTCATGACTGCGTCCTTATCGACCTGCTGGCCGGTAAATTTGATCGTCCATCGACGCGGCCTGGTTCATCTCGTGCAACCAGGCTGATGCATCGGGCAGAGCTTGGTCATCGCGTTGCGCCAAGGTCTCTTGCATCTGGCTCACATTGCTGTCCAGACCCGCCAGAATTTGCGCCACCCGGTCTTGAAACTGCATGGCCATCAGCAAACTTTCTACTTCCTGGCGCACCACCATGCCGTGTGTGTGCATGGCGCTGGCCGAGTCACCAAGGGTTCGCACATGGCCCAGCACATGCTCCACCAACTCGCCCGACAAAGCGACCGCACGCTTGTCCTGCACCGTGGTTTCTTGTGCACCGGCCATGGTGGTTTTCATGATGGCCGCAATGTGGCCCACGCGTTCACCGATGCGTTGGCCCGTTTCAGCCGAGCGCTGCGACAGCATGCGCACCTCAGCAGCCACCACCGCAAAGCCGCGCCCCGACTCACCCGCACGGGCGGCTTCAATGGCAGCGTTCAGCGCCAGCAAATTGGTTTGTGCGGCAATGCTGCGCACCTCTTCACTCATGGTTTGCAGCGTCTGGGTTTGCTCGGCCAGGGCACGGATGTTGTTCAGCAGCACGTCTTTGCCCTCAATCACGCTGGTCAGCGACAGCACCACCGGTTGCAGCTCACGCTCACACAGCGTCAGCAAGCTGATGGTGGTGTCTGCACCGCTGGCACGCGCCGCAGCACCGCCAATTCCGGCCAGATCAAACTGCTGCAGCACGTTGGCAAAACTGGTGGTGAGTTGCAGTACTGCCGCTTCGGTCTGCGACTTGACCAGATCGAGTTGGTAACGCCACGCCGGCAGTACGGTTTGCAGCAAGTCGGTCAAGTCGTTCGCCGCAGCCAGCGCCTGCGAGTCTGCAGCTGCCGCTGGGGTCACCAGGTGCGAGGCCCGTAACCGCAGCAACGCCGCGCTTGACAGCGCAAACACCGCCACCAAAGCCAGCACGGTACACCAGGTGCTGCGCACCCAAAGCGGCAACGCAGCCAGCAACACCAGCAGCACGGGTAACAACCACCACAGGCCCAGACCCCTGCCGTGGCCAGATGAATGTGCAGCGTTGCGAGTGGATGATGTGGACATGACCGCAGATTCCCTGTTGGACAGCGCCAGCAACCGGTTGCCCGCAGCGCCTGTTTTTTGATTTGGTAAATGATAAGCCAAGCATTGATAATTGGCGCAGCACCACACCATTCACCCCCCATCAAGCCCGCCCAGCCCATCATGCAGTCCTCGCCCCATGCCATTTTGATTGTGGACGACGATGCGCTACAGCGTGACTTGCTGGCCATGCAACTGAACAACCTGGGGTTCGCGCACCTGCTGCTAGCCGACAGCGGCCATGCCGCGTTGACCCAGCTTGATTTGCACCCCAGCCAGATCCGCCTGATCATCACCGACCTGTCCATGCCCGACATGGATGGCCTGGTGCTGATGCGCCACGTGGCGCAACGCGGCTTTGCCGGGGCGCTGATCGTGCTCTCTGGGATGCAGGACGACCTGCTCAACAGCGCCGTGGGTCTGGCCAGTGCACACGGACTCCAGGTGCTGGGCTGCGTGTCCAAACCCTGCAAACCTGAACAACTGCAACACTTGCTGGCCAAGCTCGACGGCGTGGCCAACGCCCATCTTGCCGTCCAACCCAACCCGGCTCTGGCCCCCGACCGCCTGGCTGCAGCCTTGCTGGCAGGGGAATTTGTGGCCTGGTACCAGCCCAAGGTGGACGTGGACAGTGGCCTGGCTTTTGGCGTTGAAACACTGGCCCGCTGGCCGCAAGCCGACGGCAGCTGCATCGGCCCCGGTGTGTTTGTACCGGCGCTGGAAGCCGCTGGCCTGGTGGATGAATTGTTTTTTGACATGGCACGCCAGGCTGCGGCCAGCATGGCCTTGTGGCGGGGTCAGGGCATGGTTCTGAAAACCGCCATCAACCTGTCCATGGACACGGCGCTGAACCTGACCATGCCCGAACGGCTGCAGCGCATCGTTGCTGCCGCCGGCTTGAGCCCGGCCGACTTTGTCATTGAGGTCACCGAAAGCCGCCTGATGGTGGAGCGGTCGGTGGCCATGGAAAGCATCACCCGCTTGTCACTGATGGGGTTTGGCCTGTCGATTGACGACTTTGGCACGGGCTATTCCAGCCTGGTGCAACTGATTGACCTGCCGTTCAACGAACTCAAAATTGATGCCAGCTTTGTGCAACGCGCCAGCCATGAACTCAAGGCGCAAACCGTGCTGCGCATCGCCACCCTGCTGGGCAGCAACCTGCACATGGCGGTGGTGGCCGAAGGGGTTGAAACCCAGGAGCAACTTGAATTTGTGCGCCGCAGCGGTTGCACCCTGGTGCAGGGCTATTACTTTGCCCGGCCCATGCCCTTTGAGCCCTGCAGCGCGTGGTTGCGTGCGCACCTTGATTGGCCCGGCGCATGAGTACCCGGTGGTCACACTGGTTGAGCTCGGTGCGCTTGGCACTGTGGGTCTGGGTCGTGTCCCTGGGGTTGACCGCACTGCTGTGGCAACAAGCCCGCGAAGATGCCCGGCAAGAACTGGAAGACCGCTTTGACCAACAGGTGACCGACATCAAAGCGCGGTTGCAAGCCAACTTGCAAGCCCACGCCACCGTCCTGCGCGCCTTTGGCGGGCTGTTCAATGCCTCAGATGCCGTGACCAGCCAGGACTTTCGCAGTTTTCATCAGTCGCTTGACCTGGCCCCGGCCAGTTATGCTTTTACCGCGCTGACCTTTGTGCAAGCGCAACCCGGCAGTGCACGCACCCCGATTGTTTATATTGAACCGCTTGCCGGCAGCAACCTCAAGGCACTGGGGTTTGACATCAGCACCGTGCCGGCCTCGTTGACGGGCATCGCCCAGGCACGCGACAGCGGCAAGCTGGTCCTGTCGGGCAAACTTTTTTTGAAACAGGACGAGGGCAGCCCCATACCCGGGTTTGTGATGTACCTGCCGGTTTACCAGGGTAGCCAAAGCACGGCCACGCTGGCGCAGCGCCAGGCGCACCTGATCGGCTGGGTCACGGCCCCTTTTCACGCCCCCGACGTGCTTAACCTGGTGTTGAAACCCGAGGACTACAGCATTGACCTGGAGTTGTTTGATGGCACCGACCAAACCCCACAAACGCTGCTGTTTGACTCGGCTGAAGAAGCCCACCTGTCCGATGCCGATGGCATGCACTTTGACCGCCTGCTGGCCCTGCAGTTTGGCGGACGCACCTGGACCTTGCACGCCTATTCAAAACCTGAATTTGGCGCTGAAGCCATCAAGCAAAAGCCACAACTGGTAGCGGGCAGCGGCATCCTAATGGCCACGCTGCTGGCCTTGCTGATGGCAGGCTGGGGCTGGCTGCTGCGCCGTCGCCAGCGCGTGGCCCTGGCGGCACTGGCCCAAATCCAGGCGGCGGAACAGGAGGCCCTGCGAAACCAGACTGAACAGCTGCTGCTTGCCAACACAGCCGCCCTGAACGAGGCCCAGCGCATGGCCGGCGTGGGCAGCTACACCCTGAACATTCAAACCGGCATCTGGCACTGCTCAGCAGCGCTGAATGGCATTTTTGGCATTGACGACCATTTTGAAAAAACGGTGACCAACTGGAACGCGTTGATTGCCCCCGAGCACCGGCAGCCAATGCTGGACTATTTTCTGGCCTTGGTCAAAGGTGATGGTCATTTCAACCACGACTACAAAATCATCCGCCACAACGACGGCCAGACACGCTGGGTGCAGGGCCTGGGCGAAGTGGCTTTTGCGGCCAACGGCCAAGCGCTGTCGATGCACGGCACGATTCAGGACATCACCGCGCGCAAGCAGCTTGAGGTAAGCCTGCGCGAGAGCGAATTCGCCGCCCGCATGGCGCTTGACAGCGCCAACAAACTGTCCAAGGAACTGGCCCAGTACCGCAACCATCTTGAAGAGCTGGTGCAGGCCCGCACCCATGCGCTGCAACTGGCGCAACAAGCTGCCGACAGCGCCAACCGCGCCAAATCGGAGTTTCTGGCCAACATGAGCCATGAAATCCGCACCCCGATGAACGGCGTGGTGGGCATGGTGGACGTGCTGCAGCAAACCGACTTGCAACCCGATCAGCAACGCATGCTGGCCACCATCCACCAGTCGTCGTTGAGTTTGCTGGAAATTTTGAACGACATCCTGGACTACTCCAAAATCGAAGCCGGCAAACTGGCCATTGAAGTCCTGCCCACCGACCTGCACCGGGTGCTGAACGACGTGGTGCTGCTGATGGCCCCCACCGCCGCCGCCCGATCCATCGGCCTGTCGTTGCTGCTCCCCCCGGAACTGCCACCATGGGTGATGTGCGACCCGACCCGCTTGCGTCAGGTGTTACTGAACCTGCTCGGCAACGCACTCAAGTTCACCCAGACCAACCCGCAGCACACCGGGCAGGTGAGCTTGAGCGCCGCTACCATCACCCGAGCCGATGCCACGCCCGGCCTGCAATTGACCGTCACCGACAACGGCATTGGCATGCGCAGCGACGTGCTAGCGCACCTGTTTACCGCCTTCACCCAGGCCGATGCCAGCACCTCGCGCGAGTTTGGCGGCACCGGTTTGGGGCTGTCCATCAGCCAGCGGTTGGCCCAACTGATGGGCGGCTGCATCACGGTGCAAAGCCAGCCCGGTGCTGGCTCGGCCTTTACGCTGGTGCTGCCGCTGCACTATCCGCCGCCCGACTGGGTGGCCCAAGAACCCGCCGAAAGACGCTTGAGCACCCGCAAACCGGCCCCCAGCGTGGCGCAAGCCGCAGCCCAGGGACAACTGATTTTGGTAGCCGAAGACAACCCCACCAACCGCGACGTGCTGCGCGAGCAACTGCGTTTGCTGGGCTTCGCCTGTGAGGTCGCTGATGACGGCGCAGCGGCACTAGCCCTGTGGCACGCGCATGGCCCGCAGCGCTATGCCCTGCTGCTGACCGACTGCCACATGCCACACCTGGACGGCTTTGCCTTAACCCACGCCATCAGGGCGCAGGAACCCGCCGCCGTGCACCTGCCCATCATTGCCATCACCGCCAACGCCATGAGCGGCGAGGCCGAGCGCTGCCGCGCCCAGGGCATGGATGATTTTTTAAGCAAACCACTGCGCTTGAATGAACTCGGGCCCATGTTGAGCAAATGGATGCCGCTCGCCAGCAGTGTTCAGGAAAGTCCTGAATTAATAGCTACTGATCCATCAAATACAAGGGCTACAAGCACTTTTGATGCATGGAATCCGGCCACCCTGACCGAGCTGATAGGCGACAACCCGGCCATGCACCAGCGCTTGCTGCACACCTTTTTGACCCACGCCCAGCTGCAAATGACTGCACTGGGGCAGGCCGACCAAAGCCGCGACAGCACGCAGCTCAGCAGCATCGCCCATACCCTCAAATCGGCGGCACGCTCGGTTGGCGCACTGGCTCTGGGTGAGCTGTGTCAGCAGCTTGAAATGGCAGCCCGGGCAGGCGATTTGAACGCCTGCGCGCGCCTGATGCCCGAGCTCAACAGCGCCTTTAGACAAGCCAGCGACTTGATTGCCCAGGCACTCAGCGCAGCACCCGGTGGTAGCCCCGCAGCACCAGCGACGTGAATTTGAGTGGTGCATGGCGCAGCGCAGCGGGCAGCCACTGCGGCGCGCTCAAGGCAAACCGGGTCGCCCAGCGTGTCACCGGGCGCAGCCATTGGGTGGCGCGTACAAAACGTTGTTGTTGGTTCATGTGATGATCGTAGCGCGGTTGGTCACGCTGGTGCGAGGACATATTGCCACGCTTGCAGCAAGCAACAGCCCCGGGCAACAACCGCCATGGTGTGGGCGTAAGTCATGGTTTGGTTTGCAATTGCAGCCAGGAATGCACTGGCCAGTCGCTGCGGCTTTGACCCTGTGCGCCGCCAAAAATCACACTGCCACCCACGATGGCATTGGGGTGATGCGCGGCAAAGGTCTTCAGGCCTTTGAAGTAATCCGGGTTGACTGTAGCCCCCGCCTTGATCTCAATGGCGTGCATCTTGCCGCCCGTGGGCAGCAACAAATCGACCTCGTTGCCTTCTGAATCACGGTAGAAATACATCTCGGCGCTTTCACCGGCGTTGAGGCGGTCTTTCATGGCCTCCATGATGACGAAGTTTTCAAACAAGCTGCCCCAAAGCGGGTCTCTGGCCACCTGCTCGGCGCTGCGCAGCCCTAACAACCAACAAGCCAAACCCACATCATAAAAATACAGTTTGGGGGCCTTGATCAAACGTTTGCCCGTGTTGGTAAACCAGGGTGGCAGCAAGTGCACGATGTAGCTGGTTTGCAGCAGGTCCATCCAGGCCCGCGCGGTCACATGCGACACCCCTGCATCGTTGCCCAGGCTGTTGAGGTTGAGCAATTGCCCGGTGCGCCCGGCACACAAGCGCACAAAACGCTCAAAACGCTGTAAATCCTGCACGGCAGCAAGTTGGCGCAAATCGCGCTCCACATAGGTGGCAAAGTAGTCGGCCAAGGCCTGTGACGGGTTCAGATTTTTGTCGTGGATGCGCGGATAAAAGCCGGTGAGCAGGGTTTGGGCCAGGTCTGGCACTGTGCCAGTTGCGCCCGGCATACGCTTGACTTCGGCCAACGTGAACGGCAACAAACGCAGCACTGCCGTGCGCCCGGCCAAAGACTGCGAGACCTGCGTCATCAACTCAAACTGATGACTGCCCGTGAGGATAAAGCGCCCAGGTTGCGGGTCATCATCCACCATGCCTTGCAAATACGAGGTCAGCTCCGGGGCGCGCTGGATTTCATCCAGGATGGCCCCTTGCGCATAAGCAGCCAGAAAGCCGCGCGGATCCACGCTGGCAAAGCGGCGCATGTCAGGGTCTTCCAGCGAGACATAGGGCTTGTCAGCAAACAGGCTTTTGGCCAGCGTGGTCTTGCCACTTTGCCGCGGACCGGTCAGGGTGATAACCGGATATTGGCTAGCCAGGCGCTGCAAAAGCGGAGCGATGTTGCGTTGAATCATGGCGGCATGGTAAAACAAAAACCTGCAATCTGAAAATCATTTCTTCAGATTGCAGGTTTTGTATGCGAAATCGCTGTGACAGAACCAGATCAGTCCACAGTCCACATCGTCACACGGGTCGTACGGTTTTGCGCCGGGCAGCACAGCGGTCTTCTGACGCTGCCTGCTTGCGACAAACAACCGATTAGCCCGCTGCGCCAGAAACCAGCGGAAATGCGGCCGGATTTCGTATGGACTGCACCGATAAATCGATGTCTAACCCCGGCCAATAAAGATGGTCAGGGGTCGGCCACTGAACATCCGAAATCTGTTCGATCGTCCCCTTTCGAAACCATGGGAATTGATCAAAGGGAACGAGCAGCTCCTCGTCGGCAAGCAGAAGCCAAAAACCATGTTTCGACACATGGGTCACTTCAGCCGCCAAAGTGGTGGTTCCAGGCATCTTGGATCTCCTTCAAGTGTGCATTCACAACGGCTTGCGCTTGCCGGAGTTGCGTCGCAGAAAGACCAGTATGGTCCGCCAAAATCACCTATGGTGTGAGCCAGAATTTCGCCTCACCATCCACATGGGCAACATGCACATGAATGCGAGTCTCCTCCCGCGAAAAAAAGAAAAGGCGAAATTGGCCGTCACGAACAATGGTAGGTGCCATACCGGTACTTTACCAACTTGTCTTTTGGCTGGCCAATCGGGACGGGACGCAGCCTCAGCACCCCCTTCACACACCACTGGACATACGACTCACGTATCCGGCGGCTCTTTGGGACTTCATTTCTTTCCCGAGGAAACGGCCAAGCTGACCCTAACGTTTGAATCGGTGTTGGCTTACCTGCCCACCGCCGTCATGGCGCACCAGCCTTCTGCCCCCGCATCATCGTCAGCGCCAACACCGCCGATGCCACCATCAGCAGCAAGCTCACGGCGTTCAGCACCGGCGTGGCTCCTTCGCGCATGCGGCCATACATCATCACCGTCAGCGGCGCGTCGGACCCCACCAGCATCAGTGTGGTGTTGAAGTTCTCGAAACTCATCAAAAACGAGATGGCGGCCGAGCCGATCAGCGCCGGTTTCAGATACGGCAGGGTGATGGTCCACAGCACGTCGGCGCGGGAGGCTCCCAGGTTGTAGGCGGCTTCTTCCAGCGTCACGTCAAAGCGTTTCAGGCGGGCGGTGATGGTCAGCGTGGCAATGGAGGCGATGTACGAGAACTGCCCCAGCACCACCAGCGGCAGGCCGGGGCGCAAAAACTCCAGCTCCAGCCCGTACAAGTCATCGGCCAGGTTGGCAATGCGGCTGGCAAAGGCCAGGATCGAGATGCCCAGAATCACCCCCGGAATCACCAGCGGAGCCAACATCAACATGGAGAGCACCTGCTTGCCGCGAAACTGCGTGCGCTCAATCAAAAACGCGTTGGCCATGCCCACCGCCACCGACAGCAGCGTGACCCACCCTGCCACCACCACACTGGTCCAGATGCTGGTCAGCATGGCGCTGTCGGCAAACAGCCCGGTGCGACCCGAGCCGTCACGCCCCACAAACCAGTCCAGCGTGAAGCCGCGCCAGGGTGGTGCCGGGTAGGGTGCGTCGTTAAAGGCAAACACCACCACGATGACCAGCGGCAAGAACAAAAAGGCAAAGAACGCCAGGCCGTACAGCACGGTGCTGGCGCGCAGCCACAGCGGGCGCGGCAGCGAGGCGATCATGCACAGCCCCCTTGGAATTGATGATAAAAATGGCCTCTGACCCTTGTATATAAAGGGCGAATAGCTTCGTATTTAATAGCAATTAAAGAGCGGTGGCACATGCTCAAGACCTTTGCATGACTTCGCCAAACTTCTGCCCGGACAGTTTCAAGCCGGCCCAGACGATGGCCGTGGACAGGCCCAGCAGCAAAAAGCCAAACGCCGCGCCCTGCTCCCAGTTGAAGCGGGTGATGAACTGGGTGTAAATCTGCTCGGTGAACCACTGCGAGTTTTTGCCGCCCAAGAGCGTCGGTGTCAGGTAGTTGCCCAAAGTGAGCATGAACACCACAATGCACCCGGCCACGATGCCCGGCGCGGCGTGCGGGATGACGATTTGCCGCAAGATCGACCAGCCGTTGCCACCCAGGTCGTAAGCGGCTTCGATCAATGCATCGTCTAGGCTCTCTAGCGCGCTGATCAGCGGAATCACCATGAACAACATCGAGGTATAGACCAGCCCGACCAGAATGGTGGCATCGTGGTACAGCATCTCCACCGGCGCAGGTGTCACGCCCAGCCAGACTAGAAAAGCGGGCAACACGCCGGACTCGCGCAGCAAAATCATCCAGCCCAGCGTGCGCACGGTCTCGCTCACCCAGAACGGGATCAGGCACATCACAAACAGCAGTGACTTGGACTTGCCGCGCACCAGCTTGGCAATGGTCCAGGCGATCGGGAACGCCAGCAGCAGCGTGATGGCGGTGGCCACCATGGACATCAGCGCGGTGCGCACAAAGGTGTGCCAATACAGCGGCTCGTCCACAAAGGTGGCGAACTGCGCCAGGCTAGGTTCGTACACGCGCGGGGCCACGCGTGCGCGCAGCGACAAGATGCCCAGCTCCACATGTGGCAGCACGATCAAGCCCATGAGCCACAGCAGCGCCGGAGCCAGCAGCAGCATAAGCATCAGCCGGGCCTGGGTTTTCATGGTTCAGGCGGCAAAACAAACGGCGCGTTGCGCATCAAAGC
>JAVHPS010000464.1:0-1039 GCA_036170715.1 Rhodoferax sp. | reverse complement strand
CGCTCAGGTCAAACACCCGGGGTGGGTCGGCCAGGGTGTAGCAGTCGGCATCAATTGACAGCGTCATGTCCAGCGGAATGGCCTCTACCTGCGCCATACCCAGCACAGAAACACTGCCAACCACCACATAGTCGCGGTGACCGCAGAGCTGGTGTGCCGCCACCAGCAGGTGCAACAGGGTGTCGATCTTCATGGCTTATTGAGCGGCGGTAAACGGCGAGTTTTGCCGCATGGCAGGCCCCCAGCCCTGTGCATCACCACACATCAGCGGCGCAAGCTGCTGCAGCGGCAAGGCCAACCAGGTTTGCCAGCGGGCAATGTAGTCGGCACTGCATAAACCCTCACTGGCCCAGCGCGCCACCACGGCTTGGGCCGCTTGCAACTGAAGGGCTTGCTGCGCGGCGGGGGCACACAACAGCGCTATGGCCAACTGCTGGTGGCGCATCAGGCGTTGCTGTTCACGTTGCTGCTGATCTGCCCGGGCTTGCAGCCTCGGGTTGGGTAGAGCGGCAGCCGCAGCCGCAGCCGGCAACATGACCACGGCCACGGCTTTGTTGTGTCGGGCGATGGTTACCGGGCTGTGCGCCAGGTGGCTTAAAAGCGCACCAAAGTTTTGTTTGGCTTGCGAGGCGGTGAAGGTTTGCATCGCTTAATTTTAGACAAAACTATGAATTTGGACAAAATTTACATAACCGATGCCGAGCACGCGCTTAGGATGTGGCAAGAAAGAACTTCCCACATTGGCCACTTTGGAATTTGGCACGCTTTTCAGGGCTGGCCTGTTTATAAGCGCTGCTGCAGCAGCCTGTGGCTCAAGCCCAAGCCGCCGCCGCAATCACCTGCGCTACCGCTGCGGTGAGTTTTTTGGCGTAGGGCACGTGCAAAAACTCGTTCGGGCCGTGCGCGTTGCTCTTGGGGCCAAGCACGCCGCAGACCATCATTTGCGCCTTGGGGAAACCCTGGCTGAGCATATTCATCAGGGGGATCGTGCCGCCCTGGCCGATGTAGCCGCAGGGCGCGCCAAAGTAATCTTTGGAGG
>JAVHPS010000463.1:0-4722 GCA_036170715.1 Rhodoferax sp. | reverse complement strand
TTTGTAACGCAGGCCATCGGCCACGATTTTGGTTTTGGTATCTGCTTTTGCCATGGGGACGGATTTTACGCCAGGTCAGTCTGCGCATGGAAAAGCTTGCTACAGTAAACCCTTTGTTCATTGACTCGAAGGGAATTTATGGCGCGCACTGTGAAATGCATCAAACTGGGCATTGAGGCTGAAGGGCTGGACTTTCCGCCCTACCCTGGCGAGTTGGGCAAGCGCCTGTGGGAATCGGTCAGCAAGCAGGCCTGGGCTGAATGGCTCAAGCACCAAACCATGTTGGTGAATGAAAACCGCCTGAATCTGGCCGATGCCCGGGCACGGCAATACCTGGCGCGCCAAATGGAAAACCACTTTTTTGGCGGCGGTGCCGATGCCGCCCAAGGCTTCGTACCCCCAAAAGGCTGAAGCCTTGCGTGTGAGCCCCAGCGGGCACGCTTGGCAGGGGCTGCCTGCCTGGCGCATGCTTGACACCGCCTTCGGCAATGGGGAGACTTTTTTAGCCACCTGGCAACACTGGCAAGCAGACCCCCAGCGCCCACGCATGTTGCATTACGTAGCCTTGTGTGCTGCGCCCTGCACTCCACAAGCGTTGCAACAGGTCGGCAAAACCCAGCCACAGTACGCCCGGCTGGCGCACCAGTTAAGTGAACGCTGGTTCGGATTGTTGCCCGGGTTTCACCGTTTCTTATTGGACCGCGGGCAGGTCGTGCTGACGGTGTGCGTGGGCGAACCCGTGAGCCTGTTGCGGGCGCAACAATTTGAAGCTGATGCGGTCGAACTGGCGCTGCCGCAATGCGACAGCGCAGCACTTACCTGGTTTTTTAAGGCTTTGGCACGCTGCTGCCGTCGGGGAACAACGCTGACCCTGCGCCAGGCCGATGTGGGCGATCCATCAGCTGTGCGCATGGCACTGAAACAGTCCGGGTTCACGGTCACAGCGCAGCATGGGAAATTTGACCCGCCTTGGGTGCTTAAAAACACCCGGCAAAGCATCACGTCAGCGGCGCACACCATGGGCAGCTGCGCGGTCATCGGCGCGGGTTTGGCCGGAGCCAGCGTGGCTGCGGCGCTGGCACGGCGGGGCTGGCGCGTGCAGGTGCTGGATCAAGCTGCAGCGCCCGCAGCAGGTGCATCCGGCCTGCCGGTAGGCCTGGTGGTGCCCCACGTATCCAGCGACGACTGTGCGCTCTCAAGACTGTCACGCGCAGGCGTTCGACTGATGTTGCAGCAGGCCCGCGACTTACTCGAAGTGAATCAGGACTGGGCCCCCAGTGGCGTACTTGAACGCCAAATCGGTGGCACACCGCAATGCTCCACCGCATGGCCACTGGCTGGGCAGGCATGGTTTGATACCTGCAACGCATCCAAAACCACATCAACTTCAGGCCCCGGCATCTGGCATCACCAAGGGGCCTGGATCAAACCCGCAGCCTTGGTGAAAGCTTGGCTCCAGCAGCCCGGCATCACATTTCAGGCTCACGCCGAGGTGTTCGACGTGCGCCAGGAAGGCAATTGCTGGCAGTTGCTGGACGCTGCCGGTCAGGAACTCAGCCACGCCGACTGCGTGGTCTTTGCCAATGCCAGCGGTGCGTTTGATTTGCTACATAAAATAAAGCACAGAGCTATTTATTTGCAAGGGCCAGAGGCCTATTTACCTAAAATTCAAGGGATGCGGGGAATGCTCAACTGGGGCCCACACGATGCCGTTGACGATGCGGCTTTTGCACCTTTTCCCGTCAATGGCTCTGGCAGCATGGTGCCGCATATCCCGATGCCAGACGGCGCGGCCTGGTTCATGGGTTCGTCTTACCAACCAGAAACACAAATCGAGCGCAGCGACCTGGCCAATCAGGCGATCAATTTTGCCCATCTGCAACTGCTGCAACCCAAACTGGCCGCACAGTTAGCGCCCCGGTTTGAGTCGAATCAACTCGGACGCTGGAAAGGCACACGTTGCGTCACGCAAGACCGAATGCCAGCTGTAGGGCCACTGACACGTGCGCCACAGCCCAGCCTGTGGCTGTGCGCAGGTATGGGCTCGCGCGGCTTGAGTTTTTCAGTGCTGTGTGCCGAACTGCTGGCAGCCCGCCTAGGCGGCGAGCCCTGGCCGGTGGAGGCCAAGTTGGCACGCCTGTTGGAGGCTTTGCGCGCCTAAAAAATGGACGGTGCGGCTCAAAACGTCAGCGTTTGGACACCTTGCGTCGTGCCCAGCAGGCACACCTGCGCTTTTTGATGCGCAAACACCCCCACAGTGACCACGCCAGGCCATTGGCTCACCTGGGTCTCAAACCCCAGCGGGTCGGTGATCTGCAAGCCGGTCACGTCCACAATGTGCTGGCCGTTGTCGGTCACCAACGGCATGCCATTTTGCAAGCGCACTTGAGCCGTAGCGCCCATGGCGCGAAACTGGCGCATGACCCGCTGGGTGGCCATTGGAATTACCTCCACCGGCAAGGGAAATTTACCCAGCGTTTGCACCAGCTTGGACGCGTCAGCAATACAGACAAACTGGCGCGACTGGGCGGCAATGATTTTTTCGCGGGTCAGCGCCGCACCACCGCCCTTGATCATGAAGCCGTGGTGATCAATCTCGTCTGCGCCGTCAATATAGACTGAAAGCACATCCACCTGATTGGAATCAAACACTGTGATGCCCAACGCTTTGAGGCGCTCGGTACTGGCGTTGGAACTCGATACTGCACCTTTGATCTGGTCTTTGATGCTGGCCAAGGCATCAATGAATTTATTCACCGTAGAGCCCGTGCCTACCCCCACAATTTCACCCGGCTGCACATAGCGCAAAGCAGCTTGCCCCACCAGGGTTTTCAGATCGTCTTGCGAGAGTGTGGACATGGGCGTGCCTTTCAGGGGTGTATCGGTGAAAATCAGAATTGTTTTTAACCTATCAATTATCCAATGGCACTTGTTCCCTACGCCTTGACGCGCCCCTTTTTATTTGGACTCGATGCCGAAGCTGCGCATGAATTAACGCTCAAGACGCTGGAGCGCACCCAGCACAGCTGGCTCAATTGCGCCTACCGTACCCCCCGAATCAGCGACCCGGTGCCATTGGCCGGCCTGACGTTTCCGAACCGTGTCGGACTGGCGGCAGGTCTGGACAAAAATGCCCGGTGCATTGATGGCCTGGGTGCCATGGGCTTTGGGTTTGTAGAGGTCGGCACGGTCACTCCACTGGCGCAAAGCGGCAACCCCAAACCACGCATCTTTCGCTTACCCCAAGCGCACGCCCTGATCAACCGGCTCGGCTTCAACAACGATGGCCTGGCCGCGTTTGTGGCCAACGTCAAGCGTTCACAGCTTTACCAGCAACGCCTGCGCCAGCCGCATCAACCACCACCGCTGCTGCTGCTGCTGGGCCTGAACATTGGCAAGAACGCCGTCACCCCGATTGAAAAAGCCACCGATGATTACCTGACTTGCCTGGACGGTGTCTACCCCTACGCCGATTACGTCACGGTCAATATCTCGAGCCCCAACACCAAAAATTTACGCAGTTTGCAAAACGACGATGCCTTGGACCACTTGCTCAGCGCCCTGTCTGCACGGCGCGACCTGCTGGCGCGCCAGCATCAGAAAAACGTACCCATTTTCCTGAAAATTGCCCCCGACCTGGATGCCGCACAAATTGCCGCCATTGCCCACTTGCTCAAACGCTACGGGCACGATGCGCAGGGCCAGGCCAACAACGCCTGGGGCGTGATTGCCACCAACACCACCTTAAGCCGGACGGCCGTCCAGGGCTTGGCGCATGCCGATGAGGCCGGTGGACTGTCGGGTGCACCGGTGCTGGCCATGAGCAACCAGGTGATTGCGCAATTGCGCGCCGCCTTGGGGTCCAGCTTTCCGATCATCGGGGTTGGCGGCATCCTGAGCGCACAGGATGCGCTGAGCAAAATCAAGGCCGGAGCCGACGTGGTGCAAATCTATACCGGCCTGATTTACCAAGGACCAGCGCTTGTCAAAGACGCTGCATCTTTGATAAAAAACAGTTTCTAGCCCTTGTTTTTATTGGTTGTATTGCAATATTATTCATAGCACAAGTTGATCAGCCACTGCTTGACCAATGGCCAGGGCACTGGTCAAACCCGGCGATTCGATACCAAAAAGATTGATCAACCCAGCGTGTCCATGCACCCGTGGGCCTTGAATCACAAAGTCCAGCGCAGGCTGGCCCGGGCCACTGATCTTGGGGCGAATCCCCGCATAAGCGGGCAACAAAGCCCCGTCTTCCAGGCCCGGCCAATAGCGACGAACCGCTTGGTAAAACACGTCACCACGCCGGGGGTCAACATCCAGGTTATCGGCGCTATGGGCCCATTGCACATCCGGACCAAACTTGGCTTGACCGCCCAGATCAAGCGTCAAATGCACCCCCAAACCGCCCGACTCGGGCAACGGATAAATCAAATGTGAAAACGGCGCTTTGCCCGACAGTGCAAAGTAATTACCTTTGGCGAAAAAAGCCGTCGGCACATGCTCAACTGCCAAGCCTGAAAATTGGAGCGCCAGCGCCGGAGCCTGCAAACCGGCCGCATTCACCAGTACCTTGGAACGCAATCGGCTGCCATCCACCATGCGCAGCACCATGCCGTCAACACCCAGCTCGGCACGTTCCAATGCAGTGCGCAACACCACCATGCCACCGGCATGTTCCAGGTCAGCCTGCAGCGCCAGCATCAATGCATGGCTGTCCAC
>JAVHPS010000462.1:0-4724 GCA_036170715.1 Rhodoferax sp. | reverse complement strand
CGCTGGCTTTTGACGACCAGGTGCATGTGCTCACCCTCTACGCCAGCCACGACGAGGCCATTTCAGCCCTGCGCGAAGCAGCGCTTGGCCAGGCTGATGAAGATCACCGCTTGCATCTGGACGTGCGCTTTACAGGCAGCGTGGACGCCATTCGCGCCCTGAACGAAGGCCGCTGTGTGTTGGCTGGTTTTCACACCCTGGAGCCCAGTAGCCGCAAATCCCGCAGCGAGCGCACCTACAAACCGCTGTTGCAACCCGGCTTGCACAAAATCATCGGCTTTGCCCAACGGATACAGGGGCTGATGGTGGCGCCGGGTAACCCGCTGGCCTTGCACAGTTTGGCCGATGTAGCGGTCAAACAGGCGCGTTTCGCCAACCGGTCTTTGGGCTCTGGCACACGGGTGGTGCTGGATGAGCTGCTGGACTTGGCTGGGCTGGGCTCTGGCAACATTCATGGTTACGACCACACCGAGCCTTCACACGCCGCCGTGGCGCAGGCCGTGGCCTCCCATCAGTGCGACGCAGGTTTGGGCATTGCAGCAGCGGCGGCTCAAGCGGGGCTGGGTTTTGTGCCGCTGGCGCAGGAGCGCTTTCACCTGGTGTGCCTGAAATCGGCGCTGGATCAACCGGGTGTGAAGCAGCTTTTGGCTTTGCTGCACACCCCACAATGGCAAGCCACAGTGGCCGCCATTCCCGGCTACACCAGCAGGCAAAGCGGCGAGGTGCTGGCCATGCGCAAAGTATTGCCATGGTGGAGCTTTGCGCAGCCTAAAACCAGCTAAAACCCCAAGGCATGCTTTTACCGTGATCCATAGACGTGGACGCAAAATAATTTCAGTCTTCACCCTAAAATTCTTCAGGTATTGACTGAAGGCGAACCGCTAAACTGCGCAAGCCGTAAGGCTGTCAGGCACCCTTACCAGGGTCGCCAGGCATTCAAATCTAAAGACGGAGACACCATGACCCCATTGCTCTCGCTGTCCCGGCTGATTGACAAAATCAGCACCGGGATCGGCAAATTCACCATGTGGCTGATTTTGGCCACCACCTTGATCAGCGCAGGCAATGCACTGGTGCGCAAAATTTTCAACATCGGCTCCAACAGCCTGCTTGAGATTCAGTGGTATCTGTTTGCCGCCGTGTTTTTGTTGGGCGCAGGCTACGGCTTTTTGCGCAACTCGCACGTGCGCATTGACTTTTTGTCCACCAAAATGTCTGCTAACGCGCGTAACTGGGTTGACATCTTGGGTATCGTGGGGGTGCTGGTGCCGTTTTGCACCATCAGTATTGCGCTGGGCTGGCCCTTCTTTTTACAGGCATACCAAAGTGGCGAAATGTCGCAAAACGCCGGTGGCCTGATCCGCTGGCCAGCTTATTTGCTCATTCCCACCGGGTTTGCACTGCTTTTGATGCAATCGGTCTCAGAGCTGATCAAACGCGTGGCGTTTTTGCGTGGTGCAGGGCCAGACGTGCTCAGCGGCGAAGATGCCAAGTCGGATGACCAAAAAGCAGCCGAGGCGCTTGAAGCCAAGCTGGCTCAAGAACTCGCAGGAGTCAAATAAATGGAAACCACTTTCTTGGCACAGCAATTTGTGCCCTTGATGTTCATCGCATTATTTACGGTGCTGCTGACCGGTTTTCCGGTGGCTTTTGGTTTGGCCGCCACTGGCCTGGGTTTGGGCTTTGTCGGCATCGAGGCCGGTATTTTCCCAGCGGCCATGTTCCAGGCCTTGCCACTGCGCATTTTTGGCATCATGCAAAACGACACCTTGCTGGCCATTCCATTTTTCACCTTCATGGGCATCATTTTGGAGCGCTCGGGCATGGCCGAAGACCTGCTTGAAACGGTGGGTCAAGTGTTCGGGCCGGTACGCGGTGGCGTGGCCATTGCGGTGATTTTGGTCGGTGCTTTGCTGGCTGCGACGACTGGCGTGGTGGCTGCAGCGGTGATTTCAATGGGCTTGATCTCTTTGCCCGTGATGCTGCGCTACGGTTACAACCGTTCACTGGCCACCGGCACAATCACCGCATCGGGCACACTGGCACAAGCCATTCCGCCATCTTTGGTGTTGATTGTGCTCGCCGACCAGCTGGGCCGTTCGGTGGGTGACATGTATTCAGGCGCGTTGGTGCCCGGGCTAATGACAGTCGGCTTGTACCTGTCATTTGTGGTGTTGGTGGCTATTTTTAAACCTGACTGGGCTCCCGCATTGCCACCCGAGGCGTTGCTTTACAAAGAAGACAACGGCAAATCCGGCCACCGGTCTCTGCTTGTTTTGTTGCTGGTGTGCATTGGCGTGGGTTACACATGGGCACAGGTCCATGACGGTTTGATGACGCAATGGCTGGAGCGCGCCACCAAGTCCCCTGGGGATGAAATTGTGATCATGTCGCTGACCTTGGCCTCTTTGACCGGGCTGGTCTTGGCGATCATCAACCGGGTGTCACGCATGGGCCTGCTGTCACGTCTGGCTGAGCAAGTCACGTTTGTGCTGATGCCGCCGCTGATTTTGATCTTTTTGGTGCTGGGCACGATCTTTTTGGGTGTAGCCACACCCACTGAAGGTGGCGCCATGGGTGCGCTGGGTGCCTTGATTTTGGCCAAAATCAAAGGCCGTTTGAAAATGGACATCCTCACACAAGCTCTGGAAAACACCGCCAAGCTGGCCAGCTTTGTGCTGTTCATCTTGATTGGCTCTACCGTGTTCAGCTTCACCTTTAACGCGGCAGACGGTCACCTTTGGGTAGAGCATCTGTTCAAAGACATGCCTGGCGGTGGTTGGGGCTTTTTGATTGTGGTGAACATTTTGGTGTTCATCTTGGGCATGTTCATCGACTTCTTCGAGATTGCATTCATTGTGCTGCCGCTGCTGGCACCCGTGGCAGAGAAAATTTTGCCAGGGCTCATTCCGGGCATGACACCAGACCAAGCCATGATCTGGTTTGGCGTGATTGTGGCTTTGAACCTGCAAACCTCGTTTTTGACTCCCCCATTTGGTTTCGCCCTGTTTTACCTGCGCAGCGTGGCGGCCAAGTTTGACTACAAAGACCGCGTCACGGGTCAAACCATTGCCGCAGTAAAAACCGTTGAAATTTACAAAGGTGCATTTGTTTTCATTATTCTTCAACTGGTCATGGTGGTCTCCGTCATGGTGTTCCCGAACCTGGTGACGGGGGGCATTGAGAAGGTGGAAACCCTCAGCGCAGATCAGATCATGGAACAAATGCAAATGTCGACTGGTGACACGCCTGCAGACGCGCCTGCAGACGCCGCCTCGGGTGCCGATGGCGCGGCTCCTTCCGACGTCAACCCAGCGCCTACCGATGCCAAGACTGAAGAAGACCCGATGAAAGACCTGATGGATGCGGTCAAAAAAGACCAAGGTAAGTAATCAACGCGGCTGAATGCATGGCTGAAACAAGAAAGGGCTCGATGAGCCCTTTTTTCATGGGTGCTTGTAGCCGAGGGGTAGCCCCCATCCCTGCCTTCCCCCAGAGGGGGAAGGAGCAAAACCCATCTGTCAATGCGCCATCAGCACAGCCATGCGAGACGATGAAAAAGTCAACCAAGTCGGGGCGATGCAGGCAATAGGTTGCAATAAAAAAACCCGCCGAAGCGGGTTTTTGTCTGCGTGATGAAAGCCCGGCTCACAGTTTTTGTGACTGCATGAAGCTGTCAAACTTGGCTTCAGTAAAGCGGAACCACAGGTTGGATTCGCGACGGAAAGCTGAGTAGTCGTCGTAAATTTTCTTCCAGGCTGGGTTGGTATCGTTGAGTTCTTTGTAGACCTCTTGAGCTGCTTTGAAGGCAGCGCCCAACACGTCGTTGGGGAAGGGGCGCAACTTCACGCCTTGACCCACCAATGTTTTCAGTGCTGCGGGGTTCTTGGCATCGTATTTGGCTTGCATCTCGGTATGGGCAAAGGCTGCTGCACATTCCACAATGGCTTTGTATTCTGCCGACAAGCCTTCATAAGCTTTTTGGTTGACATACAACGTCAGTTGTGGGCCGCCTTCCCACCAACCTGGGTAGTAGTAAAACGGTGCCACTTTGTTGAAGCCCAGCTTCAGGTCGTCATAGGGACCCACCCATTCGGCCGCGTCAATGGTGCCTTTTTCAAGTGCGGTGTAGATTTCGCCGCCTGGAATGTTTTGAGGCACGGTACCCAGTTTGGCCAAGACCTTGCCACCAAAACCACCCACACGGAACTTCAGGCCGTTGAGGTCTGCCACCGACTTGATTTCTTTGCGGTACCAGCCGCCCATTTGCGCACCGGTGTTGCCCATAGGAAAGTTCACGATACCCACTTTGGCGTAGAACTCACGGGTCAGCTTCATGCCGTTGCCTTGGTACATCCAGGCGGTCATTTGGCGGCTGTTGAGGCCAAATGGAATGGCGCAATCCAAAGCATAAGTTGGGTCTTTGCCAAAAAAGTAGTACGGCGCAGTGTGTGCCATTTCAACCGTGCCGTTAGAGGCCCCGTCAAGCACACCGCCCGCAGGCATCAATTCGCCGCCAGCATGCACCGTGATGGTGAACTTGCCACCGGAGAGCTCGCCCACTTTTTTGGCAAATGTCTCGGCGGCACCGTAAATGGTGTCGAGGGCTTTCGGAAAGCTTGAAGCCAAGCGCCAGCGGATGGTGGCGCCTTGGGCGTGCACGACGGGTGCAGCACCAGCGGCCAATACGCCAGCGATACCAGCGTTTTTAATGACGGAACGAC
>JAVHPS010000461.1:0-1044 GCA_036170715.1 Rhodoferax sp. | reverse complement strand
TGAGCATCCCCAAAACTCCCCACCAGCGTTTGCACCCTGTTTGGCTGTGCGCTTAGTCTTCAGGCAATTCAATTTGCTTCACCAGCCTGTCAAAGTCGCTTTCAAACAAACGGTCTTGAACGATGCGGTATTTCTCGAACTCGCTCTCAGCATGCGCCTTGGCGATTTCTGCGGTGACCTTGCCTGCGTCCTGTAGCACTTCGCGGTCCCAAAGTTTCAAGAAACCGCCCAGGCGTACCTCCCAATCCTGCATGGTCATGGGAATGCGGCGCATGGCTTGAAGCTCTGCCATGTCGAGATAGGCGGAGACAATCCGCTGCATTTGAGCCAACTCGAACTCCGACAGGTAGTTCTTGGCAATGGATACATCGTATTTGTGGATTTTCCCGTGGGGTGCGCCATCCCAACTGGTCAGGCCCATGTTTTCCTTTTTGTGATCCGCACGATCCACAATGGCTTCCGCCGCTGTCTGGCCGTGGACCGCGTAGTGCAGTTTGTTTTGAACCGCTGCAAAAAATCGCTTGGTCGCCGTGGCCGTTGGGTCATAGTCCAGTGAGGTGGAGTAGATGTCGGTGATCTTCTGATAAAACTTTCGCTCGGAAAGCCGGATCTCTCGGACCTTTTCCAGTTGGCGCTCGAAAAAATCAACGCCCAAGATGCTGCCGCCGTGTTTCAGTCGGTCTACATCCATGGCCCAGCCCTGAATTGTGTAATCCTTGACGATCTGGTTGGCCCACTTGCGGAACTGCACGGCACGTTCGTTTTCTATTTTGAAGCCGACGGCGATGATGGCCTGCAGGTTGTAGTGGTCGACCTTGCGCTGAACCTCACGGTCACCCTCGGTTTGAACCATTAAGTACTGCTTAACAGTTGCCTCGCGCTCCAGCTCGTTGTCGGCATAGATACGTTTCAAATGCTGGCTGATGGCGGGCACCGACACATCGTAGACCGTAGCCATCATCTTCTGCGTCAGCCAGATATTCTCGTCTTCATAACGCATCTCCACGCTGGTCTTTGCACTGCCAGTTGCGGCGACAAAGGTCA
>JAVHPS010000460.1:0-1047 GCA_036170715.1 Rhodoferax sp. | reverse complement strand
TGCTTACGCTTGTTATATATGGTCTAGAGGCCTAAAAAGCATATAAAAATAGGGTTAGGACTCAGGCGCTCAAGGCTTCAAACTGGCGGGTGTCCACCGCCGCTTTGTCAAACTCAAACCACGGGTCGGGCTCGCCAGCGAGTGCAAATTGCAGGTTTTCCCAGAGTGTTTTGCGCCCTGCAGCGTCTTCCAGCACGCGCTTTTTGATGTAGTCCAAGCCGACGCGGTTGACAAAATGCACGGTGCGCTCCAGGTACCAGCCCTCTTGCCGGTACAGCTCGCAAAACGCGCCGGTGTACTCCAGCACCTCGGCGGCGGTTTTGACCTTGACCAGAAAGTGTGCCACTTCGGTCTTGATGCCGCCGTTGCCCGCCACATACATCTCCCAGCCGGAATCCACGCCTATGATGCCGACGTCTTTGATGCCGGCCTCGGCACAGTTGCGCGGGCAGCCGCTGACGGCAAATTTCACCTTGTGCGGCGCGTACATGCCGACAAAAGCGCGCTCCAGGTCTTTGCCCATTTGGGTGCTGTCTTGCGTGCCCATGCGGCACCACTCAGAGCCGACGCAGGTTTTCACGGTGCGCAGCGCCTTGGCGTAAGCGTGGCCGCTGGGCATGCCAATGTCTTTCCAGACGTTGATCAAGTCTTCCTTTTTCACCCCCAGCAAATCAATGCGCTGGCCGCCGGTGACCTTAACGGTGGGAATTTGGTACTTGTCCACCACGTCGGCAATGCGGCGCAGTTCGCTGGCGCTGGTCTCGCCGCCCCACATGCGCGGAATCACGCTGTAAGTGCCATCTTTTTGGATGTTGGCATGGCTGCGCTCATTGATATAGCGGCTTTGCGGGTCGTCCTTGGCTTCTTTGGGCCAAGTGCTGATCAGGTAGTAGTTGACGGCCGGGCGGCAGCTGGCGCAACCGTTGGGGGTTTTCCATTCCATGAAGTTGTAGACATCGGCCAGGGTGGTGAGCTTGTTGGCGCGAATGGCATCGCGCACCGCCTGGTGGCCGTGGTCGGTGCAGCTGCACAGGGGTTTGGTTTTGG
>JAVHPS010000459.1:0-1047 GCA_036170715.1 Rhodoferax sp. | reverse complement strand
GGGGTGCCAACGGGTGCTTTGGTGGCATGGGCTTGATTGCGCGCTGTGCCAACTGGGTGGTGATGAGCGACCTGGGGCGCTTGGCCATGTCCGGCCCCGAGGTGATTGAGTCGTCCAACGGCGTGGAAGAATTCGACTCCCGTGACCGTGCCCTGGTGTGGCGCACCACCGGCGGTAAACACCGCTATTTGCTAGGCGACTGCGATGTGCTGGTGGAGGACGATATGGCGGCTTTTCGCTCCGCCACCGTGCAGGCCATGGCCGCATTGGCGCAAACCACTGCCTTGACCCTGAACCACTTGCAGGCTGAGCATGCGGCATTGGCCGCGCGCATCAACCGCTTTGGCAACTGCCACGACGCACTCGACATCTGGCGGCTGAACGGCATTTCTGAACCGGAGCGGGTGGCCGACCTGGAAGCCAGTGCCATGCTGCAGGTGAAGCAAATTTTTCAAACCACGGCATTGGCCGATGCTGGCGCACGCCAGGCACAGCCCCAGCCTGAGCACATGCCTGTCGACGCGGCATCGGCTAGTTCTGATGCCACACAGCCGTTGACCCAGTTGTTGTCTGCCCTCTTTGACCAAGGTCACAGCGTGCGGGTGAATGATGACCTGATTCAAGGCACCGCCAAGGTTCAAGGCTTGCCTGTAACCGTGGTCGGCAGCACCCACCACGCAGCCATCGGTGTGGAGCTGGCCTTGGCGCAAGCCGACGCGGTGTTGGCTTGTGTGCGTGCGCATCCCGGTCAGCCGATCGTGCTGCTGGTGGACACCCAGGGCCAACGCTTGCGGCACCGCGACGAGTTGCTGGGCATCAACCGCTACATGGCGCACATGGGTTGTTGTATTGAGCTGGCACGGCAACGGGGTCACCGTGTGGTGGGTTTGGTGTATGACCAGGCTTTGTCGGGCGGGTTCATCACCTCAGGGCTGCTGGCCGATGCCTGCTACGCCCTGCCCCAGGCAGAAATCCGCGTGATGCGCCTGCCGGCCATGGCACGTGTCACCAAAATTGACGAGGCACGGCTGACCGAGTTGTCCAAAT
>JAVHPS010000458.1:0-4760 GCA_036170715.1 Rhodoferax sp. | reverse complement strand
TGGGCTAACACCTCATCTACTTTAGACCAATTGGCTTGCAGCGCTTGAAACTCGGCACTGCTTTGCTCATTGATAAAAATTTTGGCAAACAAGGGCAAGGCAACTTTGGCATCTGCTGCCATTTCAGCGCGCGCCTCTGTCAAATGATTGCGCGAGCCCTGCAGTGGCAACTGCTCAAGCAACACGCCCGCTGCCCTGAAACGCACTTCAAGCAAGGTGCTTTCCAATTTCTGAATGTGTGCAATCGACAGGGTGTGATCTTCATAAAGGTCTTGCAGGGCTTGCGCACTGAGCCGGTTGGCCATGAAGGTAACAGCTGCCAGCGCCGCAATACCCAGTAAGGCAAAAGCCGCCAGCATGCTTAAACGGTTTTTAATTGATAAAAGCATGCCCATGGCTCAGCCTCCTTTTGCTTGATGAAATGAATCAGTTACTGTGTTGGCAAGCCAGCAGCCACCCATTCAGGCATGCCACCACGGAACCATTGCACTTTGCTGTAACCGGCCTTGATGGCCGCCACCGAGGCCTTGTAGCTCTTCCAGCAGCTGCCTGAGTTACAGAAAAAAACCACTGGGGCGGCTTTGTCGGCGGGCAGTTTGGTCAGGTCAAAACTGTCTTGGGCGGGGTCAAAGTTGACGTCTTTGGCACTTTTTTCTTTGTAGGGCACATTTTTTGCGCCAAGAATGGTTTTTTCTGCAAATTCAGCGGCCACGCGGGTGTCAATCACTGGTACGCCTTTGCCGAGCAGGGTTTTGACTTCTGCTGCGCTCACCAGTGTGGTGCCTTTCAGTGTGGCTGGGGTGTCTGCGGCCAGCACGGGCATGGCCAAGCCCAAGCTCAAAGCCAAGGCTGATATCAGTTTGAGGGTGTTGCGTTTGCTCATGAAAGTCTCCTTTGGGGTTGAAAAACTGAATGTTACGGGTGCGCATGGTTGATCAAGCCCACAGCGTTTGCGCTGTATCAACACTTGCCAATATTTTTAAATATCAGAGCCTGAGTTCTTCAAATGTCATAGAACAAAGGGGCTTCGGTGTTGTATTGGCTGGCCAAAAATTGGCTGGGTCTGAAGTCATCAGGGGTTTCCAGCAGTGCTTCAAACTGCGCCAGGGGCACCGGTTTGCTGAAGAAATAACCTTGCGCCACCTCACACTGCAGGTCGGCCAGCAGCAAGCCTTGCGCGGCCGTTTCTACCCCTTCAGCCACCAGCGTCATGCCCATGTTGTGTGCCATGCCAATGATGGTTTTGACCATCTCCACATCGTCTGGGTTTTGGTCTGAATGGCTGACAAAAGACTGGTCAATTTTCAGCACATCAATCGGGAACCGGCGCAAATACGACAGGCTTGAATAACCCGTGCCAAAGTCGTCCAGCGACAGCTGCACCCCCATGGCATGCATTTGTTGCAGCACGGGCCCCATGCTTTGGGCATCCAGCAGCAAACTCTCGGTCAGCTCCACGCTCATGTGCTGGGGCAACACGCCGCAGGCCAAGGCCGAGGTCAAGTTTTCCAGCAATTCATCAGGGTGCAAAAACTGCCGTGCCGACACGTTAAAACTCACCTTCAACGCATGCCCCTGGTCTTGCCAAACTTTGGCTTGGCGGCACGCTTGGTGCATGACCCAACGGCCAATCTGGTTGATCAAGTCACTGTGCTCGGCAATGGGGATAAAGCGCCCAGGTGGCACCAGTCCCATCGTGGGGTGGTTCCAGCGAATCAAGGCCTCACACCCCAACAACTCACCGGTTTGCAAATTGACTTGCGGCTGGTAATACAGCTCAAACTCTTCACGCTCCAGCGCCTTGCGCAACTGGCGCTCCAATTGCAGCCGCTCTTGCGCGTCGTCATTGAGTGCCTTGGTAAAGAAGCGGTAGGTGGCGCGCCCCAAGCTTTTGGCTTGGTAGAGCGCGGCATCGGCTTGCTTGAGCAAGGTGTCGGTGTCTGCGCCATCTTGCGGGCACAGGCTGATGCCAATGCTGGGGGTCACGCGCAGCTCTTCACCACGAATGCTCATTGGCTTTGACAAGGCGGCAATCACCTTGTCGGCCATGGCAGCAGCGGCCAGCTCAGTGGCCACGTTGGGCAGCAACAGCACAAATTCGTCCCCACCCACCCGGGCCACGGTGTCTTCGGCGCGCACACAGGCTTGCAAACGCTGCGCCATTTGCAGCAGCAGTTCGTCGCCCACTGGGTGCCCCAGGCTGTCGTTGACCAGTTTGAAGTGGTCCAGGTCTAAAAACAGCACTGCCACATGGGCTTGGTGGCGTTGGGCACTGCTGATGGCCTGGTTCAGCCGGTCATGCAGCAGGCGGCGGTTGGCCAGCCCGGTCAGCTGGTCGTGGTAGGCCATGTGGGCGATTTGGCGGGCGGTTTCTTTTTGTGCCGAGATGTCTCTGAACAGGGTTTGAAACACCGTCACGCCGCCCGGCAGCTGCATCAATTGCACCGACACATCTACGTCAAACACCGTGCCATCGGCGCGGCGGTAGACCGACTCAAAATCATCGCGCCCGGTTTGCAAAATTTTCAGCATGCGCGCCTCAACGGTGGCCTGGTCGTCTTGCACCTCAAAGTCCCACACGTACAAGTTGAGCATTTGGGCGCTGCTGTAGCCCAGCTGGTGCATGGCTTCGCGGTTGTGAACGGCAATTTGCATGCCGGTGTCGATCAGCAGCACGCCCTCGGGCAGTTGCTCAAACAAAGCTTCGTATTGCTTGTGGGCTATGGCGGCTTCTTCTTCGGCCAGCTTGCGGGCGTGAATGTCTTCAATCACCGACACGCCAAAGTCAGGTGTGCCGTCGTCTTTCCAGACCACCCGCACATTGATGGCCACCCAAACCACTTGGCCATCTTTGCGGATGTAGCGCTTCTCTGAGCGGTAAATGTCCATCTCTCTGGCCAGCAGACGCTTGATGTTGGCCATGTCGGTGTCCACATCGTCTGGGTGGGTAATGCCCTGAAACGACAGGCGCATCAGCTCTTGCGCCGGGTAGCCGGTGATGTCGCACAGCTTCTGGTTGACCCGCGTCCACTTGCCCGCAGGTGAAATATGCGCCATGCCCACCGCCGAGAGGTTGAAGGTTTTCTCAAACAAATCATGCTCGCGCTCAAACTGCAGCTGGGTGGCATGGCGAATGGATATGTCGTGAAACACCAGCACCACACCAAACAACTGCCCACGTGAATCACACAGCGGCGCGGCCGATTGCTCAATCTCCAACTGACTGCCGTCGGGGCGCACCAATGACGCGCGGGTTGACACGCGTACCGGCTTTTGATCTGCAAGCACCTGTTGCACCGGCGTGGCCAGCGACTGCCCCGTGCGCAGGTCAACCTGCTTGATCACATCCATGTGCCGCTGCCCAAAAGCCTGCGCTTGGCTGAGGCCCAGCATGGCCTCAGCGCGCGCGTTGAGAGAGGTCATCTTGCCGTCCAGGTCAAGCACCACCACCGCATCGTCAATGGCTTCAAAAATGGCACGGGCACGCCGGTCGTGCCGCCCCAACTGGCGCATGGTGCGGTAAGAGATCAAAAACGCGATCAACGATACCAGCGGCAGCAGCACCGCCAAAGCCCCCAGCTCTTTGAAGCGTGTGTTGATGACCGGGGAGTCATTGACGTGGCCAATGCTGGCCACGCGCTGCAAGATCAGCTGGTCAAATTCCGCATTGAGGGTGTTGAGCGTTTTCAAAAACTCGCGGTACATGCCCGAAGTCATGTCTTCCGCCACTTTGTAGCTGGCGGGTTTGCCTGCAGTCACCACTTGCCACGCTTTGGCATAGGTTTCCAGACTTTGCTGGTGCAAGATTTGCAGTTTGGCAATGCGCTGGGTGTCCATGCCTAAGGCCGTGGCTTGCTGTTGGGCTTGTGCCAAGGCTTGTTGCACCACAGCGGCTTGGGTCAGAAAGTCGGCCTTGTTGCGAGCCACTTCGGCTGGCTCGTCAGAGCGCAACAGGCTGTTTTTCCAGTTGCGCACCTGCACATGCAGTGCGTTGCGGGCTTTGGCCAAAGAGTTTTCAAGTTGCAGCAATTGCACCGACTCTTGCCGCGCCTGCGTGCTGATGCTTTCCACCACCTCAAAAAACCAGAAGCCCCCCAGCAGCACGGAGAGCATCACCGTGCTGACGGTCACCCACATCAGCATGCTGATTCTGCGCTGCAAGGTTTCTGTGTTTTTCATTTTTATATAAGAAATTGGGCTGTAGCGCTTTATTTATATGCTTAAGCAGCTATGTAATTTGTAGCATTTGAGTGGCTGCCATGGTGCTCTGGCTCAAAACGTTCCCCAATGGCCAAATGGGTGGTGTTCCCCGCACCCAGCTTGAACACCGCCACGGTCTGCACCAGCTCTTGGGCCTGCCCCCGCAGGCTGTCAGCAGCGGCAGCCATTTCTTCAACCAGCGCAGCGTTTTGCTGGGTGTTGTGAGTCATGTTGGTGACGATCATGCCAATTTGTCCCACGGTACTGGCCTGTTCCTGACTTTCGCTGGCAATCTGGCTGGCCATGTCGGTCACGCGCTGAATGGCAGTCACCACTTCTTGCATGGTGTGGCCAGCGCGGTCGACCTGGTCGGTGCCTTGCGCGACGCGGGTCACGCTGGCATCAATCAAGGTTTTGATTTGTTTGGCAGCCTCTGCACTGCGTCCGGCAAGGCTGCGCACCTCAGAGGCCACCACAGCAAAGCCCCGACCCTGTTCACCCGCGCGGGCGGCTTCTACCGCAGCGTTCAAGGCCAGGATGTTGGTTTGGAAGGCAATGCC
>JAVHPS010000457.1:0-4764 GCA_036170715.1 Rhodoferax sp. | reverse complement strand
GTGGACATTGCCGATGAGTTGGCCAAGTTGCAGGATCGGGTGCCGCCGTTTCCCAGTGCGGTGGCGATTGGCATTGTTGAGCGTGCGTTCAAAAAATCAGTGGCCGATATTTTTGTCTCGTTTGAGTCTGAACCCGTGGCCAGCGCGTCGATTGCACAGGTGCACTTTGCCGTTTTGAAAGACAAACACGGGCAACAGCGTGATGTGGCTGTGAAGGTGTTGCGTCCTGGCATGGCTACCGTGATTGACAAAGACCTGGACTTGCTGCGGATGATGGCGGGTTGGGTTGAGAGCCTGTCAGAAGACGGTCGCCGCCTCAAGCCGCGTGAAGTGGTGGCCGAGTTTGACAAATACCTGCACGATGAACTTGATCTGGTGCGAGAAGCCGCCAGTGCTGCGCAGTTGCGGCGCAACATGGCGGACCTGAACCTGGTGCTGATTCCTGAAATCTGTTGGGACTACTGCGTGACCGATGTGTTGGTCATGGAGCGCATGAAGGGGGTTCCCATCAGCCAGGTTGATCGCCTGCGTGCTGCGGGGGTTGACATCCCGAAATTGGCGCGCGACGGTGTCACGATTTTTTTCACCCAGGTGTTTCGCGATGGTTTTTTCCATGCCGACATGCACCCCGGCAACATCCAGGTCAGCATCGAGCCCGCTACTTTTGGTCGCTACATCTCGCTCGACTTTGGCATTGTGGGGACGCTGACCGAGATCGACAAAGAATACCTAGCTCAAAATTTCACGGCATTTTTCCGTCGCAACTACAAACGGGTGGCCGAGTTGCACATTGAATCCGGCTGGGCACCTGCGAGCACCCGGGTGGATGAGCTGGAAGCCGCCATCCGAACGGTGTGCGAACCTTATTTCGACCGGCCTTTGAAAGAAATATCGCTGGGAATGTTGTTGATGCGTCTGTTCCAGACATCACGGCGGTTTCAGGTTGAAATTCAGCCACAGTTGGTGTTGTTGCAAAAAACATTGCTCAACATTGAAGGGCTTGGACGACAACTCGATCCGGACCTGGATCTGTGGCACACCGCCAAACCGTTTCTGGAGTCCTGGATGGTGGATCAGGTTGGGCCCAAAAAACTGCTGGAAGAACTCCGCAATGAAGCTCCGCACTACGCCAAACTGCTGCCAGAGTTGCCCCGCTTGCTGGTTGAATTTTTGCGCCAACGGCCGAGTTCAAACCAGGCATCCGAGTTGCGTGCGTTGTTGGCGGAACAAAAACGCACCAACCGGTTGCTGCAGACCATCATCTACGCTGGCATGGGTTTTGTGCTTGGCCTGATCGTCACGCAACTGCTGGTGCGCATCCGTCTTTTCTGATCCCTGCGGCGGCGGCGGGTTGGTCTGGGGTGTGACTTTATAATCTCAGGCTTTGCAGCTCTTTACCCAGCTTGAACACACCATGCCTATTTATGCCTACAAATGCAATGCCTGCGGGTTTGCCAAGGACGTGTTGCAGAAAATCTCTGATCCCTTGCTCACCGATTGCCCAGCGTGCGGCCAGGTAACCTTCACCAAGCAGCTGACGGCAGCTGGTTTCCAGCTCAAGGGTTCGGGCTGGTACGCTACTGATTTCAAGGGTGGCAGCTCCGGCACGTCCGCGCCGGCGGTGGCCACTGCCGATTCAAAATCCGATGCCGTGCCTGCACCTGCCGCCAAATCAGACACAACCCCATCGGCCGGTGGCGGCTGTGGGGCCGGTTGCGCCTGCCACAGTTAAGCGTTTGCACAGGAACTGATCGTGCCTTTTAAAAAATACCTGTTGACGGGTTTGCTGGTCTGGTTGCCGTTGGCCATCACCATCTGGGTGTTGTTGTGGCTGGTTGGTTTGCTGGACGGCATTTTTGTCGGCCTGCTTTCGGGCGTGCAGGCCGTGTTGCCTGAGTCGGCCTCCAGTCTGCTGGAACCGTTCAAACATATTCCTGGCCTGGGCGTGGTGCTGGTGTTTGCCAGCTTGCTGGTGACCGGGGCGTTGGTCTCCAACGTGGCTGGACGCTGGTGGTTGCTGCAGTGGGATCGTCTGTTGACCCGGATTCCGGTTTTCAAATCCATTTACAACAGTGTCAAAAAAGTTTCTGACACCTTGTTTTCAAGCAACGGCAATGCCTTTCGTACCGCGTTGCTGGTGCAATACCCCCGCGCAGGTTCCTGGACGATTGCCTTTCAGACTGGCACCCCGGTGGGCGAAGTGGCCAGCCATTTGGCCTCTGATTTTGTCAGTGTCTATGTGCCCACCACGCCCAACCCCACCAGTGGTTTTTTCCTGATGCTGCCACGCCATGATGTGATTGAACTCAACATGAGTGTGGACGAGGCCTTGACCTACGTGATTTCCATGGGCTCGGTTGCACCGAGTTCGTTGCAGGCCCCGGTGGCCAAATAATTTTTTGACAATCCGCTAGCCTTTTTTGGCTAGTTCTAGAAAGTAATTTGTATGGCAATGCGTTCTCATTATTGTGGCCTGGTGACTGAAGCTTTGATGGGCCAAACCGTGACCCTGTGTGGTTGGGTCAACCGCCGGCGCGACCACGGCGGCGTGATTTTTGTTGATGTGCGCGACCGTGAAGGTTACGTCCAGGTGGTGTGTGACCCGGATCGGGCCGAGATGTTCAAAGTGGCTGAAGACCTGCGCAACGAGTTTTGCATTCAGGTCAAAGGTCTGGTACGCGCCCGCCCCGAAGGCACGGTCAACGACAGTCTCAAGAGCGGCAAGATCGAAGTCTTGTGTCACGAACTGACCGTGCTCAACCCGTCGGTCACACCGCCGTTCCAGCTGGATGAAGAAAACTTGTCCGAGACCACGCGTCTGACGCACCGCGTGCTGGACTTGCGCCGCCCCTACATGCAAAACAACCTGATGCTGCGCTACCGCGTGGCCATGGAAGTGCGCAAGTTCCTGGATGCCAACGGTTTTGTCGACATCGAAACCCCCATGCTCACCAAGAGCACGCCCGAAGGCGCACGTGACTATTTGGTTCCCAGCCGGGTGCACGATGGCCACTTTTTTGCTTTGCCGCAAAGTCCGCAGCTGTTCAAGCAATTGTTGATGGTGGCCGGGTTTGACCGCTACTACCAAATCACCAAATGCTTCCGCGACGAAGACCTGCGTGCTGACCGTCAACCCGAGTTCACCCAGATTGATATTGAAACCTCGTTCATGACCGAGGAAGACATTCGCGCCATGTTCCAGGGCATGATCAAAACCGTGTTCCAAAACACCCTGGGCGTTGACTTGGGCGAATTCCCGGTGATGACTTACCAAGAGGCAGCACGCCGCTTTGGTTCGGACAAGCCCGATTTGCGCATCAAGCTTGAATTCACCGAACTCACCGATGTGATGACCGATGTGGACTTCAAAGTGTTCTCTACCCCCGCCACCACCAAGGGCGGCCGCGTGGTGGCGCTGCGCGTGCCCGGTGGTGCAGAAATCAGCCGGGGCGAAATCGACAACTACGGCGAATTCGTCAAGATTTACGGTGCCAAGGGCCTGGCCTGGATCAAAGTCAATGACGTGACCCTGGGGCGTGACGGGCTGCAAAGCCCAATTGTCAAAAACCTGCATGACCGTGCCATTGCTGAAATTATCCAGCGCACCGGTGCGCAAAATGGTGACATCCTGTTCTTTGGTGCCGACAAGGAAAAAATCGTCAACGATGCCATTGGTGCTCTGCGCCTAAAGGTGGGTTTGAGCGAATTTGGCAAGAAAAATGGCTTGTTTGAGAGTCGTTGGGCCCCGCTGTGGGTGGTGGACTTTCCGATGTTTGAATACGACGATGCCTCAGACCGCTGGATGGCGGTGCACCACCCCTTTACCGCGCCCAAAGACGGCCATGAAGACCTGATGGTCACCGACCCCGGCCATTGCATCTCCAAGGGCTACGACATGGTGCTCAACGGCTGGGAAATGGGCGGCGGCTCGGTGCGTATCCACCGTGCCGACGTGCAGCAAAAAGTGTTTGATGCACTCAAGATCACACCTGAAGAGGCGCAAGAAAAATTTGGTTTCTTGCTCGATGCCCTGCAATACGGTGCGCCACCGCACGGTGGTTTGGCGTTTGGGCTCGATCGCATCATCACCTTGATGACCGGTGCCGAGTCGATCCGCGACGTGATTGCGTTCCCGAAAACCCAGCGCGCCCAATGCTTGCTGACACAGGCTCCGTCTCCGGTGGATGAAAAACAATTGCGCGAACTGCACATTCGCCTGCGCAACGCCGATGTGGTGAAAGCTGATTGAGCGGCCTCACTTGACATTACCCCAGACCTAATCAGAGCGCTGATGAAGCGCGTTTTCAAAATTCCTCAATCGGTGCTGGTGGTGATCTACACCCCGGCGCTGGAGGTGTTGTTGATCAAACGCGCCGATGTGGCTGATTTCTGGCAATCAGTGACCGGTAGCAAAGACTCGCCAGACGAATCTTTTGACCACACGGCCCGGCGTGAAGTGCTGGAAGAAACTGGTATTGACAGCACGCTGGGGACGGCGCTGGCAGGCCAGTTGCAAGATTGGCAACTTGAAAACGTGTATGCCATTTACCCTAGCTGGCGGCATCGCTATGCGCCAACCGTGGTGCACAACACCGAGCATGTGTTTGGGCTGCGCGTGCCAGCGGGCATGCCGGTGCGGCTTAATCCGCGTGAGCACACGGCCTACCAGTGGTTACCGTACCAGCAGGCGGCGCAGGCCTGTTATTCACCCTCCAATGCCGAGGCCTGTCTGCTGTTGCCGCGTTTTGCAGTACCGGCGCTAGC
>JAVHPS010000456.1:0-1049 GCA_036170715.1 Rhodoferax sp. | reverse complement strand
TGCATCATTGGGCGGGTCGCGGCCCAAGGCCAACTGTACCGAGACCGATGTGTACGGCGGTTCTACCCCTCTGCCATGACCTTGCTTCGCAAGGAACACAGCGAAGGATGTAGTTATCTCGAACTGGCACAGTTTCTAGGCGCAAAGTGCAATTGAGGCCATGCAGGATGATTCTGTTGGGTTTCCCCCTGAGTCAAAATGGCTGTTTATCGGTAAACGATATACAATTTTAAGATGATTCGATCATTTGGATGTGCAGAGACAAGGCTGCTTTTCGAGACTGGCAAATCGAAACGGTTTGCCAATATCTTGTCAGTTGCTGTGCGCAAATTACAGCAACTTTCCAGCGCTGCCACACTGGAGTTTTTGCGGTCACCACCTGGCAACCGCTTGGAAGAGTTGAGAGGGGATCGTGCTGGGCAACACAGCATCCGCATCAACGACCAATGGCGGCTGTGCTTTGTTTGGACTGATCAGGGCATCGATGGCGTCGAAATTGTGGACTATCACTAAAGGAGATTCAAAAATGATCAAAAACGGTATGCGTCCGGTACATCCTGGCGAAATATTGCGCGAGGATTTTTTAGTGCCTTTGGCGATGACAGCTCATGCTTTATCTAAAGCACTGCATGTCACGCCCGCCCGGATCAATGACATCGTGCGCGAGAAGCGCGGGATCACTACCGACACGGCTTTGCGTTTGGCGCGGTACTTTGGCGGAGATGCAGAATCGTGGCTCAATTTACAGCGGGACTACGACTTGAAATTGACTGAGCGGGCAATGTCGAAAATCATTAACGCAGAAGTGACGCCACTAGAGGCGTTAACGAAAAATGACGAGCGGTTTTCTCTGGCCGCATAGCGTGAGCGTTATATTGTTTGTAGCGCTTGTAAAGCGTTAACGCTCAGCCGCAACGCCCAAACCCCCAGTGATTAAAACCCCACACTGTTTTTGCACAGTGTGAGAATTTTTGTAATATTTCTGAAAACCTATCCGGTCAAATGTCGATGTTGCCGGCTTGCAAGGCGTTGGTTTCGATGAAATCGCG
>JAVHPS010000455.1:0-1052 GCA_036170715.1 Rhodoferax sp. | reverse complement strand
GACTTGCGCCTGCAAGACTACCGCGACATCACCGATGCGCCCTTTGATGCCATTTGCTCTATAGAAATGGTGGAAGCCGTGGGCCGCGCCTATTGGCCGCAGTACTTTGCCACGGTCAGCCGCTTGCTTAAACCCGGTGGGCGCGCCTGTGTGCAAAGCATCGTGATTGACGACGCGCTGTTTGAGCGCTACGTGGCCAGCACCGACTTCATTCAGCAGTACATCTTTCCGGGTGGCTGCCTGCCGTGCCCGGCCGAATTTCGCCGTCAGGCGCAGGCTGCCGGGCTGGAGGTGGTAGACGAATTTGCCTTTGGAGCCGACTACGCCGAAACCCTGCGCCGCTGGCGCGCTGCCTTTGAACAACGCCAGGCCGAAGTTGCCAAGCTGGGCTTTGACGAACGTTTCCAGCGCATCTGGACGTTTTACCTGGCCTATTGCGAAGCCGCGTTTGACACCGGCGACATCAACCTGGTGCAGTACACGCTGGCCAAGCAGCAGGCTTGAACGCTATGCAAAAAATAGCTGCTCGCGCACTAATCACCTGGGCTACATGCCTATTTTGCTTACATGCGTTGGCTGCTGAGCCAAGCCCTGAAGTGCGTGCCGCCTTGCCCAGCGCCACCTTGTCAGGCCAGGCCAAAATGCGGTTTTGGGGCTTTGAGGTGTACCAGGCCAGCCTATGGGTGACACCCGGTTTTCAGTCTGCCAGCTACCAAAACAGCCCCTTTGCGCTGGAGCTCACCTACCTGCGCAACTTCAAAGGCGCTGACATTGCCAAGCGTTCGGTGGCCGAAATGCGCCGCCAGGCAAGCTTGAGCAACGAACAGCAAACCGCCTGGGAAAACCAGATGCGCGCGCTATTCCCGGATGTGTTGACCGGTGAACGCATCACTGGCGTGCACCAGCCAGGGGTGGGTGCAGTGTTTTGGCACAACCAGCGCCGCTTGGGCGAGGTGCGCGACCCGCGCTTTGCCGAGTTGTTTTTTGGCATTTGGCTGTCTGAGCAAACCTCTGAGCCGCAGCTGCGCCAAGCCTTGCTGGCGCAAGCCCTG
>JAVHPS010000454.1:0-1053 GCA_036170715.1 Rhodoferax sp. | reverse complement strand
GTGGGTTACCAGTAAAGTGGGGATGCCCGCCGCTTCAATACGGGTCTTGAACTCCAGACCCAAACTGGTGCGCAAATCGGCATCCAGCGCTGAAAACGGTTCATCCAGCAACAGCACGCGCGGGCGCGTGATCAAGGCGCGCGCCAGTGCTACCCGTTGCTGCTCACCCCCCGACAGGTTCCAGACCCGGCGCTTGGCCAGCGCGGCCAAACCAAACACCTCCAGCATCTGAAAGGCTTGGGTGCAGGCTTCCTTTTTTGGTAAACGTTGTTCGATCAGGCCAAAGGCCACGTTGTCCTGCACGTTCAGATGCGGGAACAGCGCAAAGTCCTGAAACATCAGGGCAAAGCCACGCTGCTCGGGCGGCATGGTGGTGATGTCCACACCGCCCAGCCAGACGCTGCCCGCGTCCGGGCGCTGAAGGCCGGCGGCGATCGACAGCAGCGTGCTTTTGCCACTGCCCGAGGGTCCCAGCAGTGCCACAATTTCACCGGCTGACACGTGCAGATTCACGTCTTGCAGCAAAGGCTGGCTGCCAAAACGCTGGTAGATGTGGCGCAGTTCAAGCATCAATGCCTCTTGGTGTCATGCCGACATCTACCGCAGGCAAGGTGCGACTCATGCGGGCATCCACTTGCGCGCCAGCCTCGCGAATTGGCCACTCAATCAACAAAAATGCCAGCAACGCCAGCGCCATCAGCACACAGGCCAGCACCATGGCCGCGTCCAGATTGGCTTGACCGGGGCGACCCAGGCGCTGGTAGATCAGGGTGGTGAGCGTAGCCCACTCAGGGCGCGACAAAAACAGCGTCACGGCAAATTCACCCAAGGCCGTGGCAGCGGCAAAGGCCATGCCACGGCGCAGCGCCGGGGCCAGCAGCGGCAGCGTCACACGCCAGAAACAGCGCCACGGGCTGGCCCCCAGCGTGCGGGCAGCGTGCAGCAGCGACAGCGGCAAAGCATCCAGCCCTGCGGACAAGGCCTTGGCCACAAACGGATAGGCCAGCACCGCGTAGGCGGCCAGCAGCAGTGCCAAGCTGGCCGTCCACGACG
>JAVHPS010000453.1:0-1054 GCA_036170715.1 Rhodoferax sp. | reverse complement strand
GCCACGTGCATCATCCAGTTGTCGCCGGGCTGCAACAGCACGGTCACTGCCGTGCCGCAGATCGTGGCATGGTTGTAAATGGGGCGCAGATAGGGCTTCATCAGCCCGACGCGACCCATGGCCTCGTGGATGGTGGCGACACCAAAGTGCGAGAGTTGTTCAACGGCGGCTTTGTCGGCGCGGGTGATGTTTCTTTTGACGATGCCCAGTTGGTTCATGGTGCTGCTCCGGTTCAATAACAAATTCAAGTGACAAATTCAGCGGGTGCTTTACGTGGGGGATGGTGCTTGCGAGATGTGGCGCATGTGCAGCGTCAAGCCGAGTGCGGCCATGTGGTTGCTGTTGCGGCTGAGGATGACTTGGGACAGCGGCAAAAACTCGCGTTCTTCATATTCGGCATGGGCCTGGTACTGCGCCACCAGGGCTTGCACAGCGGCTGTGTCGAGCTGGCACGGCTGACCTTTGGCCATTTTTTTCAGCTCCGGCTCCAGCTTGGCAAACTGGGCTTCTACCTGGCGGTGTTCGCGCGTCAGTTGGTCAGTGCTGGCTTTAACATGAGCCAGTTCCGCGCCCTCTTGCGCGCTGGCCAGCACGGCTTCAAACAGCGCGCGTTCTTCTTCCTGGTGGTGCTCCAACACCACGTCGCGGATGAAACGGCGCAGACTTTCAGCTTGCACCCGGGCACGCTCGGCCGCTGCGGCCAGCTCTGGCAAGCTGGTCATGGCTTTGAGCTGTCCCAAAATGCCATCGTGGCAATGCGAGAAATTGGTGATGGGGGCGTTGTCGGTCACCATGGGTCAACCTTTCATGACGCTGGTCACTGCGCTGCCCGGCTGTTCAGCAGCGCGTCCAGCCTTGGGAACACACGCCGCGCGTTGCCCTCGTAAATCTGCTGGCGGTCTGAGGCAGTCAAGATTTTGCTGGCCTCGATGTAGCGCTTGGTGTCATCAAAATAGTGGCCGGTTTCAGGGTCGATGCCACGCACCGCACCGATCATTTCGCTGGCAAACAGCACGTTTTTGACCGGAATCACGGTGTTGAGCAGGTCAATGCC
>JAVHPS010000452.1:0-4828 GCA_036170715.1 Rhodoferax sp. | reverse complement strand
TCAGGCCGGCCTCGTCGCCGTCGTCACGGCTCATCTCAAACAACTCGGTGTTGTCGGACAGGTCGCGTTGCAGGCCATCAATGCTGACCACCACGCCGTCGAGCAGTTTTTTCTCTTTGCCCAGCTCCTGGGCGCGCTTGGGGTCGTTCCAGACCGTGGGGTCTTCCAGGCTGGCGTTGACGGTTCTCAGACGCTCAAATTTGGCATCGTAGTCAAAGATACCCCCGTAAATCGAGGGTGCGCGCGGTTAAGTCAGCCAGCTGGTTGCCAATGGCGTTGATGCGTTCTGCTTCCATGGGAAAAATCCTGTTCTTGTGTTGCGACAATAAAACGCTGATTTTCTCACGCTCGCGGCTGACATCCCTTCGCTTGCAGCTGAGTCTGCAGTTCAAGGGCTGCATCTGTGCAGTTGCCGATGTTCTGCTGCACCCACACCGGGTCAAAGTACGACCCCAGATAGCGTTCACCTGCATCGCACAGCAGCGACAAAATCGACCCCTGTTGGTTGCGCTCGCGCATCTCGCAAGCCAGCGTCAACATGCCCACAAAATTAGTGCCCGTGGACGGCCCGACCTTGCGGCCCAGCAAGTCGCTGAGCAACTGCATGGCTGCCACCGACTGCACATTGGGCACATCCAGCATGCGGTCAATCAGGGTGCGGATAAAGCTGGGTTCTACGCGCGGGCGGCCAATGCCCTCAATTTTGGAACCCGGTCCGGTGATGTTGGCATTGCCGGTACGGAAAAAAGCGCCAAACACCGAGCCCACCGGGTCGGCCACGCAAACCTGCGTGGCGTGGCGTTGGTAGCGTACAAAACGGCCAATGGTGGCGCTGGTGCCGCCGGTACCCGCGCCCACTACCACCCAGCGCGGCACCGGAAAACGCTCGCGCGCCATCTGGCTGAACATGCTTTGCGCAATGTTGTTGTTGCCGCGCCAGTCGGTGGCACGCTCGGCATAGGTGAACTGGTCCATGTAATGACCACCGGTGGCTGCAGCCAGGGTGTGTGCTTCGTTATAGACCGCCTGGGCGTTGTCCACCAAATGGCATTGACCACCATAAAACGTGATTTGTGCGATCTTCTCGGGCGAGGTGCTGCGTGGCATCACGGCGATGAAGGGCAAACCCAGCAGGCGGGCAAAGTAAGCCTCGCTCACCGCTGTGGAGCCGCTGCTGGACTCGACCACGGTGGAGCCTTCATGCAGCCAGCCATTGCACAAGGCGTACAAAAACAGCGAGCGCGCCAAGCGGTGCTTCAGGCTGCCCGTGGGGTGGGTGGATTCGTCTTTGAGGTACAGGTCAATGCCGCAGCTGGCAAAGCCAGGCAAGGGCAGAGCGATCAGGTGGGTGTCGGCGCTGCGCTGGTAGTCGGCCTCAATCTGGGTGATGGCGTGGTGCAACCAGTTCATGTGAAAACAATCAAAATATATAGCATCATTCCCTTTATTCATAAGGGCTAGAAGCCAATTTTGCTTAAAAAATTATTTCAGGCTACCGGACAAAAACTGCGCCAGTCGCACGCTTTTGGGTGCACCCAGTACTTGCGCCGGAACACCTTCTTCTTCAACCTGTCCTTTATGCAAGAAGATCAGGTGGTTGGCCACCTCGCGGGCAAAGCCCATTTCGTGCGTGACCACCACCATGGTGCGCCCTTCATGAGCCAGGTCTTTCATGACCTTGAGCACTTCGCTCACCAGCTCGGGGTCCAGGGCGCTGGTGGGTTCGTCAAACAACATCACCTCGGGTTCCATGGCCAGTGCCCGGGCAATGGCCACGCGCTGTTGCTGGCCGCCGCTGAGGTGCGCCGGGTAAGCGTCTTCCTTGCCTTCCAGGCCCACTTTGGCGAGGTATTTGCGCGCGGTTTCGATGGCCTGCTCTTTAGGCACTTTCATGACGTGCACGGGGGCTTCAATGATGTTCTGGATCACCGTCATGTGTGCCCACAGGTTGAAGTGCTGGAACACCATGGCCAGCTTGGTGCGCAGCATGGCCAGCTGCTTGGGGTTGGCAGCGTGCAACTCGCCGTGTTTGTCGGGGTTCAGGTGCAGCTCTTCACCGGCCACGCTGATGCGCCCCTGGTTGGGTTTTTCCAGCAGGTTGATGCAGCGCAAAAACGTGCTTTTGCCTGAGCCCGAGCTGCCAATGATGCTGATCACGTCGCCCGCATGGGCGGTGAGCGACACGCCTTTGAGCACTTCGTTGGAGCCAAAGCGCTTGTGGATGTTGTCAACCTGGAGTTTGAGCGTTTGCGTATTCATGGATGAGTTTGGGAAAGATCGGGTGTCGGGCTGCGCGGGTGTCAAGCACCGAGCAAGTCGCCGCTGCGAAACGCTTGTGCGCCGGCCACCTTGCCCAGCTCGCCGCCAGCGGTGATGTAGCGGTCGCGAATGCGGGCGTAGAGCACGCCGTCAACGCTGGTTTTGACCTGTTCAATGACGTTGTCGATCGGGTCGATGACCTCGGCGACCAGGTCACCCGCGTGGAGCGTTTGGCCCGGTGTGGCGGCAAAAACTACCAGCCCCGGTGTGCGTGCGTACAGGGTTTCAGACCCGGCCAGCGGCGTGGCCTGGCAGCGCGGTGCGGGCACGGTCGGGGCTTGGTTGCAGGCCCAGACACCGGTGTATTGCAGCCAGTTCTGAATAGCCTGCGCATCTTGTTGGGCCAGCGCATGGGTCACGTCCAGCTCACCGCGCAGCTCAATGGTGGTGCTGCAGCAGCCTTGCGGCAGGGGCACGTGTTGACCCGCCGCCTTGAGCCGGTCGGCCAGCTGCCACCAGGCGCTGGAGAGGCATTCGTCAATCGGGCGGTTGCCCGAATTTTTGGCCAGCAAAATGGCTTGCGCGCCCAAAAAATGTGCCAGCGGGGCGAGTTGCGGCCAGCACGGTTCTTCGGTGTAGAAATGCAGCACGCCTTCGCAGTCGCAATGCAAATCAAGCATGTAGTCGGCGTCAAACGACAGCTGCAGCAGGGTGCGGCGCAGGCTTTGCAGTTCGGTGGTGGGAGTCCACTGCGTCAGGTAGTCGCCGATGGCTTGGCGTACCCGTTTCACATTGGCTGGTGCGTCGTCGCCGAGCTGGTTTTGTACGGCTGAAAATACCTCGGCAGCCAAATCAGGGTAGTGGCGGTTGAAGTTTTCTGAGGTGTCCAGCTCAAACCGACCCATGGGTTTGTGGTCCAGGCGCTGCGCCAGGCCAATCGGGTTGGCCACCGGCACCAGCACCACTTCGCCGTGCAGCAAGCCGGCGCTTTCGGCGGCTTCAAGCTGGGCGCGCAGGTGGTGCGCCACCAGCATGCCCGGCAGTTCTTCGGCATGCAGGCTGGCCTGGATGTAGACCTTGTGGCCGGTGCCGGGCTGACCAAAGTGAAAACTGGTCACCGATTTGTGGCTACCCAGACTAGGCGACAGCAGGGGGTGGTCAATGCGTTGCATGGAAAAGCTCCCGTGGGTTCAGTTTTTTTGCGGAGCCAGGTAGGCCAGCAGGCGGCCTTCGGTCAAGCGAAACAGCCCGATCAGGCAGAACGAGGCCGTGAGGTAAATGGCGGCGGCGGCCAGGTAAGCCTCAAACGGCAGGTAATAGGTGGCGTAAATGCGGCTGGCGGCAGAGGTCACGTCAAGCATGTTGGGTACGGCACTGGCCAGACTGGTGGCGTGCAGCATCATCACCACCTCGTTGCTGTAGGCCGGCAGGGTGCGGCGAATGGCGCTGGGCAGCACCACGCGCAACATGGTTTGCACCCGGCTCATGCCGTAGGCGTGGGCGGCTTCAATTTCACCGGCACTGGTTTCCCGAATGGCCCCGGCCAGCATTTCAGCGGTGTAGCCGGCCGTGTTCAGGCTGAAAGCCAGCAGGGCACAGAAAAAAGGTTCTTTGAAATACGTCCACGGCCAGACATCGTTCCAGCGCAGCTGAATCCATTCAAGCTGGGCCAGGCCGTAATAAATCAGGTAGACCTGAATCAACAGGGGTGTGCCGCGAATCACAAAGGTATAGGCACTGACCAGCCAGCGCAGTGGGGCCCAGGGGCCGGTCAGCAGCAGGGCAAAAATCAAAGCCATCACAGCCCCTGCGGCCAATGACGAGAACAACAACCACACCGTGATGATGATGCCGTTGCCAAACAGCGCCAGGTTGTCTGGCTCAAAAATAACCGCCCATTCCATTACAAGGTTCCCCGCTTGGTGCCCAGGCTGTAGCGGGCGTTGACTTTTTTCAGCACCAGCAGCGAGATCGAGGTGTAAATTAAAAACAGCGCCCCGGTGAATAAGAAGAAGGCAAAGGGCGAGCGGGTGGCCGAGCTGGCCTGCTTGGCCAGGTAGGTCATTTCCTGCAGACCAATCAAGCTGACCAGTGCGGTGGCTTTGATCAGCACCAGCCAGTTGTTGGTGAAACCGGGCAGGGCGTAGCGCACCATTTGCGGCAAGGTGATGCGCAAAAAGGTTTGGCTGCGGCTCATGCCAAAAGCCCAGGCCGCCTCCATCTGGCCTTTGGGGATGCTCAAAATCGCACCGCGAAAGGTCTCGGTCATGTAAGCGCCATAAATGAAGCCGATGGTGACCACGCCGGCGGCAAAGGGTTCAATGTCGATGGTGGCCTCAGAACCGAGCTTTTCCAGCAGGGTGTTGATGCCGATCGTGCCACCATAAAACACCAGCAGCATCAGCACCAAATCAGGCACACCCCGAATGATGGTGGTGTAAAACGTGCCCAGGGCCGTCAACACGGGGCGGCCCGATAGTTTGGCCGCAGCGCCCAGCAAGCCAAGCATGATGGACACCAGCAGGGCACCCAGCGAGACCCCCACCGTCAGCAGGGAGCCATGCAAGAT
>JAVHPS010000451.1:2556-21575 GCA_036170715.1 Rhodoferax sp. | reverse complement strand
GGCTTCAATGATGTGGCCGAATTGACCATGCGGGTCGCCGCAAAACAGGATCATGGCTCAATCCTCCCGATTGTTTGCATGTTGGGTTTGTTGGATGGTGCAAAGGCACTGGATCGACGTAGTGCGACACGCAATGCTTTTTCTGCGGCATTGCCGAACCCATGATTGCCGTCGCACAAAATCAATTCAGCACACCAGGCAGTAAAGATGCCGGGGTCGTCGTCCAACGCGACCCAACTGCGGTGCTTATTTCCCGTATCAACCAGGTATTTATTGATCTCGCGCAATCGAACACCCGGCACGTCAACGGCATCCCTAATTTCGATCACAGGAGTCACACCGACAATTCGGCTTCGCAGATCCGTAAGAAAAAAGGTCAGCATATTTTTCAGCGTGTGCGTCTCGCGCCACGACGATGAAATCACGACTTCAACACCCGGAAAGTCACGCAAGACACGCGCCAGATGCTCTTCTCGACAAAACAGATCGCGTTGGTTGACCGGGTGCATCACCCCGTCGAAATCGAGAAATAGGATCATGGGCTGTTTGATCGCTCGTAATAATCGACGGGCAACAACCAAGCTTGCCTGGTGTCTTCCTGTTGGCGTCTCAACTGACGCTTGGCCTCCAGGCCGATTGAGTTGGCATTTGGAAAGTGCCTTAACACGCTGATCGCTTGCGCACGTATTGCAGCAGGCGTGTCTGCGCTAAATCGCAGTTCTTCCAAAAACTCTACCGCAGCCATCAACGCTCTGGTTCTCTCACTTGGCATGGTCATTTGATCCTCCAAATTTTCTCCATGAACTGACGCCATGCCCAGTAGCCTGCCATCAGCGCCCGTGCATCGGCCAGCGCATGGTGCGGGGGCCAATCTTGGGTATAGATGCGGTTTTGCGCCTTTTCAAATTCGGGGTGGGTGATGCTGGAATTTCCCAAGTGCAAAGGTTCACCAAAATTGGCGGGCGGGTTTCGATAGGCTCGGCCAAGAATGGCATCAACCAGCAACAGCCAGTCCCCCTGGAAGTCAAAAATGATGGTGGCGGGCTCTGGCAACAGGTCGAACCAAACATGCAGGCGCTCAGTCAACTCATCACGACTACAGGCGGCACCAGGCACCCGGCCCAGCAAGGGCTGAACGGTTTCGCGCACGAAGGCGCTGCAAGCGTCCCGGTGATAGTCGGTGCGCTCGGCGTAGAACTCGCGGCCATCCTCGGCCACCAGTGCAATGCTGATCAGGCCGGGGCGGGCAAAGTCGGTGAATTCGGTGTCAAGAAAGATCAGCATGGTCAAGCCTGCGGTGTGCTTTTGGCGCGTGCGTGCGCCAATGCAGCGGCCTTGACGGCCATGTATGCCGCCCGCAACGCCAGTGCATCGGCCAGCGCATGGTGACGCTTGAGTCCGCGCCCGCCGCGCTTGCCCAGTTCACGAAAACAGGCCTCTGCCGCCAGTTCCCCAATGATGGTGCCAGTGATTGAATTGACGTTGACAGGCAACACCACCTCCCGAACCTGATCCCAAAGCCCTGCGTCCCGGATCGCGTACTCCATCAGTTCGTAGTCGGTGCTGTAATCAAAGGCGATTTCAATCCGATGGCCGGTTTCTGCCGCCAGTGCCAGCAACCATTCTCCGGTGCGCCTGCCGATTTCACTCTCTGTGCCGGTCGCACCTGGCACGAGTCCCCACAGATCAAAAATGTCGTTTTTCACAAAGGCGCTGGATGCCTTGACGCGGGCTTTTCCGGCTTCGGTGGTGAGGTCCAGTTCGGCGTAATGCTCACGTCCATCGAGGGTCACCAGTCCGAGGCTGAGCAGTTCCGGGTTCAGGAGGTCGGTGAATTCGGTGTCAATGAAAATGATCATTTTTCGACCCCTTTGATTTTGGCCAATAACCGGTCCATCTCTTCTGGCTTGTATCCAGCCAACTTGTCGATTGCCGCCCGGTCGCCCAGGTGTCGCATCAGCAAACCAGCCCCAATTGAGGCCAGCGCCCGGATTTCAAACCACGGCAACTCGCCCCGGTCGGTGAGTCTTGCCGTGAAAAATTCAGACTGCGGTGTGGTCATTCCCTGAAACGTGCTTCCGCTGACTTGGTGCCCACCGTTGGTGAGCTTGTTTTGGACGCTCGCAATGTTGCGCAAGTGAGCGTGAGCGGGGGCCTCTGTTTTTGCTGCAATTTGCAGTTCGCAGGCGTCCTTGAGCATCGCCAGCGCAGCATCTAGCGTGATGCGTTCCGAGTCGTCAAGTTCGATGGTGTAGCTAAAGGTTGTCATTTAGCCCACCACTTTGCAGCCGGGCAGGACACGCATCAGGTGCATGCCTGTGGCATCAAGCTTGTAGATGGCAATCGTGCCCAGCTTCTTTGTCACCGGCCAAAACAGGGTGAGGCAAGAAAGTTTTGTCTCTTTGCGCAGCTTAGGCTGGTTCAATTCTGTCATCTTAGGCTCCCATTTACGCGTTACAATGTAACATGTTTTACGGTCACGACAAAGGAACTTTTGATGCTCGAAAGACTAAAAAAAGACAACGCGAAGCGCCAGGCCGAATATCGAAAACGCCATATCAAAGATGGCTCAGACCAGCGGCTAAACGTGATTCTGGAGTTGCAAGCCAAATTGGCGCTTGATCGGATGGCGAAGCATTACGGCTCAAGCAACAAGGAATTGCTGGAGCGGGTTTTGTTGGAGGCTCAGAGCAAACTGATTGCGATCATGGACGGTGAGCAGAAAACGCGTTACCTTGCAGCCAATAAAGGAGAAACGCCATGCTGAGTGCCATTGAAAAAATCCGTTACCAAGATGCTTGCATTCAAACTGATGCCATTTTTGCTTTGGAGGGGTTTGAGCAGATATTGTTCAGATGTCGCAGTGATTCTGGGGAAATGCAAAGCCGTCAAGGTGGCATGTTGCCAGATTGTTGACAAAGTATTGTCAACAACCTTGTCTTCAGAATTTGGTTGTCAAAGTGTTGACATAGTTCACACAGAGCTGATTTGGTACAAACACCCCTGAGTCAAATAGTTGTCGCCCCCAAAAATCTGCGGATGATCCGCAAAATGGCGACCGAACAGGAAATGAACACTTACTCTCCCCCTGAGTCACAACAGTTGCCACCCAGCGCAAAAACACAGCTTCACGCTGGAATTGTTCTGAGTTTGCAGTGCCTAATTTTCTCGCTTGCGCGCATCTCTGCGCGTCCACGATCGCTTAAACACACACTTTGCCACCTCTACGCAAGACAAACAGCAGCCTGCTGCCCATGTATCAACTTTGTCAACACTTTGACAACCCATTTCAGCTGCCAATAAATTTGTCATAATTTTGTCAACACTTTGACAGCAAACACGCTGGATGCGTTCACAGTGCCAGTATTTGGCATCAGGTATGGGCGGAAAAAACCGCTACTTCTATTGCGGTTAGGAGTTTAGGAGTAGCAACCACTTGAGAACCACAACCTGCACGCCCACATCAACACAAATTCAATCCATCCCGCTAGTTCAATAGCGGCAGACCGGATCAAGTCAAGTACCCGATCTGGATTGACCCAATCTTCAATTCAACTGCTGCCATGACCCCTGTCAAGGGTTCACTTTGACAAAGTGCTGTGCAAACAATGCATCCACACGGTGAAGCTCTAACCTAAGCAACTCCCGCACCACATCCGAGCGGTTGTAATACTCACGGAAATCAACAATGCCAGGCTGAGGCTTGAGTTGCGCGCGAAGCGCATCAATCAGATCAATCTGATTTTGCGTCAAACGCAAATCAAAGCGCTCCATACTTTGTTTGGTCGGAACAGTGAACAGTTTAGGAAAAGGCAGCACATGCCCATTGGCACTGGCTGTTTCAATCACCAGACAAATAAGCGAGTGAATCGTGTGCCGATCTCCAGTCAACAACTCCGTCATGGCTCGCAGGCGAGTCAGGCCAGCGGATTCATTCAGATCACCAACAAAGTCAGGCCCAGCAGGAAGGCGCATCGCAAAATGCTTGACATCCTTTGTTTCGCCATCTTTGTTTATTCTTGGCTGTGACTTTACATTTTTAATTTCTGTGTCCATGGCGGAATTTTGCCGCAACTGAGTCCTTTAATTTCAAAAAAGAGGGCAAATTTGCAAAACAAAGGAAAACCCCATCAACAGATGTCAAGCGTATGTGTTGACAAAGCGTGTTCAAAGTATTGACATTACATTAATGATGCGATAAAATAATACATTATTAATGCTTGCCTGAAATTTAAATAACACAACACAAAGCCATGCTCAAGCGCAACAAATACCCGTACGACACCACCACCGAGCCCCCAGAGTTCACCCGAATTGTTGACACGGGTCGATTTGCGGGTTTGTACGTACCCATTCGGCAGAAAGCTGAGTTGACCAAATTGATGCACAGGCGCCGTCTCCTTGAAGAATCTGCCAGACAGGCACAAGAAAAGAAGGAACTGGAGGAGTTGGAGCCGGTTGAACTCACAGGCGAAGCAGCACTGCAGGCTTCGGACAAGACGCATGCTGAATCGACAAACAAAACGACGTCAAACGCCAATGTGGATGCCAACACCAATACCCAAAACGACATCCTACGGGTGGACTGCGTCTGTCATGAAGATGTCATGGCTCAGAAGGCAGTGGCCGACAAGAACTTCACGTTCGCAGAACGTGCCAGGATCACCGCACTTAAGGAAATGACCAAAGCCTTGCTGGATCGACCCATGACCCGCAACATCGGTATGCCAATGGATGTGGATGCTGCCATGCAAAAACTGGCCAACTGTGCCCCGCACATTCCCAGATTGGTGCAATCCTTGAGAATCCCGCTGCAGGTGGCCAAAGCTAAAGGGGTGGCACCCATGATTGCCCCAATTTTGCTGGTAGGCCCGGCAGGTGTTGGCAAAAGTCATGTCGCTCAACAGATTGCAGACATCCTGGGTGTGCCTGCGCACAATGTCAGTTACGCCGCCAGCGGCTCGGTGGGCAATGTGCTCTCAGGTGCTGACAAAAATTGGGGCAATAGCTCTACGGGCATCGTGTTCAATGCACTCGCAGGTGGAGACTACGCCAATCCGGTGATCTGCCTGGATGAGCTTGATAAGGCCGCCAACACCTTTTCCAGCAGTGGGCCGGAGCGTAACCCGCTCAATGAGTTGCTGGCTCTGCTGGAGCCGGTGACCGCCAAAGCACATAAAGACCGCTGCGCCGAGATCAGGGTCGATGCCAGACACATTGTGTGGATTGCGACTGCCAATTCCCTGAAAGGTCTGTCCGCACCACTGCTTAGCCGTTTCGAGCTGATCATGGTTAACAAGCCCGATGCGAGAGCTGCCGTCACGATTGCCTTGTCAGTGGCGCGGTCAGTCAATACCCAGATGGGTGCTGACCTCAAGCTGCCCAGTGGTGAGGTGCTGCAGTGGCTGGCCACGGTGACACCGCGCCTGATGCGCCGGATATGGACAACTGCCGCAAGTTGGACTGCATTTCAGGGTCGTCAGCGGGTGACGATGAGTGACATCAGCGTGGCTTTGGGTGTGACTGAACCCGTCTGTGCACGATTGCATTGAGGGCGAATCAGCAGGCCTGCCGAAGCAATGATTCAGTCCATCAGAGAACAGTAGACAGACAACAAATCATCAAATCATCAAATCATCAAATCATCAAATCAGCAATGCCCCCACCATTAACCGAGGAAGAAGAAATGAGCGCAGCCTACGAAACCACCCCATTCGAAACCAGCCAGCCTGATACCACTCAACCAGAGTCAAACCCATCCGAGGGCACCCGCCCCTGTGTCTTGTTCCTGGACTTTGACGGTGTGACTCATCCGGAACCGTGCAAGGCTGAACATGCATTCAGTCAACTGATTTTGATCGAAGACGTGCTGCGTCAACACCCTGGGGTGGACGTCGTCATCAGCAGCTCATGGCGCCTGCAACACACACTCGACGAGATGCGTGCACACTTTTCACCAGACATCGCACCCCGCGTGGTCGGTGTGACACCGTCGAACAAACAACCCAGCAATGCCTGGTTGCCAGGGGCTGCCGTGTCATTCGAGCGGGAAGGGGAGTGTGACACCTGGATGAAGCACAACCGACCCTGGGGCACGCCGTGGCTGGCCATTGATGACCGGGCTCACTGGTTTCGCCCAGACTGTGCCGACTTGTTGCAAACCAGTTCCCAGACCGGATTTTTGCCAGAGGACCAGGCCGTCTTGGCGGCCATGCTGCAGGAGCGGTTGTAATGCGGGACATGAATGATTTTGACCGCCAGCATGCACATGCACTGGAAGGCATCTGGTTCCTGGGGGATGTGCATGGCGAGTTTCGGCACATTGCCCGGGCCTTGCAGGAAATGACAAAGACTTCAAAGACGCCCAACTGGCTGGTATTTCTGGGTGATGTGGACATTGACCATCAACCCTTTCGGGAAATTCTGGCGCCACTGCGGCGCAGTTTCCCTGATGTGCAGGTGGCCTTTATCCACGGCAACCACGATGCCGACACTTATGAGCACTGGGCTTGCTTGCATGACTGTGGTGATGCCGTGGCCTTGCATGGCCAGGTGTTGGTGCTGGATGGGGTGCGTATTGCGGGTCTGGGTGGGAACTTTCTGGGACGCATCTGGAATCCACCGGGCGAGCCGGTCTTTGCCAATAAGGCGTCAGCAATGAACCGGGGTGCATTCCAGTGGCGCGGTGGCCAGAAACCCAACCCCAAACTTCATGGCGCCATCTATCCCGATGATGTGAGGCACCTGTCCCGTTTGCGAGCCGACATTCTAGTGACCCATGAGGCACCAAGCTGTCATCCTTATGGTTTTGAAGCACTGGATCAGTTGGCCAGAGACATGCAGGTGGTGCGCAGTTTCCATGGGCACCATCATGATGACCGAAGTTTGAAATACGCTTTGCAGCGTGACACGCTGGGATTTGATGCTCTGGCAGTGGATTACTGCGGGATCAAGAATGGCCTGGGGCAGGTGATTTATGCCGGACCCAAGGGATGGTAGTCAGGACTGAACCTGAAATGACCATCAACCTGAACTGAACAGAACATGAAAATCCAACTCGCATCCGACCTCCACCTGGAATTTCTACAGCACCGCTTGCCCGGTGAATGCCTGATCACGCCTGTGGCCGGGGCCGATGTGTTGGTTCTTGCCGGCGACATTGCCAATGGGTTGCAGGCCTGCCAGTTGTTTAAACACTGGCCAACGCCGGTGATCTACGTCGCTGGCAACCATGAGTTCTATGGGCATCCCATGGAGCCGATCTACAGCCAGTTGCGTGAATCAGCTGCACTGTGCCAGGGCAGGTTTCACTTTTTGGAGAATGACGGTGTTGTCATCAACGGTGTTCGCTTTCTCGGTGCCACGTTGTGGACGGACTACCGGCTCCACTCAGGGCAAGAGAAGTCACAAAAGCGCTTGATGGGCTATGCCGGACAATGCCTCAATGATCATTTGATGATCAGGCAGGGCAGACATTTGTTTCGACCGGAGGATGCACTGGTCCGGCATGTCATTTCACGCAACTGGTTGACTTCAGAACTGGCCAAACCGTTTGATGGCAAAACAGTGGTGGTGAGTCACCATGGGCCGCACCCACTGTCTGTACATCCCAAATACGCTGGCAATGAACTCAATGCTGCTTTTGTCAGTGACCTCTCGGAGTTGCTGCCGAGTGTGGATCTGTGGCTGCACGGTCATGTGCATGACGGGTTTGATTACAGGGTTGGCACATGCCGGGTGGTGGCCAACCCGGCGGGGTATGTGGTCAACCGGGGATGGGGTGAGCTCGCAGGGGATTTTGTGTTCGAGAACGAGGCTTTTGATCCGAGGCTGTTGCTTGAGGTGTAGGCCAATGAAATTCTTTGTCTTGTCTGAGCTGCATTTTTTGTACAAGAATCGCAGGTCGAAAAATCCAGAGTTTTAGGCGGTGGCTGCTGGAGGTCTGTGCAACTCAAGATAGTAGGTGCGTTGCCCTGACAAATTTGGAAATGGCTATTCCTCACTGTCATACTACGCCCCAAAAGGAAGGTAAGGGGCAAATTGGACGTTTTTGAATTTCGCGCACATCTGGTCAACGAGTATTCAGACTTCACGCGCAGCTTTACCCGCATCAAGGCGGACGACATTCGGGCCTTCATTGACGCGGAATACGATTCACAGAAGTTTTGGCCAGAACCTCTCATCCAGGTCAACCCCAACTTTCGAGAGGGCGGCACGGTAGAGGCCTTTGTTGAGGCTGGCCATTTGCATCCCCTGTGCGCTGACATTTTCCGGTTCGGCAAGTCCGAGTATTCCGCAGGCTACTCCCTGCCATTGCACAAACACCAGGCTGAGGCCATCAGTCTGGCTGCCGCTGGTGAAAGTTACGTTTTGACCACTGGCACAGGGTCTGGCAAATCGCTCGCCTATTTCATCCCCATCGTGGATGCCTGCATCAAAGCCAAAGCGCTAGACCCCACACCTCGCACCCGCGCCATCGTGGTCTATCCGATGAATGCCTTGGCTAACAGCCAGTTGGAGGAACTGAAGAAGTTTCTTGGTGCTGCCCCAGCCACCCAAACGGTCACCTTTGGTCGCTTTACCGGCCAGGAAGACACCGATGAGCGAGAGGCCATGAAGGCTAACCCGCCTGACATCCTGCTCACCAACTTCATGATGTTAGAGCTGCTGCTCACCCGCCAAAACGCCATTGACCAGCAGGTAGTGGCCAACGCCCGGGGCTTGCGTTTCCTGGTGCTTGATGAACTTCATACCTATCGTGGCCGCCAGGGTGCCGATGTAGCGCTGCTGGTCAGGCGTGTGCGCGAAGCCTTGGCCGACCAACTCATCTGCATCGGCACCTCTGCCACCATGGCCACCGACGGCACCGAGATGGAGCGCAATGCCACGGTGGCCAGCGTTGCCACTCGCCTGTTTGGCACTGCCATCCCTGCGCGCAACATCGTCACCGAAACGCTCAAGCGCACCACGCCAGAAACAGAAAACCAACAAACCGTTGCACCCAAGTTGGCGGCAGCCATCGCGGCCGGTGTTCCAGAAAACTTGGTCTTCGAAGACATGGCTAGGCATCCGGTCTCGGTCTGGGTCGAGTTGACTCTGGGCTTGACATTTGAGAGTAACAAGCCCCGGCGAGCCAAGCCCAAGACGCTCAAAGAAGCCGCCGCGTTACTAGCTCACGATGCGGGCTTGCCGCAGGCGCAATGTGCTGATTACCTTAAAAACTTTCTGCTGTGTGCTCACAACGTCACGGATGCTGGTGGCAAGTCCCTCTTTGCTTTCAAACTGCACCAATTCATATCCGGTGGTGGCAAGGTGTACGCCACGCTGGAAGCTCCGGGCAAACGCGCCATCACGCTCTTTGGCCAGCAATTTGTCGCGGGAGACCGTAGCCGTCACCTCTACAACGTTCATTTCTGCCGAGACTGCGGTCAAGAGTACGTGCCCGTGTGGGACGCAGCAGGTGCCGAAGGTCGTGAGCTGCAGCGGCGCAACATCGACGAGCGCCAGAATGAAGATGACGGCATCAAGTTCGGTTTCTTCATGCCGGATGCCCATCACCAATGGGATGAGACCGACATAGAACGCTACCCAGAAACCTGGGTCGAAGAACGCGCTGATGGTGAATGGCGTATCAAAAGTGCCCAAAGAAAGTTCGTCCCCCAAGCGGTCAAGGTCCGTCCAGATGGTGTCACCACCACGGGTGATGGGCTGAACGGTTGGTTCATTCCCGGTAGCTTTCGTTTCTGCTTGGCCTGCGGCACCAGTCACACCACTGCAGGCAAAGACTCTTTGCGCCTGACTTCATTGTCAGGCGAAGGTCGCAGCTCGGCCACCACCATGCTGACCCTGGCATCGCTGCGCTACTTGTATGAGCAAGACCACCAGCTCTCGCGAGAGGCCAAAAAGGTACTCGGCTTCTCCGACAACCGGCAGGATGCCGCCTTGCAGGCCGGTCACTTTAATGATTTTTTGCAAGTTTTACTCACTCGTGCCGCTTTGCTGTCGGCGCTGGAGCGCACCGCTGGCAAGCCGCTCTCAGAAAAAGAAGTCGCCAATGCCGTCTTTGAGGCGCTCGGTTTTGAGCGTGATGACACTGGAGTTCGTGCTGAATACATGCAGCAGCCCGATGTCAAGGGCAACGCTCGCCGCCAGGTACAAGATGCCATGCGCGCCATCTTGGGTTACCGCAGTTTTTACGATTTGCGCCGGGGATGGCGCTTCAACAATCCCAACCTGGAACAGTTGGGTCTGGTACGCATTGACTACCAGGATTTGGAAGATTTGGCTGCAGATGAAGCTGAGTGGGCCGATGCGCCTCGGGTGCTGCGCACTGCCAAGCCGCATGAACGTGCTTTGGTGTTACATGAATTGTTCAAGACGATGCGCCAAGGCTTGTGCATCGCCACGCGGTATCTTGACCGCACCGAGCTAGACCAACTGCGCACCCTCAGTTTTGCCAACCTGCGCGAGCCCTGGGGCTTCACGGAAGATGAGCGCCCCACACCCGCTAAATGGTTTATCACTTCGCGCCCCGCAGACCAGCACAAACCACATGGCCGCAAGCAGGCCATTGAAGACTACTTGGTCATAGGTTCCAGTCGTTCGCGCTTAGGCCGTGAGCTGCGCAAAGGCACGACCTGGGGCGGCGGCAATCCGTTTTACAAAGATGTCAACGACAAAACCTACCCGGATGTCATTCGGGCTTTGTTGAAAGCTTCTGAAAGTTATGGCCTGGTGCGCAAAGAGGAAACCGATGTTGGCTTGATGGGCTGGCAGCTCAATGGCAGCGCATTGCTATGGACGGCCGGTGACGGGCGCAGCCCCTTGCAATCGCATGACAACGTGTTTTTTCGCAACCTGTACCGCAACATCTCACGCTTGTTGGCACAGCCCGCCCACCAACTGTTTGACTTTGAGGCGCGTGAGCACACTGCGCAGGTCGAGCAAGAAGACCGCATGGAGCGCGAGGCTCGATTCCGGTTTACCGACAAAGACCGCAGCGAATGGGTCAAAGCCCACGGTACCGAACTCAGTTGGTTGCCGGTGTTGTTCTGTTCCCCCACCATGGAACTCGGTGTTGACATCTCGTCACTCAACACTGTTTACATGCGAAACGTGCCGCCCACGCCCGCCAACTACGCCCAGCGCAGCGGCCGCGCAGGTCGGGCAGGCCAGCCAGCGCTGGTCATCACCTACTGTGCTGCCCAGTCACCGCACGACCAGTATTACTTTGCCGACCCGGTGCGCATGGTGCATGGCCAAGTGAACCCGCCCACTTTGGACCTGGCCAACCGCGAGCTGGTGCAAAGTCACATGCAAGCCATCTGGCTGGCTGAGACGGGCAAGAAGCTGGGCAACAGCATTCGGGACCTGCTCAACATGGACAAGCCCGAGGACTTGCCCATCACCGATGACCTGGAATCAGACCTCTCCAAGCCAAAGGCGCAAAAACGCGCACATGAACGCGGCTTGGCCGTGTTGGGCATGCTCAAAGACGAACTCACCCCGGAGCGAGCCCCTTGGTACACCCCCACCTGGCCAGAGTCGGTTTTTCAGCGAGCCTATGTTGAGTTTGATATGGCCTTGAACCGTTGGCGTGACCTGTACCGCGCCACGGCCCGCCAGATTGAGCTCAATTTCAAAATTGAAAACAACCCTGCCGCCAGCGAACGCGAGCGGCGCGAAGCCCAGCAGCGCCACAACGAGGCACGCAAACAGCGCGACTTGCTGCTGGCCGGCGACAGCGCCTTCAACAGCGATTTCTACACCTACCGCTACCTGGCAAGCCAAGGCTTCCTGCCGGGCTACAACTTCCCACGCCTGCCGCTACTGGCTTACATTCCGGCGCGCCGGGGCAACATCGGCCGAGAAAGCTTCTTGTCGCGTCCTCGTTTCCTGGCGCTCAGTGAGTTTGGCCCCTACAGCCTGATTTATCACGAAGGCAGCCAGTACCGCGTCACCAAAGCGCTGCTAACCATCTCCAGCCAGGACCAGGTGTCAGAGGGAGCCAAATTAAGCACCGAAGTGGCCCGCCTGTGCCCCTCATGTGGCTACGGTCACTTCCGCTCCCAGCGCGATGCCGACCGGTGTGTGTCGTGTGATGCTTCTCTCTCAAATGCTGAAGAGGTCAAAAACCTTTACCGCATTGAAAACGTCTCCACCAAACGGGCCGAGCGCATTACGGCCAACGAAGAAGAGCGCACCCGCCAAGGCTACGAGATGCAGACCACGCTGCAATTTGCGCAAGCTGACGGCAAGTTGCAAATGACCACTGCCGAAGTGTCCGATGCCGATGGTCCCTTGCTGGAGCTGCAATATGGCCCAGCAGCCACCATCTGGCGCATGAACTATGGCTGGCGGCGGCGCAAAGAAAAGTCGGTTCTGGGTTTCATGATGAATCCCGTCACCGGCCACTGGGTGGGCGGCGTGGAAGAAGCGGGGGAAGAGAATGGTGACGACGCACCGCCCGACAAAACACCGCCACAGCGCATCGTGCCGTTTGTGGAGGATAGGCGCAATATCCTCGTGGTACGCCCGTCCTACAAGCTAGGCGTGCTATCAACTTCATCAATGACCACATTGCAATATGCGCTCAAGCGTGGAATTGAAGCTCTGTACCAGTTGGAAGAAAGCGAGCTGGTGGCCGAGCCCTTGCCCAACCGCGACAACCGCCAGTCCATTTTGTTTTTCGAAGCCGCAGAAGGCGGCGCGGGTGTGTTGACGCGCCTAGCTACCGAACCCCATGCGCTGGCCGCAGTGGCTGCGGAGGCGCTTGAAATCATGCACTTTGAGCGCCCGGCGCAAGGCCAAGGCTGGACGCAAAAAACTCTGGTTGAAGAATTAGACGAACAGGGCAAGCCCATGTGTGAAGCCGGTTGTTATCGTTGCCTGCTGTCGTATTACAACCAGCCCGACCACCCCCACATTGACCGCAAGGATGCCCTGGCCAAAGGCTTGGTTCTTAACATCTTGTGCCGATTGACCACCGCCCGGCTGTCACTGGGAACGCAAGGTCGCGCACCCGAGCAACACAGCGCCGAGTTGGCACGCATGTCCACCAGTACCCTGGAGCAAGCCTGGCTGGCCTATGTCGACTTGCATGGTCACCGCAAACCCGACCGCGCTCAGCACACCTTCGAATCCGTCCGCGCTTGCGCCGATTTTTTCTATGATGACCTGCAACTGGTAGTTTTTATTGACGGGCCACATCACGACCAGACTGCCCAGAAAACTACAGACGAAGCCATTGACCGCAAGCTTGATGAAAAAGGCATTTTGGTTGTGCGATTCCCGAAAGAGCAAGCGCAGTGGCCTGCCATCTTTGTTAAAAATGCTGACCTCTTTGGTGTCGGCAAAACTGAATCAACGAATACGCGATGAACGCAATAACAGCCGAGTTTTACCCAGGCAGCCTGGTGTCTGCCCGGAGCCGCGAATGGATAGTGCTACCCGAGTCCAGCGCTGATACCCTGCATTTGCGCCCCCTGGGTGGTGGTGAAAAAGACGAGTCGCTGATTTACCTGCCGCTGGAACGCCAACCGGTGCAAAGCGCTACCTTCCCCTGGCCTACGGTGGCGCAAGCCCGCAACCATGCCGCCAGTCAGCTGCTGATGGATGCACTGCAACTCAAGCTGCGCAACGGTGCCGGGCCATTTCGCAGCTTTGGCAATATCGCCGTAGAACCCCGCGCCTACCAGTTGGTGCCGCTGCTGATGGCCATGAAGCTGGCCACCGTGCGCCTGCTGGTGGCTGATGACGTGGGTATCGGTAAAACCATTGAGGGCGCACTGATTGCCCGTGAGCTGCTTGACCGGGGCGAAATCAGCCGCATGACCGTGTTGTGCCCACCGCACCTGTGCGAACAGTGGCAGCGTGAACTGGCCGAGCGCTTTCACATCCACGCCGTGGTGGTGCGTAGCGCCACCGCTGCCCGACTGGAGCGCGACCTGCCGCCCGGCACCTCGGTGTTTGATGCCAACCCGTTCACCGTGGTCAGCCTGGACTACATCAAGTCCGAGCGCCGCCGCGAGGCCTTTCAGCGCTTTTGCCCCGAATTTGTGATTGTTGATGAGGCTCACACCTGCACCCATGGTGGCCAGGGTCGCCAGCAGCGTTACCAGTTGCTCAAAGGCTTGTCAGCGGATGTCAATCGCCACATGGTGCTGCTTACTGCCACCCCGCACAGCGGTGACGAAGAGGCCTTCTTCAACCTGCTGGGGCTGCTCAAGCCCGACTTCACCCAGCTCAAAGACCTGCCACCCGGTGCGCGCACCGACTTGCGCGATGACTTGTCACGCCATTTCGTGCAACGCCGCCGCCCCGACATTGCCGAATGGCAAGACACCTCGATGTTCCCGGAGCGCAAAACCGCTGAAATTACTTACCGGCTCACCGGTGCCTGGGGTCAGCTCTTTAACAACGTGCTGGACTACGCCCGTGAACTGGTGGTCCGAACCGAAGGCCAAGGCCTGCGCGAGCAGCGCATGGGTTGGTGGGCGGCGCTGGCCTTGTTGCGCTGCATTTCGTCGTCGCCAGCCGCTGCCGTCAATGCGCTGCGCACGCGGCTCGACGGCACGGCCAAAGGGGACGACTCTGAAGAGTTGTCGCTTGAAGACATCGAAGCCCAGGCCGGTGACCGTGTGCTAGATGGCCTAGACGATGCCTTGTCCACTGACGACATCGAGCCCGCAGCCCAAACCGAAGACAGTGCCCTGCTGCAACAGCTCATCATCGACGCCGAAAAATTGGCAGGCGATGCCAACGACCCCAAGCTGGCCAAACTGCTGGAGCACTTGAACCTGCTGGTCAAAGAAGGCTTCAAGCCGGTCGTCTTTTGCCGCTACATCGCCACAGCGCACTACCTGGCCACCTTTCTGCGCGGCAAGTTCAAAGATGCCACCGTCAAGGCGGTCACCGGTGAACTTACCCCCAGCGAGCGCGAAGCCGCAGTGGCAGAGCTGGGCAACACCGAAAAACGCATTCTTATAGCCACCGACTGCCTGTCAGAAGGTATCAACCTGCAAGGACTGTTCACCTCGGTGGTGCATTACGACCTGAGCTGGAACCCCACCCGGCATGAGCAGCGCGAAGGCCGCGTGGACCGCTTTGGACAAAAGGCGCGCGAAGTGCGTAGCACCATGCTTTATGGCGAAGACAACCCCGTCGATGGCGCCGTGCTGCAAGTCATCTTGCGCAAGGCCGAGAGCATCCGCAAAGAACTCGGTGTGTTGGTGCCCATGCCAGACGACCAGGGCAAGCTGACCCAGGCGCTATTGAACGCCGTGCTGCTGCGCAAGAACAACCGTGTCGGCCAGCAGGCACAAACCGCACTCGACTTTGGTGAACCCGCCCAGCAAATCGAAGCCGCCTGGCAAAGCGCCCGCGACAAGGCCGCCAAGAACCGTTCCATCTTTGCCCAGCGCCGTATCAAGCCTGAAGACGTGTTACCCGAATGGCGCAAGTCTGCCGCAGTGCTGGGCGGCGAAGACGATGTGGCGCGCTTTGTCACCCGCGCCGTGGCCAAGCTGGGCGTAGCGCTGGAGCCCACCCGCCAACACCACAAGCTGCACCTGGACCAACTGCCCGTCTCCATCAAAGAGCGCCTCGCCGCTGATGGTTTTACGGGCACCTTGCGTGTCAACTTCACCCAGCCTGCCGACCAAGGGGCCCTGTTTATCCACCGCACCCATCCGCTGGTGGTGGCGCTGGCCGATGCACTGCTGGAGCGTGCACTGGCCAGCCAGGATGCTTCAGAAGACGATGCTGTTGCTCGTGCCGGTGCTGCCTTTGTCAGCCACGTCAGCGTCAAAACCACGCTGCTGTTGCTGCGCCTGCGCCACCAGCTCAGCATCACCCGGGGCAGCCAGACCAAGCTCATATTGTCTGAAGAAACCATAGCAGTCAGCGCTCTTTCCACGGGTGTTGTAGCTGTTTTAGAGCCTCAATCTGCCCAAGCCCTGTTGGGCCTGGAGGCCACCCGCAACATGCCCAGTGTCATTCGCGACCGCCACGTGCAGCAGGCGCTGGATGCACTGCCCGCTTGGCAGCCCGAGCTGGAAACCATTGCCGTGTCGCGTGCGCAAGCCCTGTTGGCCGACCACCGCCGCGTGCGCGAGGCAGCCGATGCCAAAGGCAGCTACCAGGTCACGGCCAGTCTGCCGGTCGATGTGATGGGGGTTTATGTGCTGGTTCCGAGCCAGGTTGAACCTTAAACGTTGCTCTAACCCCATGATTTAAAGTGGGTTTTATGCAAAAATGATTTAACAATATCTTTTTCACCTTAAACAATGTCCTGGAAGTTTTACGGTCGCAGCCTTGAGTTGGAAAGTTTGCGCAAGTTGCTCATGCAGCCTCGCTGGTTCTTTTGCGCCATCAGCGGGCGCAGGCGCATTGGCAAAACGTCGTTGATTCGTCAAGCCCTGCAAACCTTGCCGCAAGCCCGCAACGCCGTGTATCTGCAAGTGCCAGACAGCGATGAACGCGACGTGGTGGCGGTGTTTGTCGATGCCTTGCAAGCCGCCCAGCCGCTGGGGCTGCCGCAGAGCGTCCAGCCTGACGCTTTACACCGCTTCTCAGACATGGCGCGCACCATTGGCGAGCTGTGCCGTGCTGGCTGGGTGGTCATTCTGGATGAATTTCAGTACTTCAATCGCAAATCACTCTCGGCTTTTCCGTCGCTCTTGCAGGCTGAGGTGGATATTCTCACGGGCACGGCCACGGGCGGCCTGTTTGTGCTGGGCTCCATCCACACCGAAATGACCGCCCTGCTGGAAGACCTTGGCTCCCCGCTGTATGCCCGCGTGACCGACCGCATGGCGCTGGACCATTGGGACTTTGCCACCCTGTTTGCAGTTTTTGCTGACCAGGGCGTGACCCAGCCGCAGGACTGGTTGGCGCTGTGGGGCTTGTTTGAAGGCGTGCCCAAGTTTTACCGCGACTGTGCCCACCAAGGCGTTTTCGATGCGCACAGTGCAGACGCAGCCCAAGCTGATGCGGGCTTACGTGCCATTGAAGCCCTATTTTTTTCCACCTCTGCGCCATTGCTGGAAGAGGCTGGCACCTGGTTCATGCGTGAGCTGCGCGGTGCCAGTGTCTCCATCTTGCGGCTGCTCTCGCAGCAGCAGCCCTGCGGCCACCAGCAACTCAGTGAGGCTTACGCTCATAGCTTTGCCGATGCCAAGTCTTTTGCCAACTATTTGACCGTCTTGATAGACCGCTACCGGCTGGTGGAGCGGCTGCAACCGGTTTTCGTGCAAACCACCGGCAGCCGCCAGGCACGCTACCAAATCAGCGACAACTTTTTAGCCGCCTGGCTGGCCGCCATTGAACCCGGCGTGCAGGCCGCTCGGGTGCAGCCCCTGGCGCGGGCACTGCAAATGGTGGCCACCCGCCTGGCCACCCATGAAGGCATTGTGTTTGAGCGCATGGTGCGCAAACTCATGGCAGAAACATCCCGCCGTGGCGTGGGCGACTTTGCCTTGACCGACATCGTCACCGGTTACTGGAACCGACCGCGCGACGCGGCTCGCCTGATTGAAATAGACATCGTTGCCGTCAATGAAACCGACAAAGTAGTGCGTTTTGGCAGTTGCAAACGCTCAGATACCAAGCACACCGCCGAGTCGCTGAAAAAGTTTGAGCAACATCTGGGCGACTTTTTAAGCACCAGCGCGGGTCGGCGCTTTACCGGCTGGACGCAGCAGCGCGCCCTGTATGCCCCTCAATTCAGTGCCGCCAAACGCCAGTCACTCACCCCACAAGGCTACCTGTGTGTGGATTTGCCCGACTTTCATCGCGCACTCGTCCCAGGGCTAACCAGCTAAGTCATTGAAAACACATAAAAAAGGGACGTTTGTTGCGTTATGCATGCAAAACAATGCTTAAAACGACACTTTAGACAGCCATGGCACGCCACACCACCCAACTGATTTACCAAGCCATCCAAATCGTTGGCGGCTTGATTCCCGCTGCCGAACTGGCGCGCCTGACCACCCTGCAAACGCCCGAGGCTACCGAGCAAACCGATGCGCACTACCGCATCCCCAAGGGCCTGAAGCTGCGTGACGAGGTGGCCCGCTTCTGGAAAATTGGCCAAAGCCTGTGGAACGATTTTTCTGCCTTGCGCCAGCGAACCGACCTTGATGCGCATCAGCTCACGGTGCGCAACTTCCTGGTGCCCCTGCTGCGTGACGTGCTGGGGTTCACCGACCTGACCGCCGATGCCACCGTTGAGACTGACGGCCACAGCTACCACGTCGGTCACGCCGCCCTTGCAGGCCGTTTGCCCATCGTGCTGGCCAGCCACACCCAGCCGCTGGACTTGCCCACCGAGCGCTTTGGCGAATTCAACCCCGACACCGGCAAGACCCGGCGCCGCAGCCCCTTCATGCTGGCACAAGAAGCCCTCAACGCCTCCGACGCCGCGCTGTGGGCCATCACCAGCAATGGCCTGACACTGCGCATCCTGCGCGACAACCCCAGCCTGACGCGCCCGGCCTACATTGAGGTGGACCTGGAAGCGGTGTTCTCTGAAGACCTCTACGCCGACTTCACCGCCTTCTGGCTATTGACTCATGCCAGCCGTTTTGGCGCACCAGAGGCTGACCCCGCCGACTGCCCGTGGGAGCGCTGGCGCTGCGCCGGGCAGGCCGTGGGCGTGACCGTGCGGCTCAACTTGCGCTTCCAGGTGGCGCAAGCTTTGCGGGCTTTGGGTACAGGCTTTTTAAGCCACCCAGCCAATATCAGCCTGCGTGAGCAGCTACAAAAGGCAGAGCACTCCGGGGGCTTGAGCACCCAAGATTTCTTTGAAGAACTGCTGGGCCTGGTCTATCGCCTCATCTTTTTGGCTACCGTAGAAGACCGCACCGATGCGTCCACCGGCCAGTCGCTCATCTTTACCCCCGGCGCATCGCCCGCGGTGCAGCAGCGTTACCTGGCCGGTTACTCCATCACCTGGCTGCGCGAGCGTGCGGTGCGTCGCAGCAGCTTTGACACCCATGGCGACCTGTGGCAGGCGCTGG
>JAVHPS010000451.1:0-2456 GCA_036170715.1 Rhodoferax sp. | reverse complement strand
CGTGCGGTGCGTCGCAGCAGCTTTGACACCCATGGCGACCTGTGGCAGGCGCTGGGCATCACCTTTGATGGCTTGGCTCTGGGCCAACCTGCGTTGGGTCTGCCCGCTTTGGGCGGTTTGTATGCGGCGGAGCTTTGTCCCCACCTGGACGGCGCCAGCCTGGAAAACCGGCACCTGCTGGCAGCCATCTTTCAGCTTGGCTACTTTCGCACCGCCGCTGGCCTGACCCGGGTGAACTACCGCGACATGGGTTCTGAAGAGTTAGGCAGTGTTTATGAGAGCCTGCTGGAGCTGGTGCCCGACATTCAAAACCTGGCGCAACCCCACGCCGCCCGCCTGGCCTTTGTCGGGGACGACGAGGCTGATGCCAGCACCCAGGGCAACACCCGCAAACTCACCGGCAGCTACTACACGCCAGATGACCCCGTGCAAGAGCTCATCAAGTCTGCGCTAGACCCGGTGATAGAGCAAACCCTCAAAGCCAACCCGCAGCAGCCGGTAGAGGCATTGCTGAAGCTCACCGTGTGCGACCTGGCTTGTGGCAGCGGGCATTTTTTGCTGGCAGCCGCCCGCCGTCTGGCAGACGTTGTAGCCAAACTGCGTGCCCAAGACGGCGCGCCCACCCCCTTGGATTACCGCCACGCCCTGCGCAACGTGGTCAGCCACTGCATTTACGGCGTTGACAAAAACCCCATGGCCATTGCGCTGGCCAAAACCGCGCTGTGGCTGGAGGCCTACACGCCCGACATGCCGCTAACCTTTCTAGACCACCACCTGCAAGTGGGTGATGCGCTGCTGGGCGTGCTCGACCCCAAAATCTTGAACAACGGCATCCCAGACGAAGCCTATGCCTGCTTGAGTGGTGACGACAAAACAGTAGCCGCTGCCCTCAAAAAGCAAAACAAGCTGGACCTGAAAAGCTGGAAAGATGTCGTGGCGGGCGACATGTTCCAGGCCAGCCCCTTGGCGGCCCAGGCGGCTGCGGTAGAGCACCTCTCAGACGACAGTCTGCAAGGCATTGAAGCCAAACGCAACGCCTGGCAACTGGCCACAGCCCAAGCCCGGCAAAGCACCCTGGCTCAACTGGCCGACACCTTTGTGGCCGCTTTTCTGGCACCCAAGTTGCCTGTTGCAGTGGGCGAGGCCTCTCGCATTCCGCTCTCAGGCCACCTTTGGCATTTGCTGCACCCCAGCGCCGGGCAGCCGCCGGCCACCGAGGTGCTGCAAACTGCCGCCGCCCTGTGCCGCGCCCACAGCGTGTTTCACTGGTGGCTGGTGTTTCCGCAAATTGCTGCCAGTGGCGGCTTCTCGGTGCTGCTGGCCAACCCGCCGTGGGAGCGCATCAAGCTGCAAGAAGAAGAGTTTTTTGCCACGCGCAGCCCCTTGGTCGCCACCGCCAAAAACAAGGCCGAGCGCGGCCAACGCATCGAGTTGCTGCGCCAGGGACTGCTGCTGCACACGCTGTACCCGGATGTGGAAGCCGCCCAAAACCTGCAGCCGCCCAATTTGGCTGAAATGCATTTGCATCAGGCCTTCATCATGGCGCGCCGGGGCGCCGAAGCGGCCAGCTTGTATGCCCACAGCAGTGGGCGCTTTCCGCTCACAGGCGTGGGCGATGTCAACACCTATGCCTTGTTTGCCGAATCGGTTTACCAGTTGATGTCAGCCAGCGGGCGGGCCGGGTTCATCGTGCCCACTGGCATTGCCACCGATGACTCGACCAAGGCGTTTTTTGGCGACATCGCCCAGCGCGCTCGCTTGGTCAGCCTGTATGACTTTGAGAACAGCGGCGGCATTTTTCCGTCTGTGCACCGCAGTTTCAAGTTCTCGCTCATCACGCTGGGCAGCGCACCGGCGGCTGAATTTGTCTGCTACGCCACCCAGGTCAGCCACCTGACTGAGCCGCAGCGCCGCTTTACGCTGACCCCGGCTGAATTTCGCCTGATCAACCCCAACACCGGCACTTGCCCGATTTTCCGCAGCCAGTGGGATGCGGCGTTGACCAAAAAGCTCTACCGTGCTGCGCCGGTGCTGATTGAAGAAGGTAAAGGCGAAGACGCGCCAGACGTGAACCCATGGGGCATCAGCTTCCAGCGCATGTTTGACATGTCCACCGACAGCCACCTGTTCCGCGACACACCCGCAGCCAGCCGTCAAGCCGCGCGTTTGCCGCTGTACGAAGCCAAGATGATTCACCAGTTTGACCACCGCTGGGCCACCTACGTGGATGCGCCAGACCAGCCCAATGGCCTGGATACCGCTGACCTCAGCGACACGCAGCGAGCCGACCCGGCCTGCACCGTGCGCCCGCGCTACTGGGTGGATGAATGCCAAGTGCTGGCCCGCATTGCGCGCGTGCCCAGCCGCGTGGCCAACGCCTGGCTGGCTTGGCATCAGGCCGTGGAGGTTGCCGCTGCAGAGACAGACCCAGATACCCCTGTGGGTCGGGTTTCAGC
>JAVHPS010000450.1:0-4835 GCA_036170715.1 Rhodoferax sp. | reverse complement strand
CGTAGCCAAATTCTTGCAAGTGCTGACGGCTGATGCGGTTCATCTTGTTGATGGTTTCGATCATATGCACCGGGATGCGGATGGTGCGCGCCTGGTCGGCAATGCTGCGGGTGATAGCCTGGCGAATCCACCAGGTGGCGTAGGTACTGAATTTGTAGCCACGACGGTATTCAAACTTGTCCACCGCCTTCATCAGGCCAATGTTGCCCTCTTGAATCAAATCAAGAAACTGCAGGCCACGGTTGGTGTACTTCTTGGCGATGGAGATCACCAGCCGCAAGTTGGCCTCAATCATTTCCTTTTTGGCCGCGCGCGAGGCGTATTCGCCTTCGTTCATGCGCTTGTTGATGTCTTTGAGCTGGTCCAGCGGTACCACCACCTTGGATTGCAGGTCGATTAGGCGCTGCTGCAGTTCTTGCACCGGCGGGATGTGGCGGCCCATGGTGGCGCTCCAGGGTTTACCAGCGGCGGCTTGTTTTTCGATCCATTTCAGATCAAGCAAATGGCTGGCGACCTTGTTGTGGTGTTTGTCGCGGCCACTGAATTCGGCAATGAACTGGACTTGTGGGTAGCCGCATTTGTCGACAATGATGCGGCGTAGTTCGCGTTCTTTCTTGCGCACTTCATCGACCTGGTGGCGCACCATGTCGCACAGTTTTTCGATCGTTTTGGCGGTGAAACGGATCGACATCAATTCATCAGACAACAAACGTTGGGTTTTGATGTAAGTGGGCGAGCCGTAGCCTTCACGGTCATAAATTTTGTGGATTTTTTCGAAGTACTCGCGCATGCGGTCGAAGCGGCTCATGGCTTCTTTTTTGAGCTCTTCGAGTTTTTTGGTCAAGGCCTTGGAGCCGCCTTTGCCGTCGTCGTCGTCTTCAGCATCAAATTCGTCAAAGTCTTCTTCGGCCACATAGTCGTCGGCCTCGTTGGGGTTGGTGAAGCCGTCCACAATGGTGGTGATGACCACTTTGTCGCTGCGAATATCTTCCCCCAGTTGCAGCACCTCGGCAATCGTGGCGGGAGAGGCCGAAATGGCTTCCATCATGGCCATCAAGCCGCCTTCGATGCGTTTGGCGATTTCGATTTCGCCTTCACGGGTCAGCAGCTCAACCGTGCCCATTTCGCGCATGTACATCCGCACCGGGTCGGTGGTGCGGCCAAATTCGCTGTCCACTGTGCTCAGGGCGGCTTCCGCTTCTTCTTCCGCTTCTTCTTCGGTGGCAGCGGTCGGACCGTTTTGGTTCAACAGCAGGGTTTCGGCATCAGGGGTGTGCTCGTAAACGGCCACACCCATGTCGTTGAGCATGGAGATCACCACTTCGAGCGTTTCGGCATCAACCAGTTTGTCGGGCAAGTGGTCAGAAATTTCGCCGTGGGTCAGGTAGCCACGGGTTTTACCGAGCTTGATCAGGGCTTTGAGGCGCAGGCGGCGCTTGGCCAGGTCTTCTTCAGACAGCACGGTCTCGTCCAGACCAAACTCTTTCATCAAGGCACGCTCTTTGGCCTTGCTGATCTTCATGCGCAGGGGTTTAACTTTTTCTGTGGTGGCCTCGACCACTTCAGGCTCGCCGACCAGATCGTCTTCAATGTCCGACATGTCCAGGTCGTCGACCTCGGTCTTCTTGCCGGCTTTGGCTTTGGGGCCGCGCTTGGCACCTGTAGCCGGTTTGTCAGCACTTTTAGCCGCCTTGGGCGTTTTTTTCTTTTCAGCAACAGCGGGAGTTGCAACAACTTTTTTCTTGTCTTCGGCGGAGGCTTTGGCTTTGGTCACTGGTTTGACTTTCGTTTCAAGGGGTTGACTGGCAGATTTCTTTTTAGTGCTGGCAGATGCGGTGGGCGTGGCAACTTTCTTCGGCTTGGTCGCGGGCATGGAAATACCTCAAAAACAGTGACAAAAAATGAACTTGACGCTTTGCATGCCAGCGCAGGGCAGGAAATGAGGCACGGGGCCAGGTCTGACAAGGTGAGTGGGCGAACATTTGGAGTGCAGTCCTTGCGGTAGGTTGACCAGATGAAAGATGCCATCTTTTGGTCGGGCCCGGAGGTGCTGCTGTCGCTCTTGTCGAGATCGATAAAAGGCGGATTATACCTATTTGACGACGAAGTCTGGCGTTGGGTTGGGGTTGGTGGCGCTGGTCAGTACCTTGCGACGGTCGAACAGTTCGCGGTAGCGCTTGAGTGCACTGGGGTCGGTCTTGGCCGCAACAATGGCCAAGTCTTCCTCAATTTTCAGTTGCTCGATGAGCATGCGGTTGATCAGGTGACGCAGTTCAATTTGCGCCTCGGCCGCATCGTTGTCGGCCCCCAGTTCGTAGCCCGACATCAGATTCAGGGCGTAGTCTTCAATGTCTTCGCCTTTGAGGCCTTCGCGCAGGGCTACCCAAGGTTGCGCGCCATGCTCGTGCAATTGACGCTCCAGCCATGAAAACAACGCCCCGTGAGGTGCGGGCAAATTGCACAGCAGGCTGTGGTCTTCGGCCGAGAGCGATTCCAGCGTGGCCATGTTGTCCAGCAGCAGGCGCGCCGCATGGTCGGTGCGGCTGGCCGGTAAGCGGCTACCACGAAGGGCCGCTTGGGGCTTGCTTTCTTTAAGTGATTTGCGCTTGTAGCCCTTGTATTCATTAGATAAAGCACTACTATTATTATAGTTACCGGTGCGCTTGCCGTTGGTTTGATGTTGATCCGGATACCAGATGCCCATGAGTTCACGGCCAGACAGTTGCACCAGGTCGGCGATTTCGGTCAGCAGCTGTTGCTTCAAGGCCCCGTCAGGCATCAGCTCCAGCAAAGGTCTGGCGTTGCTGGCCAGGTGAGCACGTCCCTCGGCGTTGTGCAGGTCGCAGCCTTCTCTGGCAGCATCGATCAGAAAGCGGCTCAGGGGGACGGCTTCGCTGACATAGCGTGCAAACGCTTCTTGGCCATGGGCTCGGATGAAACTGTCGGGGTCGTGCTCGGGGGGCAGAAACAAAAACTTGACGCTGCGTGTGTCGGTGGCCAGGGGCAGCGCAGCATCGAGTGCTTTTCTGGCGGCGCGTCGGCCGGCCGCATCGCCATCAAAACTGAACACGACCGCGTCGGTGAAGCGAAACAGCTTTTGCACATGTTCGGCCGTGCAGGCGGTGCCCAAGGTGGCGACCGCGTTGGGAAACCCCAACTGTGCCAGCGCCACCACATCCATGTAGCCTTCGGTGACGAGGGCATAGCCGTGTTCACGCACTGCGCTGCGGGCTTCAAACAGGCCGTAGAGTTCGCGTCCTTTGCTGAACACTGGGGTTTCCGGCGAATTCAGGTATTTGGGTTTGTCGTCACCTAGTACCCGGCCACCAAAACCGATGAACTCGCCTTTGATGTTGCGAATCGGAAACATGACCCGGTCGCGAAAGCGGTCGTAGCGGTTGGCTTCTTGGCCATCTTCTTCATTCAGAATCACCAAGCCACTTTCCACCAACAGGGGATCGTCGTAGTTGGGGAACACACTGGCCAGGTGATGCCAGCCTTCAGGGGCGTAACCCAGCCCAAATTGTTTGGCTACTTGTCCTGAGACACCGCGCCCTTTGAAGTAAGCCACGGCGCGCGGCGAAGTTTTGAGTTGTTTTTGGTACGCCTTACAGGTCTTTGCCAGCACGTCATTCAGGGTGGATTGCTTTTCGCGCTGCTGGGCAGCACGCGCCCGGTCTTGTGGCGTGGCATCGTCTTCGGGTACTTTCATGCCAAATTGTTGCGCCAGGTCTTGCACGGCTTCGACAAAACTCATGCCCGCATGCTCCATCAAAAATCCGATGGCATTGCCGGTTTTGCCGCAACCAAAGCAGTGGTAGAACTGCTTGGTTGGACTGACTGAGAAGGAGGGTGATTTTTCGCTGTGAAACGGGCATAAGCCCATGAAATTGGCTCCGCCTTTTTTTAAGGGGACATAGCGGCCGACAATTTCTACGACATCGGCGCGGGCAAGCAGTTCCTGAACAAAGGTCTGGGGGATGGACATGGCTGGATTGTAGAAAGCCAGTCCACGATGCTTGCCCTGGTGTGTGGGCTCAGCGTGGTGCCAGGCGAATCGCACCGTCCAGGCGAATCACTTCGCCGTTGAGCATGTCGTTTTCAAAAATGTGCAGCGCCAGTTTGGCGTAGTCCTGCGGTGTGCCCAGCCGGGATGGGAAAGGCACGTTCGCGGCCAGTGCGTCTTGCACTTCTTTGGGAAAGCTAAACAACATGGGTGTGCCAAAAATACCGGGTGCAATGGTCATGTTGCGGATGCCGTTGCGTGCCAAGTCACGCGCAATGGGCAGTGTCATGCCCACAATGCCGCCTTTGGATGCGCTGTAGGCGGCCTGGCCGATTTGTCCGTCATAGGCCGCCACCGAGGCGGTAGAAATCAGCACGCCACGCTCGCCTGTGGCTTCAGGCGTGTTTTTGCTCATGGCATCGGCGCACAAGCGGATCATGTTGAAGCTGCCAATCAGGTTTACGGTGATGCACTTGGTGAACAGAGCCAGCGCGTGCGGCCCATTTTTGCCGACGGTTTTTTCAGCCGGTGCAATGCCGGCGCAGTTGACCAGTCCCATCAGTTTGCCCAGACTGCAAGCCTGCTTGACCACGGCCTGGCCATCGGTTTCGTTGCTGACATCACATTTCACAAAAACACCGCCAATGTCATGCGCAACGGCTTCGCCTTTGTCAGCCTGCATGTCGGCAATCACCACCTTACCCCCCCTGCTGCTGAGCATGCGCGCGGTGCCTTCACCCAGGCCCGATGCACCTCCGGTGACGATGAATACCTTGCCTGTAATGTCCATGTGGGTCTCCAAAAATGATTGACGTTAACGTAAACGTCA
>JAVHPS010000449.1:0-1063 GCA_036170715.1 Rhodoferax sp. | reverse complement strand
CTCAAAAGCCGGGGCCTGACCCTGCTCATAGGCTTGCATCATGCTGCGCCCGCCGCCTGAATAGCCACTCACCGCCGGCAGGCACAGTGGAAAGTCCCGGGGCAGGAGGCCAGCATCCACCAAGGGGCGAATCAGCGCAATCGCGCCGGTGGCGTAGCAGCCCGGGTTGGCCACCCGCTGCGCTTTCTGGATGGCTGCGCGCTGGCCGGGTGCCAGTTCGGCAAAGCCGTAAACCCAGCCAGATGCCGTGCGGTGTGCTGTGGAGGCATCAATAATCTTGGGGCCATTTTTGCCTTCTGCCCTTGATATATCATCGATTAACGCTACAGATTCAATAGCTGTTTCGTCGTGCAGGCACAACACCACCACATCCGCTTGCGCCATGATGGCGCGCTTGACATTGGCATTTTTGCGGTGTTCGGTGGCAATGCTGAGCAGTTCGATGCCCGCCATGTGCTGCAAGCGTTCACGAATCTGCAAACCGGTGGTACCGGCTTCGCCGTCGATGAAAATTTTTTGCATGGTGAACTTGTATCCCAAAAAGAAGCGGTGCTTGTAAGTCTGACAACAGAATGATGCAATGCACCATGATACAGTTCCCGGTTGCATCGCAACGGTGTCGCTGGCGCTTTCCGTAAGGCAGTTCTGGCGGCTATCCCACCATTTATTCCTGAGAGAAAGAGCTCATGAAAATTCACGAGTACCAAGGCAAGGACATCTTGCGCCAAGCTGGTGTGCCAGTGCCGCGCGGCATTGCAGCATTCACTGTTCAAGAGGCGGTGGAAGCCGCCCAAAAACTCGGCGGCCCAGTCTGGGTGGTCAAGGCACAAATCCACGCCGGAGGTCGCGGCAAGGGTGGCGGCGTGAAGTTGGCGCGCTCGATTGACGACGTGAAAAAGCTCGCCGGTGAAATTTTGGGCATGCAGCTGGTCACGCACCAAACCGGCCCGGAAGGCCAAAAGGTGCGTCGCCTTTTGATTGAAGACGGCGCTGACATCAAAAAAGAATACTACGTGTCGGCCGTGACCGACCGCGCCAGCCAGCGCGTGGCCATGATTGCCTC
>JAVHPS010000448.1:0-1065 GCA_036170715.1 Rhodoferax sp. | reverse complement strand
CCAGCACCTGCTCCACCTGCGCCAGCGACAGCACGCGCGGCAACACGGCGCGGGCAATGCCAAAGTGCTGGTAATAAAAGTCCAGCGCCTCGAAGTTGGTGGCTGAGCCCTGCACCGACAGGTGCAGGCGCAATTGCGGCTGGTGTTTAACCGCGTAAGCCATCATGCCGGGGTCGGCCAATATGACCGCATCCACACCGCTGTGCGCCGCGCGGTCCACGGCGCGTTGCCACAGGTCGGCCTTGGCCGCTTGCGGGTAGGTGTTGAGCGCCACAAACACCTTGCGACCGTGGTCGTGTGCGTAGCGGATGCCGGCCTCGATAGCAGCTTCGTCAAAGTTCAACCCGGCAAAGTTGCGCGCGTTGGTGGCATCACGAAAACCCAGGTAGACGCAGTCAGCTCCGTTGTCCACGGCCGCTTTCAAGGCGGGCAGGCTGCCTGCGGGGCAGACCAGTTCCATGCGTGGTGCGGCGGGTGCGTTGGGTGTGATGAAGGGGGAAGTGACGGGGGCGGCAGAGTTCATGGTGCTAAAGCAAGCGCCGGGTCGCACGCTCGCAAAGTCAAGCCGGGGAGCTTACCCACGCACCCTGTTTAGGTAAATGATGTAAGTCAACCAATTTGGAAAAAATCACGACAATCAGCGGCTACTTATTCTTTGCCCCTCCATCCCATGAACCGACACCTCTGGCTGCTGGCCATTTGCCAAGGCCTGTTTCTAACCAACAACGTCACCTTCATCGCCATCAACGGCCTGGTCGGCTTTAGCCTAGCCCCCCTGGGCTGGATGGCCACGCTGCCGGTGATGGGCTATGTGGTCGGTGGCGCGTTGTCAACCGGTCTGGTGGCCAAGACACAGCACCACTTGGGGCGCAAAACCTCGTTTCAGTTGGGCTTGCTGGTGGCTTTGGGCAGCGCCTTGTTGTGCGCCTATGCGGCCTGGAGTCAAAACTTCTGGCTGCTGTGCGCCGCCACGGTGATTGCCGGCTACTACAACGCCAATGCCAACCTGTACCGCTTTGCGGCGGCCGAGCTGGCACAGGCCGGGTTCAAGGAAAAAGCCGTGTC
>JAVHPS010000447.1:0-4858 GCA_036170715.1 Rhodoferax sp. | reverse complement strand
GACATGTACACCGTGCTGCAGGCCGGGCGCAGCTTTGCCTACACCGTGGCCAAAAACCTGGATTTGCTAGGGGTGGAGCATGTGCGCCAGGTGCGCAAAGACTGCGCCTCGGTGATTTTGTGGTGTGCCGAGAAAGCGACCTGGATGGCGGGCGAGGGCGTGCAGATTTATGGCGGCAACGGCTACATCAACGAGTACCCGCTGGGGCGCTTGTGGCGCGATGCCAAACTGTATGAAATTGGGGCCGGCACATCAGAGATTCGGCGCATGCTGATTGGGCGTGAGTTGTTTGCGCAGACCTGCTGACCCATGACCGACCTGCAGCACCTGCTGGACAACAACGCGGTGTGGGCGGCGCGCATGGAGTCGCAACGGCCGGGATTTTTCAGCCATCTGGCGCAGCAGCAAACGCCCAAATATTTGTGGATTGGCTGCTCTGACAGCCGGGTCTCGGCCAACGAGATCACCGGGCTCGAGCCGGGTGAGGTGTTTGTCCACCGCAACATTGCCAACGTGGTGGTGCATTCCGACCTGAACGCGCTCTCGGTGATTCAGTTTGCAGTGGATCACCTCAAAGTGGAGCACATCATGGTGGTCGGGCACTACGGCTGTGGCGGTGTGCTGGCGGCCTTGCGTGGCACGCGCGTCGGGTTGGCCGACAACTGGCTGCGCCATGTGCACGATGTGAAGCTGCGGCATCGCCGCCGCCTGGATCATTTGCCGGTGGCCGTGCAAGAAGACACGCTGTGCGAGATGAATGTGATCGAACAGGTGGGCAATGTGGCGCTCTCCAACGTGTTGCAAGATGCCTGGGCACGCGGCCAAAAAGTGGCGGTGCATGGCTGGTGCTATGGCCTGCAAGACGGTTTGGTGAAAGATTTGGGTGTCACCATGCAGGCCAGCCATGAAGTGGTGGATGTGTTTAGGCAGGCTTTCAAGCGGTATCCTCGACCCATGCCGCGCTGATCGTGTGGCATCTGGTTTTATATTGTTTGATTAAAAATGCACTCTAGCCCTTTATTTATAAGGGCTAACAGCTATTAATTTGTGAGTTGTTATGTTTCCTTCCCGGCTTGACTCGACCCTGGCCTATGACATTGCCAAGGCCATGATGGATGGTTTTAACCGCCATTACCGTTTGTTCAGAACCGAATCTGCCCGCGCCAAGCACCGTTTTGAAACCGCCGACTGGCACGGTCAGCAGCGCGCCCAGCGTGAGCGCATCGAGTTTTATGACCTGCGCGTGCGGGAGGCCTCGATGCGGCTGGAGCGTGAGTTCAAGGCCGGTGAGCAGTCCATGGACATCTGGCATCAGGTCAAGCTGCATTACATCGGCTTGCTGGTTGACCACCACCAGCCGGAGCTGGCTGAGACCTTCTTCAACTCGGTCACCACCAAAATCCTGCACCGCAGTTATTTCCAGAACGACTTTATTTTTATCCGCCCGGCGGTCAGCACCGAGTACATCGAAAACGACGACACCGAAAAGCGCCCGACCTACCACGCCTACTACCCCGACCCCAGTGGCCATGACCTGCCTGAGGTGTTGCAGAAAATGGTGCGAGACTTTGACCTGCGGCGCGAATTTGTCGATTTGGCCGGCGACGTGGCGCTGGTGGCCAAAGCCATGAAAGACGTGCTGGGTGACGTGAAGCTGCGTGCCAACTACCAGATTCAGGTGCTCTCCAGCCTGTTCTTTCGCAACAAGGGCGCGTACATGGTGGGCAAGCTCATCAATGGCTATAACGAATTTCCATTTGCACTGCCGATTCTGTATACAGCGGGTGAAACCCAGCTGGCCATTGATGCCATCTTGTTTGGCCAGGACGACCTGCTGATGTTGTTCAGCTACGCCCGTGCCTACTTCATGGTTGACATGGAAATACCCAGCGCCTACGTGCAGTTTTTGCGCAGCATGATGCCGCTGAAACCGCGCAATGAACTCTACAGCGCCCTGGGTTTGGCCAAGCAGGGTAAAACGCTGTTTTACCGCGACTTTTTGTACCACCTACGCCATTCCACCGACAAGTTCCGCATTGCCCCGGGCATCAAGGGCATGGTCATGCTGGTGTTTGACCTGCCCAGTTTTCCCTATGTGTTCAAGGTCATCAAAGACTTTTATCCGCCACCCAAGGAAACCAGCCGCGAGCAAATCAAGGGCAAGTATTTGCTGGTCAAGCAGCACGACCGGGTCGGGCGCATGGCTGACACGCTGGAATACAGCGAGGTGGCTTTCCCGCGCAACCGCTTTACCGACGAGCTGATGCAAGAGATTGAAAAATTTGCTCCCAGTCAGTTGGAGGTCAGCGACCGCGATGGTGACGGCCAGCTGGAGGTGATCGTGAAACACGTCTACATTGAGCGGCGCATGATCCCGCTCAACATTCACTTGCAAGAGGCGTTTGATGCCGGTGGTGCAGACCCCAGCAATACCTCACCCGCTGCCGTGCGTGCCCGTCAGCAGCTCGAGCATGGTGTGATTGAGTACGGTAACGCCCTCAAAGACCTGGTGGCGGCCAACATCTTTCCGGGCGACATGCTGTGGAAAAACTTTGGCATCACGCGCCACGGCAAAGTGGTGTTTTACGACTACGACGAGATCGAATACATCACCGATTGCAACTTCCGCCGTGTGCCTCAGGCGCGCAATGAAGAAGAAGAAATGTCAGGCGAAGTCTGGTACACCGTGGGCCCCAAAGATGTCTTCCCGGAGACTTTTGGCCCGTTCCTGCTGGGCAATGCAGCGGTGAAAGCAGTCTTCATGAAGCACCATGCCGATTTGCTGGACATGGCGTTTTGGCAAAGCCACAAGGAACGCATCCAGGCCGGTCATGTGTACGACGTGTTTCCTTACGAGCAAGAAAAACGCTTTCACGCCGAGCGCGCACAAGGCTAAGGCCGGTCAAGTTGGGTCTGCTGTCACCACAAATCGTGGACGCAGACCCGGTCTCCATACATGAAGTCAGTTCTGCCGATTGGGGGTGGGTTTGACGTGGGTTGGGCCAGTTTATTGGCCTGCACCGTGCAGGCCAATCGGCCCACTTCAACCAGTGCGTCCTGTTCAACGGTGCTCCAGGCTCCGGCAAAGCTCAAGCGCAGGAAATGCCGGTACTGTTGGCTGGAACAAAACAGCTGGCCAGGGCCAATCAAAATGCCACACGCCTTGCACAACGCGAACAGCTCCATTGTGTCCACTTGCGCCGGCAGTTCAACCCATAAGGTATAGCCTGCTGGTGGGTCGTAAATCCGTGTGCCGCGTGGGAAATTGGTTTGAATCAGCCGCCGCGCTTGCCCCAGGCGCTGCTTCATCAGCAGGCACAACCGGCGCAGATGGGTTTCGTAGTTCCCTTGGGTGAGCAAGTCGGCCAGGGCGTATTCCAGCACCGCGTTGGTGGACGCACCTTGCACCCGTTTCAGGGTTGCCACGGCTTGGCTCCAGCGTCCAGCCTCGACCCAACCCAGGCGAATGCCCGGGGCCACGGTTTTGGCAAATGAGCCGCAGGTCATGACCCAACCTTGGTTGTCAAAGGCTTTGACAGCTTTGCGCCGCGCATCGGTGGCCAGCAGGTCGTTGAACACCACGTCTTCAATCAGCGGCATCTGATGCTCTGCCACCAGCTGGGCCAAGGCGCGTTTTTGTGTGAGTGGCATCACTGCGCCCTGTGGGTTGGACAGAGTGGGGACCAGCAGGATGGCGCGAATCGGCTGGGTTTGCAGGGCTAATTGCAAGGCGGGTAGTGACACACCAGTGCGCGGATCTGTGGGGATCGCCAGCGCTTTGAGGTGCATCGATGCCAGTAAGTCGAGAAATCCAAAGAAGGTGGGGCTTTCCACTGCCACCAGATCACCGGGCTGGGTCACGGCCTGCAGGCACAAGGCGATGGCCTGAATGCAACTGGCCGTGATGACAATGTCATCCCCACGCAGTGCACAACCCAAATGCAGGGCGCGCAGTGCCACGGCATCACGCAGGGCCGTTGTGCCGACCGAACTGGTGTACTCGATCAAAGTGTCACGCTTCAGACGGGTGGCACGGCTTAAAGCCACGCGAATACGATCAGTATCAAAAAAATCTTTGTCTTTGGGGGAATAGCCGGCAAAGCTGGCCAGCGGTTTGGTGGCTGTGACGGCGGGGGTGGTGTCGGTCTGTGCCTGGGCTGCAGCAGGCTGATGCCGGATTTTGCGCACCAGGTTGGTGGCCAGTGTTTTGCTGGCACTGGCCACGAAGTAGCCAGCTTTAGGCCGTGGCTGTACCAGACCGTGTTCTTCCAGGTAGTGAAACGCCTGCACCACGGTGGACACCGACACCCCGTTTTGCACTGCCGAGTCGCGAACCGAAGGCAACCGCTGCCCTGCCTTGAGCGCGCCACTGGCCACCATGTGCGCCATGCGCAGGGCAATTTGCAGGTACAGCGGCCCGCTCGTTGGGGCCGCAGGCGTGGTGGATGCAACAGGGTGCGGACTCATGCTGCCATGCTAATGCATCTCGGGCATCAGGTGCTGGTCTTCACCAGTACAGAACTTTGCCATGCCGGGCAGTACAGATGCCACCAAATCGGGCGCTGCGACCCTTCACTTGGTGCGGTGTTGTGTCTGGGCAGTGGCGCAACAAGGACAGACACTGAACTGACTTTTTAGGAGAAGTGTCATGGTTCAAATTCCACCCGCTTGCACACTTATGCCGCAACAGTGTCGCTTGATCAACGCCGCAGAAGGCTTTCGTCTTGAAGTGCGCAGCGGCTGCCTGTGGCTGACCCGGCCAGGGGATGCCGTAGACCGATTTTTGGTGTCCGGTGCGGTAATTGAACTGCATGAAGCCCAGGTGCTGATTCAAAGTGACCGCCACCCTGGTGCCGTG
>JAVHPS010000446.1:0-1071 GCA_036170715.1 Rhodoferax sp. | reverse complement strand
GGCACGCGCAGCCGGGTTTCGCGGTCTACCTCCACGCGCAGGGTGTCGTTGTCCAACCGCAGATAGGTTTCGGGCGTGGTGACGTAGAGGGTGTTGAGGAGTTGCATGGGCAGCTAAATCAGCGCGTCCACTGGCACACCAAAGCGCCGTGCCAGGGCCTGTGTTTGGCGCAGGTTCAGCTTGCGTTTGCCAGACAACACATCTGACACCACGCTTTGTGCCCCGACCTCAGGCAAATCACTCTGGCGCAAGCCGTGCTGATCCATCAAAAAGGCCAGCCGTGTGGCAGGGATGCTGGCATCGGGCCACGGATGAAGCCGGTCTTCGTACTCTTTGATGCGCTGCGCCACGATGTCAACCAGAGCAAAAATGGGGTGGTTGTCTTGCGCACCAAATCGCTCAAAGCACTCTTCCACAAACGCAAGAAGTTCGGTGTAGTGCGCCTCGTCTCGCACAGGGGCAGACAAACCCAGTGCAGTGTTTACTGCGGCCCAGGGGGCCAGCACGCTGTCGGTCACGATCATTTCCAATCTCCTTTGTCGTATTCGCTGTGGGTTAAAACGGCTTTGACCCACACCAAACCTGCCTGAAATGCAATGGCTGCCACCAGCCGGTACTTGTTGCCACCGATATTGAACACGTACCGATCTCCCACTTTGTCCACGCTGGCAAACGTGGACTTCAACTGGGCAAAGTTCGCAAAATGGCATTGCTCTATCAACCGCCTGAAGTCCTGAAGCGGCGTGTCCGCATCCGGGTGCAGGGTGGCAAATTCACGCAGCGCTTTGTTGGAGATCAATTTCATTGATAGCACTCATCTTATAGCAATTTGCTATATTTTGTCGATCTATTGACATTTCAGACCAGCCTGACCTGAGCGTAATGACATCTTGAGGAGTTGCATGGGCAGGTGGGTACGTTGATGCGGCTATGCATCCGGGTCAAACAAGGCAGCGCGGGCAGAAACCAAGCCCGCATGCGTGGCTTGCGGCTGGCAGCGCTCTTGCAAAGAACACGCCTTGCAGCGCCTGGCCGCTTGCTCACCGCTCAGGGGTGGTGGCAGTTTGCCGC
>JAVHPS010000445.1:0-4898 GCA_036170715.1 Rhodoferax sp. | reverse complement strand
TTGAGCTGCTGATGCCGGTGGATGTTTTCCACCACCACAATCGCGTCATCGACCAGAATGCCAATGGAAAAAATCAGCGCAAAGAGTGACACCCGGTTCAGCGTAAAACCCCAGGCCCAGGAGGCAAACAGCGTGGCGGTGAGCGTCAGAATCACCGCCGTGCCGACGATGATGGCCTCTCGCCGCCCCAGCGCCAAGCCCACCAGCAAGATCACCGAGCCGGTGGCAAACGCCAGCTTCTGGATCAGCTTGTTGGCTTTTTCAGCCGCTGTCTCGCCGTAGTCACGCGTCACCGTGGCTTCAATGCCAGCCGGAATCACCGTGTTGCGCAGCGCCAGCACGCGCTCGCGCGCGGCTTTGGAGACATCCACCGCGTTGGTGCCGGGCTTCTTGGTGACGGTGATCGTCACCGCCGGATAGACGGCTCCGGGTTGCACCTTGTCTGCTGCGTTATTTGTAGCTTCAGTCCCATTATTATCAGCGGCTCCGGGGGTAAACCATACATAGCGTGCGGGCAGCTGGGCAGCGCTTTCAAGGCGTGCCACTTCGCGCAGATAAATCGGTGCGCCGTGGCTCACACCCACCACCAGGTCGGCCACATCGTCGGCATTGCGCAAAAATTCGCCGGTTTCAACCGTCAATTTTTGGGGTGTTGCGCCACTGGCATCGAGCACCGTGCCAGCGGGCATGCTGACATTAGCACCGGCCAGCATTTGTTTAAGTTGCAACACGTCCACGCCGCGCTCACGCAGGCGTGCCGGGTCGAGCCAAACGTGCACCGCGCGCCCCGGACCACCGATGGTTTGTACTTCACGCACGCCGGGCACGCGTTTGAGTTCGGCCTCCAGCGTATGCGCCACGCGCTCAAGTTCTGCCGCCGGTTGCGCGTCGTGGCTGTACAGCGTCACGGCCAGCACCGGCACGTCGTCAATGCCCTTGGGCTTGACGATGGGGGCCAAAGTGCCAAGGTCACGCGGCAACCAGTCCTGGTTGGCGTTGAGCACGTCATACAGACGCACCAGGGCCTCGGTGCGCGGCACGCCCACCTTGAACTGCACCGTCAGCACCGCCATGCCCGGGCGCGCCACCGAATAGGTGTGCTCAATGCCGGCAATCTGGCTCAGCACCTGCTCGGCCGGGCGCGCCACCATGTTTTGCACGTCGGCGCTGCTGGCCCCGGGGAACGGAATCAGCACGTTGGCCATGGTGACGTTGATTTGCGGTTCTTCTTCGCGCGGTGTCACCAGCACGGCAAACAAGCCCAGCAGCAACGCCACCAGCGCCAGCAGCGGCGTGATGGCGTTGAGCTTGAAAGATTTGGCCAGTCGGCCCGAAATGCCCAAAGGGGTGTGCATAGGCATAGTCACCTCACTGCACCGTGGCGCTGCTGGCCGCTTGCGCCCCTGCCAGCCCCGCCTTGACCGGATCGACCGCCACGCGGTCACCCGACATCAGTCCGGCCAGCACCTCCACACCCTGGTTGCCGTGGTCTGCCCCCAGGCGCACGGCCTTCAGCGCAAAGCCTTTGTCGGCCGCGACATACACGGCCGTCAGTTCACCGCGATGCAACACGGCCGCGCTGGGAACCACCAGGCGTTGTGTCTGGCCGGCAGCAAAACGCACCCGCACCTGCTGCCCCACCGTCACCGCGGGGCTGGCTGCGGCAGGTAAATCGAGCCGCCATTCAATGGTTTGCGACACCGGGTCGGCCCCCGGCAAAGCGCGCGCACTGCTGGGGCGAACCCACTGCAACGCACCATCTGGTGCGGCCAACTGCACCTCCACTTGCGCTGAACCGGTGAGCGCTTTGGCACGTGACACCGGCACTTGCACCACGGCGCGCAGGGGCGCAGGGGCGTACAGCGTCAACAAGGGCGTGCCCGGCATGGCCAGCGTGCCCGCCTCGGCTTGCGTCTGCAATACCAGCGCGTCAAACGGCGCGGTCACGCGGGTGAAAGTTTGCGACAAACCCGCCTGCCTGCCACCGGCCGTAGCCTGATCGCGCGCGGCCTGGGTGGCCTTGAGCTGGGCCTGCGCGGTGTCCAGTGCCGCAGCACTGATAAAGCCTTGCGCACGCAATTCCTGGGTGCGCTTGAAGTTGGCCTGGGCGTTTTGCAGCTCGGCACTGGCCTGCGCCACTTGTGCCTGGCTGCGCTGCACGCCGCTTTGCGCTTCGCGGTCGTCGATTGTGGCCAGCACTTGCCCGGCCCGTACCTTGTCACCAGCCTTGACCAGCAAGGCCGTTACCCGCCCCGGCACCTGGGCTGAAAGCGTGCTTTGCTTGACCGCTTGCACCACACCGTCAAGCTCAAAGCCCTGCCCAACCGCCTGGGCTCGCACCGCAACCACAGACACCGGGATCACCATCTGGGCCTGCGCCTGCGGCAACGCTACTGTCAGTGCAACGGCAAACAGCCACGGCCAGCGCCGGGGCTTAGGGGCTTGAGCAAGATGCAGCAGATGGGGTGCGAACATGAGAACTCCTGAAATATACCCATGGGAGTATATTGGAATTCAGCTTCAACGTGCAACCGATGCTTGAAACACCTTTTGCAGCTGGGGAATGTCCGGAATTGCGGTGAAAGCATTTCACCCCGGTTGATCAGGTTGATCTACAAAAGAACAACCCCGGCAAATCAAAGACTTGCCGGGGTTGTTTACAAATTACCGGGAGGGCCGTCAAAACGGAATGTCGTCATCCATGTCATCAAAGCCGCTGGCGGGCCGGGCGGCAGGGGCGGATGCGGCAGGCATGGCTTGTCGCGCGGGGGCAGCCGCCGGACGTGCCGCTGGCGCTGGGCGGCTGTAGCCACCGTCATCGTCACCCTGGCTGGGCTCGCCCATGCCCTCACGGCCACCGAGCAATTGCATTTCGCTGGCGATCACGTCTGTGGAGTATCGTTCCACACCGTTTTTGTCGGTGTATTTATTGGTTTTGATTCGGCCTTCCACGTACACCGGACGGCCTTTTTTCAGGTACTGGCTGGCAATTTCAGCCAGGCGACCAAAAAACGTGACCCGATGCCATTCGGTTTCTTCGACCATTTCACCCGCTTTGTTTTTGTAGCGACTGCTGGTGGCAATGGTGATGTTGGCCACCGGGTCACCGCTGGGCAGGTAGCGCACTTCAGGGTCGCGCCCCAGATTGCCGAGCAAAATTACTTTATTGACAGAAGCCATGTTTTTATCCTTTAAGAGTTCGATGCGCGTTGGTGCAGCGCAGCATGGCAAGCAGCCTCGCCAGAAGTTTCAGTTTATCCCGCTTTTGTCACCACTTGCGAGCGCGCCGGAGCCTGCATCGGCCAAGCCACCAGCAGCCAAAGCAGCATCAAACCCGCACAGGTGGCGTACAGGCCGCTGGCCCCGGTGTGTTTCACCAGCCAGCCGCCGCCCACGCCACCGGCAAAAAAACCGAGCGATTGCAGCGTGTTGTAAACCCCAATGGCTGCGCCCCGGGTCTGCGCCGGAGCCAGCCGCGACACGATGCTGGGCTGACTGGCTTCAAGCACATTGAACCCATAGAAAAACACAAACAGCAAACCACCCAACAGCAGCACGCTGGGGCTGGCCGCCACCTGTGACCACAACGCTGCCTGCACCGCTGCCGTCAAGCCAATCGAGGTCAAAAACACAGCACGCAAATAACCGCGCTTTTCGAGCTGAAACAAGCTCCCCCCCATGACCACAAAAGAGCCCAGCACCGCCGGCAAATACACCTGCCAGTGGTGTGCCCGGCTCAAACCCGCCTGCACCAACATGGCGGGCAAGGCCAGCCACATGGCCAACTGCACTGCGTGCAGCACAAACACGCCAAAGTTCAGCCGCAGCAACGCCGGCGAGCGCAACACATCCAACACCCGACCCTTAGGGCTGTCCTTGTGCTTCAAGGGCTCAGGTGGCACCCACCAGATTACCCCCACAACACCCAACAAAGCCAGCACACCGGTTAGGGCAAAAATGCCCACCAAACCGATCCAGGCTGCCAGCACCGGTGCAGCCACCAGTGACACGGCAAACATCAGGCCAATGCTGGCCCCCACCATCGCCATCGACTTGGTGCGCACCACATCACGCGTCTGATCTGCCAGCAGCGCGGTCACGGCGGCCGACACTGCGCCCGCGCCCTGCACGGCACGGCCCACCGCCAACCAGGTCAGGCTAGGTGCCAGCGCGGCCAGCAAACTGCCCACCGCAAACACCAACAAGCCAAACACAATCACCCGCTTGCGGCCAAAATGATCTGAGGCCAGGCCATATAGAAACTGCAACAGTGCCTGCGTCAGGCCATAAATGCCCATGGTCAGGCCCACCATGGCGGCATCGTCGCCCCCGGGGTAGTGCGCGGCCTCGATGGCAAACACCGGCAAAATCAAAAACAAACCCAGCATGCGCAACGCAAAAATGCTGGCCAATGAAAAACTGGAGCGCAATTCCAGCGCCGTCATGGCGCTGTCGGCAACGGGGGGCTGCACACTGGCTGAGGCCAGAGGAACATTCACATCTGACAAGGGCTTCTCCGAAAAAAACGCAACTGCGACCCAACCGGGCTGCAAGGGGTGAATTGTCCCTGATTCTTTTTGGCCGGCTGATTGACTATCATGGCGGGTTACCAATTGCACTGTGATTGACATCTTGAGCGCATCCTCTTTGCCCCCTACCCCCCCACCCAGCGCATTGGAAGGCCGCTACCTGGGCGCTGCCCTGGCGGCGCAAACCATCAGCATCCGCGGGGCGCGCACGCACAACCTGAAAAATATCGACCTCGACATCCCGCGCAACCAGTTGGTGGTGATCACTGGCTTGAGCGGCTCAGGCAAGTCCAGCCTGGCGTTTGACACCCTGTATGCTGAAGGCCAGCGCCGCTATGTGGAGAGCCTCTCCACCTACGCGCGCCAGTT
>JAVHPS010000444.1:0-1075 GCA_036170715.1 Rhodoferax sp. | reverse complement strand
CAGCGTTTGCAGTCTCTGATGCGATTGAAGTCGCGCAAAGCTGCACCCTGGCTGGACGCACCGACCTGATCGCTGGCTTTCTGGAGGCCAAAGTGGCACCCAGTCAGGTGCGCAGCCAGTTGCTCACGGCCAAGGCGCAGCAATCGCTTGAGATCGTCAGCCGCATCGACCCGAATGCTGCACACCGCCAGGAAATGGCGACATCCAACCCGGCTTCCCCGGACAACCCGCTGATCCAGGCCGTCAAAGCCCGAATTGGGGCTCGGTAAATCTCGCCAAGCCGCACCACAAATCACCTCAAACCATCACTGATTGGAGAATTCCATGGCTGAAATCAAACAAACCCTCAATCTGGGCGACTTGCTCAAATACGAAGACGAAGGCTTTTACTCGCGCGACCGCGCCATCCTGACTGCTGGTCAAACCTTGGTACTGGGCACCGTCCTTGGGCTGGTGACCGCCACCGGCAAGGTCAAGCAACTCGATCCGAGTGCCACCGATGGCAGTCAACTCGCCTGTGGCGTGTTGCTGCAAGACTGCGACGCCTATCTGGTGGATCGGGACGATGCCTTGATGCTGGCACGCCACGGTGCGGTGGCCCAGCACGCACTCACCTGGCCTGTGGCCATCACTGTGGCCGAGCGCGACGCTGCAGTGGCCCAACTCAAGGCTCTGGGCATTCTGGTTCGCCAAAGCGCTTGATATTTCCAGCGCACGACAAGCCAAGTCTCCTCATTCATCCCATTATTTGAAGGAAAGCCATCATGGCCATCAACAACCCGTTTCTCAATCCCGCCTTTTCCATGGCATCGCTGACTGCCGCGATCAACCTGCTGCCCAACCGCTATGACCGACTTGACCAGTTGGGTCTTTTTGCCGCCAAGCCGGTGCGCACCCGTACCATCGTCCTCGAAGAAAAAGCCGGTGTGCTCAATTTGCTGCCCAGTCTGCCCGTGGGCTCGCCTGGTACGGTCGGCATTCGTGGAAAACGCACGCTGCGCAGCTTTGTGATTCCACACATCCCGCACGATGACGTGGTGCTGCCCGAAGAAGTCTCTGGCCTGCGCTCGTTTGG